>CANCQX010000033.1 GCA_947380375.1 Flavobacteriales bacterium
TTCGGTCTTTTAGATTTATATGTCATCACAAATTGTGATGACATAATATTCCATTCTTCTTCTGTTAATTGAAACATAAAGTCTTCAGGAAAAATATCTAAATTTCTTTTAACAGCTTGATTTAAAATACGTGTTTCAACCTCATAAAGAGCAGCTAGATCATAATCTAACATTACTCGTTGACCTCTTATTTCATAAATTTTCTGTTGTAATAACTCTAATTCCATAGTGATTTAACTGATTAGTAAATAAATTTCTTTACTGAAGTTAGTTAAAATTAGAAGAAATACAATATGTTTTAATAAAATTTATAACCGATCTAATAAATCATCCAACTCCCAAGCTACAACATTTCTTATGCCATTTTGTATCTTTTTCGGAATATCATCTAAACTGACAATCCATTTTTCATAATGATCTTTTATACTTGAAAAAGCGGAATATTCTCTTTTTGCAGTCGAATCATCTTCTAAACTATAAGTAACTTGTATATAAATAGTTACATCATTTTTAATAGCTACAAAATCTATCTCCTTATCGCGCATAGTTCCTACATACGTTTGAAAACCATGATTTAATAGAGTGATGTAAACCAAATTTTCCAATAAATAACCTTGACCATGCGTATTTCCAGAAAATAATAAATTTTTAAAAGCTAAATCGTTTACATAATATTTAACATTACCACCTAAAAGTTCTTTTCCCTTTAAATCAAATCGTTCACATTTATGGATGATAAAGGTATTTTGAAGGTATTGAATATATTTTGATACCGTTTCGTAGTTTGTTTTTCTATTTTTACTCCCAAAGTAATTGATTACATTATTTATCGAAAATAAGGTAGAAAAATTATTCACCAAGTAACTAAAAATATCTAGCAGTAAACCAGTATCTTTTATTTGATAACGTTGAACAATATCTCTTAATAAAATAGTGTCTTGTAAGGCAACTAAATAAAAGCGTTTCGTTTCTTCGTTTGGCAAATTTGATAATTCGGGTAATCCACCATTTTGAAGATAATCGATATAGTTTGCCCGAGATTTTTCTATACTATTAAAACCTACATATTCATCAAAACTAAAAGGAAAAACTGTAAACTTCACATATCTTCCAGACAAAAGTGAAGATAATTCTCCTGAAAGCATTTCTGAATTTGAACCAGTAATATAGATTGCTATATCTCTTGTATAATCTTGTGATAAGGAATTAATTATTTTCTCCCATTGATCTATTCGTTGAACTTCATCTATGAATAAATGTAATTTACCTTTTATTTTAAATTCATCAAAATAAGTATCTATTAAATTAGCTAAATCTGTATGAGTTGAAATAAATTCAAAATTGGTATATTCCAGATTGATATACAACGTATTTCTAGCTTCTACTCCAGATTTTATTAGATGATCAATGTATTGTCTTAAAATAAAACTTTTACCTACCCTTCTTTGTCCAACCAACACTTTAATCAATGAACTCTGTTCAAATGAGATTAATTTTTTAAGATAATTGGATCGTAAAAAACCTAATTTTGGAGCCCCATCCCAAAAATTATAACGTGCTATACTTTGAATATTATCAATCATATCTCAAACTTTTATAAGATCAACCTTACTTTTTTGTAAAAATAGCAATTTTATAAGACACATCTTACTATTATGTAAAAATAGCAAATTTATAAGGTACACCTTACTATTTTACATAAAATGTAATTTTATAAGGTACACCTTATAAAAATGTAATATAAATTTTCACTCTAAATATCAAATAATATAAATATTTATCTATATTTGATACTATCAAATGATTTTATATTATGAATAACAATTACACTATAAATTCTAAAATATTAAATTTAATTACTTCAATATCAATAAAAATTGGAGAAATTAAAGCAAATTATTTAGAACATCAATCAAATTCATTTTTGAAAGAAAATAAAATAAATAGTATCTATACTACATTATTATTAGACGGAAATAAACTACCTTTCATAAAGGTGGAAGGAATTTTAAATAATAAAAAAATAGTCGGTTTTGAAAAGGAAGTGAAAGAAGTTGTAAATACTTCTAATGTATATGATAAACTATCAAAAATTAAATTTAATACTGATAAATCATTTTTAGCAATTCATTCAGAATTAACAGCTAGTGTCTCTGTAAATTCAGGAAAGTATAAAAAACAAGATGAAACTATTTCTTCTATAATGAATGAATTATTTGAATACCTCAAAAATTCAGATGATTTAGCATTTATAAAAAGTTGCGTTGTTCACTACCATATTCAAACTTTAAAGCCATTTGAAGATGGAAATGGAAGAATAGCTCGTTTGTGGCAGCGGTTGATTTTAAATTCAGAATTCCCTGTTTTTGAATTTTTAGCTTTTGAGAATGTAATTGTAAACTCTCAAAAAGAATATAAAGCTTTACTTGCAAAGAAAGACCTTACTTTATTCATTGAATATCAATTAGGTGTGATAGACACTTCTCTTCAACAATTATTAAATTATAATAATCGTATTTTAAAAGATACCGATCGTATTGATTATTTCTCCACGATTTGTAAAATAGAATTTTCTAGAAAAGAGTATATGAATATTTTTAAAGATATTTCAACCGCATCAGCAAGCAGAGATTTAAAAAAAGGAGTAGAAATTGGTGTTTTTAGCGTAATGGGTGATAAAAATAAAGCTAAATATAAAGTGACTAAAAATAATTATTTGAAACTGTCTTAGTAATCCCATTTATTTGTAAAATTATTAAACGAATTTATGCCAATCTTGAAATGGTAGTTTGCGTTACCTAAATTACTATTACTTGTTACAAAATAAAAGCCTATTTTAAATAATTGTTGTTTGATATGTAATCTTCGTTCAAGGCCAAGATAAAATTCAGCTTGAGTAAAATTTGATACAGGTATAGTTAAAAAACTACCTCCAACTGATTCTTCCAATTTTAATTTATTGATTCCCCAAACTTTATTTAAGAAAAATCCATTAAAATGATGTATAAAATTAATTTGTAAATAATTATTTGGAGTTCGTAATGAAGTATCTAATAATTGAAGTGAATTAATCGGGTTTGAGAAAAAATTATAGTCTGAAGGACGGAAATACTTATACTCAATATCTCTCAAGTCTTTTTTCTGGAGATACATCCCAGATTCCAATAAGAATTTAGAAGTCCCAAAAGAACGAAGATTAATATCGTCTTGAATTTTAAATTGGGCATAATCAAAATTAGTATTAGAATTGAACACTGATGGAATTCCTTTTTTATACGTTAAATAAAATGTTGGCCATGGTGAACCATAAACTATTTTTTTGCCTTTACGAATCATATATTTTGACTGAATATGGTATTCAAATTCAAAAGTTAGAAGCAAAACTTTATAGGGATCAAAAGAAAATATTTGCTGTGGATTTATTGTGTCGTATTCATTTATCCAACCAGGAAATTTAATGTTATCAATGGTTTTTCTATTCGAATAAAATAAAGAATTTTTAAGATACAATCCATTGAATAGTTCTCTTGAAAAAGTTAGTTCTATTTTTTGATTACGTACCCTATTTTTTGGAATAAAAACATTCAAAATATTTTGAGTACCTCCAATATAATCATACGTATCACCTATATTAAATCCAAATTTTGAAAAATTGAGGGGATTATACATCATAGCACCACCAAATGATCCTTTCAAATCTTTGTTCAAAAAACCATAATCAAATAACGGTTCAACATGTATTTTTTTACCGTTTAGAAATTCTTTTTGATAAGAAACACCAAATCGGTACCTAAAACCCCCAACTCCAAAAGGATTAACTTGAACAATCAAAGGTATCGTTGTAAATTCATATTTTTTAAAAGAATTAACATGAGAAAAACCGCCAAAAATAGTTGATAATAAATTAAATTTATTTCGAACACTATCACTTGATCTATAATATTCGTCTGTTTCGTGATATCGAATAATACTGTCTTGTTCGTGCATAAAATTTTTCTCAAAATCTTTAAGTGAAAAAGGTCGTTTTTCGTTCCAATAACTCGAATCTTTATCAAAAGCATCGGTAGTATAAGTAGCAGTTTCTAACCAAAATTTCGAACTTTTTTTACTTAAATCAAAAGTGTAATCAGCATGAGAAACTCGTATCATTCCATTAATTAGTGTTTTATCTTCTTTAATGGTATAAACAAATTCTTTTCTTACAGGGACTAGATGTTCGCCTGATTTTTGATAATCACAGATGATATGAATATCTTTAAAAAACAACAATGCTTTCGGATTGATTGATAAGTTATAGGAAATTAACTCCCAGCTTTGATCTTTGATAAAAATACTACCTGAAAATAAGGCTTCATAATCAAATTTTGGTTTTACTTTAATTTCATATACCATTTGATTTAAAGAGTCAAAAAAGGTCTTTTCGAGGTAAAAATTATAATATACAAAAGCATTAAATGCTAACGGTGAGATTATTGGATTTTGTGTTAATTTAGGAGCAACGATAACATTATCTAAAATAGAAAAATGAGCATCCTTTATACCATTGACAAATAAATAAGGATTGGAATTAACTTTACTTTGTGGTGCCAAATTTATTGTTTCATCACCAAATGCTCCTTCATTTGGAACTTCAAACATACTAGATTCATTGCTAGGATCAGCAAAATCATTAAAAGCATAAAACTCATCTTTAAAATGTGTAGTTGCTTCGTAAGAAGTTTTTGCCCTCCATTCGATAATATTTAATTTTTCTTTACCAATTACCAATTCTTTAATCAAACTATCTCTTTTTTCTTTTTCCAAAGACGAAAAACAATAGGTGTCACACGAATAATTTGCTAGTAATTCTTGAAAATAACTTCTTTTTTCGATTACTTGTTTCATAATTTCCTTTCCTCTTTCTTTCGCTGAAGTAGGAATTACAACAACCTCATCAATTTGGTTAGTTAATTCATTTAAAACAAGATCGTGTATTGTGGTTTGATTGACAATTTCAAAAGTATCTAATCTACTTTCATACCCTTCTAAAGAAAACTTAATGACTTGTTTCCCTTTTTTTACCTCCAATTGATAATTTCCACCTGCATTGGAAAGAGTTCCGTAACTTGTATTTTCTATTCGAATGGTTACAAACGGGATTTCAATCCCTTGTGAATCTATTATTTTCCCTGTTAAAACCTGACAAAAAGTTGTAGTTGAAAGAAAAATAAAAAGTGAAATAATGATTTTTTTCATCTAAAGAATCACTTAAAAATATTTAATAGTATGCTAATTTCTATTAACGATTTCGTTATTAATTCCATCCCATAAAGCAATTCGGTAATTCAATGCCTCTTTACTCGCTTTAATTGCTTCATCCCATTTTTGTAGATCATCACCACATAATTCATGGATCATCTGAAGTGACATTGGTCCGTGTTCTCCACCGTCAATTTCTATATGTCGTTCAAGATAATAAATTAATTTACTGATATTTACATCTGTTGAAGAGCCTATATTTTTTACAATTTCAAGAAACATATCCGGAATTAAATCTTCACGACCAAACGTAAAAACAGCCGCAATGATATGTAATTGATTTGAATTTACTTGTTCAATTGTAAATTTCACAAAGTTTTTAGCTGAATCAGAAATATTAATCTTATCAAATGCAGCTTCAACTGAATTTCCATTATTAATATATTCAATAAAAGCTTCAATTTCAGCTGTATTTGCTCCTAATTGTTGCATAGATTCAACATACATCTCAAAATGACTAAATGGTTCGCCTAACTCATTTAAATCGCTTTCTTCTCCTAAAACAATTTCATTGATTAACCTTCGAGTTATAGGATTTCCTTTTGGTGTCCAGGGAACATTTGTATTTGTTAAACCATTTTGAAGTGCCTTTAGTAAAGACATAAAATCCCAAACAGCAAAAATATGCGACTCCATAAACAAACGAATTCGCTCAATTGAATCGATATTCTTATACAACTTATGGTGAATCAACTGTTCACGAAGTGGTGCAATTTCTTCCTGTAGCTTTTGAATGTACATATTTACGGCCCCTTTATCCCCCTCTAAAGTGAGAAGATTAGTAAAATTATATTAGTTAATTTTTATACCTAGTTCTTTCAATTGCTCTTCAAAAAGTGGAGATGGAGCATCGATCATAACATCTCTTCCGTTGTTGTTTTTTGGAAAAGCGATGTAATCACGAATAGAATCTGAACCTCCCATTGTAGCAACCAAACGATCTAATCCGAAAGCTAAACCTCCGTGTGGTGGTGCTCCGTATTCAAAAGCGGTCATTAAAAATCCAAATTGTGCTTGTGCATCTTCCTTGCTAAATCCTAATAAATCGAACATTCTTGATTGCAATTCACGGTCATGAATACGAATTGATCCCCCACCTAATTCAACACCATTCATAGCTAAATCGTAAGCATTTGCTCTAACTTTTCCTGGATCTGTTTGAATTAAATGCATATCTTCTGGTTTAGGAGAAGTAAACGGATGGTGCATTGCGTGGTAACGATTTGAGTTTTCATCCCATTCTAAAAGTGGAAAATCCAATACCCAAAGTGGGGCAAATTTGTTTGGATTTCTCAATCCTAATTCATTCCCCATGTGTAAACGCAACTCGTTCATTTGTTTACGTGTTTTCTCTAATTCACCGCTCAATATTAAAATTAAATCTCCTGGTTTTGCATTGGCAGTAGCAGCCCATTTTGCTAATTCCTCTTCTGAATAGAATTTATCAACCGAACTTTTAAACGTTCCATCTTCATTTACACGAAGATAAATCAATCCTTTTGCTCCAATTTGCGGACGTCTTACCCAATCCGTAAGTGTATCTAATTGTTTTCTCGTATATACAGCACATTGTTCGGCATTTATCGCAATAATCGATTCTGATTCATCAAAAATTGGAAAACCTTTTCCTTTTGCGATAGAAGTTAAATCAACGAATTCCATTCCAAAACGAATATCTGGTTTATCAGAACCATATTTTTCACTTGCTTCAGCATATGTCATTCTTGGGAAAGCTCCTTCGAATTCAACATTACGAACAGTTTTAAATAAATGTTTGATTAAACCTTCAAACATTTGTAAAATATCTTCTTGTTCAACGAAAGCCATCTCGCAGTCAATCTGTGTAAATTCAGGTTGACGATCGGCACGTAAATCTTCGTCACGGAAACATTTTACAATTTGGTAGTATCTATCAAAACCTGAGACCATCAACAGTTGTTTGAAAGTTTGAGGGGATTGAGGAAGAGCATAAAATTGACCTTCATTCATTCTTGATGGTACAACGAAATCTCTTGCTCCTTCGGGAGTAGATTTAATTAAGTAAGGTGTTTCAACATCCAAGAAATCTTGTTCGTCTAGATATTTACGTGTTTCTAATGCAACTCTGTTACGCAAACGTAATTTTTCTTGAACAGGAGAACGGCGTAAATCTAAATATCTATATTGAGCACGAATTTCCTCTCCCCCATCTGTATTGTCTTCAATGGTGAAAGGAGGTAATTTCGCAGCGTTTAATATCGTTAATTCTGATACAATAATTTCGATTTCACCAGTAGGAATTTGCCTATTTTTACTTGAACGCTCAACAACAGTTCCAGTAACTTGAATTACAAATTCTCTTCCCAATTTATTTGCCTTTTCAGCCATCTCCGAATTATCTTCCACATTGAAAGCCAATTGAGTGATTCCATAACGGTCACGTAAGTCAATGAACGTCATTCCTCCTAAATCGCGAGAACGTTGCATCCAACCCGCTAAAGTAACTGTTGAACCAATATGTGAAGGGCGTAATTCGCCACAAGTGTGAGATCTATACATTTTATTGTTTTATTGTGCCGCAAAGGTAATCAATGATTGGAATATGACAAGGGGAGAAATTAGTTTAAAGAATTGAAAGAATACTTGGAATTTAAAATAGTTAATTTATCTTTGGATGACTTAATTTAATGTATTTAAAGAGATTTTACACATTAAAAAATGTAAATTTTAAAAAAGTGAAGTCAGAAATCACTTTAAAAAACGGAAAAACCTTTATTATTTAATTTTTAAATTAAAAAAATTATGGAAGCACAAAAAGTTGACATGTACATTATGTCAAATGCTAAATTTTTCAACAGCAATGATGTTCTAACAATTAAAGACCGTTTATTAGAACTTGATGATTCTAAGTGGACACTAATTCAAACAGTTGCTTTAAAAGACCCTACAACAAGTTTAATTGTTTCGCTTTTGGCTGGACAATTGGGGATTGATAGATTCATGATTGGTGATACTGGAAAAGGAGTTGGAAAACTTCTTACATGTGGTGGATTTGGAATCTGGACGATTGTCGATTGGTTTTCTATTCAATCTGCAACAAGAAAGAAAAATATGGAAAAATTACTTCCTTTTTTACATTAATGAAAACCACAAGATATAGGTTATATTTTTTTTTAGCCATATCTTGTTTGGCAGGTTATAGTTGGATTTTTTTAAATTTTTTCATTTCATCTAGCCATTTAAAAGCTAAATTAAATGTCTGTCTTTTTAAACGAGTAACAACTATACCCTGTCCTTCATGTGGCACAACAAGATCTGTATTATCCCTAATTAATTTCGACTTTCCTACTGCATTTTATTTGAATCCACTAGGAATTATAATATTACCGGCTTTGCTAATTTTACCTTTTTGGTTAGCTTTTGATATTTTAACCCAAAGACAATCTCTATTTTCATTTTACGAAAAATTTGAAACTGCTTTTAAGAAAAAAAGATTAGCAATTCCTGCCATTTTAATAGTTTTAATTATTTGGATATCAAACATATATAAAGGATTATGAATTCGATTAAAAATGTAAAATTTGAAGCCAATGATGAAGATTCAGAAAAAGCTTCAAACAGTTATTTAATGTCTTTAGTAGTAGTTATTGTTGGCTTACCTCTTCCAATAATAAACCTAATTGCAACTTTTGTATTCTTTTTATCAAATCGTAAAGAGAATTATTTTGTAAGATGGCATTGTACACAGGCATTATTATCTCAATTAACCTTATTTTTTGTAAATAGTTATAGTATTTGGTGGACATTATCAATTTTTTTCGGTGGTGAGAAATTTAGTAATAACTATTTCGCATACCTTTTTATAGCCTTATTTTTTAATATTATTGAATTGATTACTACCATCTATTCAGCCATTCAAACTCGAAAAGGAATCCATGTAGAATGGTGGTTTTTTAGCAGTTTAACAAACCTTATTTGTAAACCATAACAAATTATGAAGAAATTAATTTTACAAGGTATTTTATTTTTTAGTATCCTTTTTTCATCTTGGTTTCTGCTTAGTCAAGTTAACTGGATAACACTTTTTAAAATTGAATCATTACAAAAATCGACAGAAGAATCCCTTGGAGAAATTTATTGGAACTTGTTAAAATCTTCGGAGAAAGAAATAGTAAATAAAAAAGTATTGAATCCTTTGGAAAGTTTAGTGACCAAAATTTGTCTTTCGAATAAAATTAATCCAACTAAAATTAAGCTTCATCTAATTAAGAAAGATGAAATAAATGCATTTGCTTTACCAAATAATCACTTAGTAATCTATACAGGATTAATTGAAAATTGTGAAAATGAAAATGAATTAAATGGAGTTATTTGTCATGAATTAGCACATATTGAACTTTCTCACATCATGAAAAAATTAATAAACGAGGTTGGAACATCAGTATTAATATCAATTGTAACAAATGGAAACAATTCCGAAATCATTCGGAAAACTTCTAAATTACTTACCTCATCCTCGTACGATCGTTCATTAGAAAAAGAAGCCGATTTAAAAGCAATTCAATACCTCGAAAAATCTTTAATCAATCCAACTGATTTTTCTAACTTTTTATTTAAATTATCTTTAAATGAAGCAAAATCAACTAAATACTTAGAATGGATTAGTACTCACCCCGACTCAGAAAAAAGAGCTAAATATATCCTCAAAAATATTTCGCATAAACCTATTAAATTCAAAACGATTTTAACCCAAAAGGGATGGGAAAATCTTAAAAATAACGTAAATAAATTGTAATTTAATACTCAGCACTATTAAAATTGGACAAAATTTAGTTAAGTAATATTGACTTTAAATAGTTTAGATAAAGATTAATATTTCTCCATCAATAAAAAATCTGCAATATTCACATGTTGTATTCCTTCAATATTATCCATCCAAAGCGGGTCCATTGTCACAACATATTTTGGAAAATTATCTTTTATTTCTAATAAGGGATTAAATTCTCTATCAATTGTGGATTGTTCAGGTAATAAATAGGCTACTTGTATATAGACTTTTGAATTACCTTTTTCTGCTATAAAGTCAATTTCTTTCGTTCCTAGTTTTCCAATATAGACTTTGTAATCTCTTCTTTTTAATTCTAGCATTATTATATTTTCTAAAATCCCTCCTATCAATCTATCTTTATATCCCATTACAGCATAAATAAGAGAAGGATCTCCTACAAAATATTTTTCTTGTGTTTTAAGAATTTCTTTTCCTTTAATATCGTAGCGAGGAATTCTATATATTATAAAAGCACTTTCTAAAGCATTCAAATAATTATATACAGTATTAAGATCAATTTTCCGTTGTTGACTTTTGAAATAATCTGCAATGTTTTTAGCTGAAAAACTATTTCCTATATTGTCAAATACATATTTAATTACCCGTTCTAATAACTCAACATCTCTTATTTGGTGGCGTTGAATTGTATCACGAAGTACGGCTGAAGAATAAATATCGTAAACGATTTTGTAAGCTGTTTCAGAAGTATATTTACCTGTATGAATTATTGGAAAACCTCCCATTCTTAAATAATTAATAAAAGAATTTTGAATAGTCTGATCATCGATATTATATGCTTTATGGAACTGCAAATATTCTTGAAAAGATAAAGTTTGAATTTGAAACTCAACATATCTTCCAGCAATTAAAGTTGCTAATTCAGAGGATAGTAAATGAGAATTTGAGCCAGTAATGTATACATCAATATTGAAATCAACCAAAAACGAGTTAACCGCTTTTTCCCATTCTTTTACTTCTTGAATTTCATCTAATAATAAATAATACTTTTTTTGATTCGTTATTTTATTTTTAATATTTTGATACAATAACTTTGCTTCCATTATATCACTATTCTCAAAACTTTCAAAGTTTAAGTAAATTATTTGTTCTTGTTCAATTCCTTTTTCTAAAATCGTTTTCTTCAACATATGCAATATAGAAGACTTTCCGCAACGTCGTATACCAGTAATCACTTTAATGAATGGCTTATCAATAAATTCAGTTATTTTATGAAGATATGTATTTCTAGTTTCCATTATCATATGTTATAACCACAAATATATTAAAATATTAATAAGTTTTTATGGTTATAACCATAAAAACTTATTAATATTCATTAAAAAAGGGTTTATCTCCCGAAAAACCCTTCTATTTATATTATAAATATAATCGTTACAAAGGAATATTTCCGTGTTTTTTCAAGGGTAATACTTCTGCTTTGTTTTCAAGCATTTTGAAAGCAGCAATTAATTTCGCTCTTGTCTCTTCAGGAAGAATTACATCGTCCACAATTCCACGTTCGGCTGCTCTGTATGGATTCGCAAATTTTTCAGCATATTCCGCTTCTTTTTCTAACAATTTAGCAACTGGGTCAACCGCTTCTGATATTTCCTTTTTGAAAATAATTTCTGCAGCTCCTTTTGCTCCCATAACTGCAATTTCAGCTGTTGGCCAAGCAAAATTCATATCAGCACCAATGTTTTTAGAGTTCATTACGTCAAATGCTCCACCATATGCTTTACGAGTGATTACCGTAATTCTTGGAACAGTTGCTTCACAGAATGCATACAATAATTTTGCTCCATGTGTAATAATTCCTTTCCACTCTTGATCTGTTCCAGGTAAGAAACCGGGTACATCTTCAAAAACCAATAAAGGAATATTGAATGAATCGCAGAAACGTACAAAACGAGCTGCTTTTCTTGAAGCATCAATATCTAAAACTCCCGCCATAGAAGCCGGTTGATTTGCTATGATACCTAATGTTTTTCCTGCTAAACGTCCGAAACCTACTACTATATTTTTGGCATAATCTTCTTGAACTTCACGGAAACTGTTGTCATCAATTACGCATTCTATTACTTTACGAATATCGTAAGGTAAATTTGAATTGGCTGGTAAAATTGTTTTGATAGTATTCAACTTTGCTGAATTGAACTCAAAAGTTGAAAGGTTTGGAGCTAATTGATTCACATTTTGAGGCATATACGTAATTAAATCACGTACTTTTTTCAAACATTCTACATCATTTGCTGCTGTAAAATGGTTAACACCTGATTTTTCTGCATGGGTTTTTGCCCCACCTAAATCTTCAGATGTAACTTCTTCATGTGTTACAGTTTTCACTACGTTAGGTCCAGTTACGAACATATACGAAGTATCTTCCACCATAAAAACGAAATCTGTTAAAGCTGGAGAATAAACCGCCCCACCAGCGCAAGGTCCCATAATCACACTGATTTGAGGAATAACTCCTGACGCTCTAGTATTTCTATAAAAAATATCAGCATAACCCGCCAATGAAACAACACCTTCTTGGATACGTGCTCCACCTGAATCATTTAAACCGATAATCGGTGCGCCGTTCTTCATCGCTAAATCCATAACAGTACAGATTTTTTGAGCATGTGTTTCTGACAATGATCCACCCAAAACTGTAAAATCTTGAGAAAAAACATAAACAGGACGACCGTGAATGGTTCCGTATCCTGTAACAACTCCATCTCCAGGAAAAATAGTTTTCTCTAAACCGAAATAAGTAGATCGATGTTCTACAAACATACCGATTTCATTGAAAGAACCTTCGTCTAATAACAAAGTAATTCGTTCTCTTGCATTTAATTTCCCTTGAGAATGTTGTTTATCAATACGAGCTTGTCCACCTCCTAATTTGGAAGCTTCACGGCGATTTATCAATTCTTGATTTTTATCCATTATCGTAAAAGTTTGTCTCTTGTTTTGGATGATGCACAAAGATAATGTTATAATTTAAAAAACATCACCCCTTCAAAGTACTCATCACAAAAGCAGTTTGAACGTTTGCAATATTCGGAATATTGGCTAATTTTTGTTTCAAAAATTGTTGGTATTCATCCATATCAGCCACTTCGATGAAAAGCGAATAGTCAAAATCACCTGCGATATGATAACAAGCACTTACTTCTAATAAATGAACGATTTCAGCTTCAAATCCATCTATTATTTCAGCATTGTGTGACTTTAAAGAAACTTGACAAAAAACTTTTAAGCCTTTACCTATTTTCTTTTTATCTAAAATAGCAACATATCCTTTTATGATTCCTTTTTTTTCAAGTCGTTTAACACGCTCAAAAGTCGGAGTTGTAGACAATCCAATAACTGCAGCAATTTCTTTATTTCCAAGTTTACCATTTTTAGATAAAAGGTCTAAAATTTGAAGATCAATAGCATCAAGTTGAACTGTCATAGAATGTTTTTCTTTTTCTGAAGTAAAAATAATACAATTAATAGATTAATAATCTAATAAAAAACACTTTTAAAGTAAAATAATCTACAACTTAAAATATAAATAGAATTAAAAGTAAATTTGAATAAATTAATAAGAACAAAATTCTATGGATTACTCTAAAATGCAACCAGAAAGTTTAATGATGACGTATGGTTATAAACCATCTTTATCAGAAGGTGCTTTGAAATGCCCAATTTTTCAAACTTCTACATTTGTTTTCAATTCAGCAATGGAAGGAAAACGATTTTTCGAATTAGCATATGGCTTACGAGAAAAAGACAAAGGAGAAGAATTAGGATTGATTTATAGTCGGTTAAACAACCCTGATTTAGAGATTTTAGAAAATCGTTTATGTTTATGGGATGGTGCTGAGGATTGCGCCGTTTTCGAAAGTGGAATGTCGGCTATTTCAACTGCATTAATGGAATTTATGGCGCCAGGGGATTTATTGTTGTATTCTCGTCCTGTTTATGGTGGTACGGATCATTTCATCAATCACTTTTTAAAGAAATTACAAATCGAAGCAGTTGGTTTTCACGCAACTGATTCAAAAGAACAAATTATAGCTCGTATTGACGCAACTGGGAAAGCGAACCGTTTAACGATGATTCACATTGAAACACCAGCTAATCCAACAAATGCCTTGATCGACATTGAAATGTGTGCTGAAATTAAAAATCATTTTGCTACAGAGGAAAAACCAGTTGTACTTTCAGTAGACAATACCTACATGGGCCCAATTTGGCAACATCCATTGAAACACGGTGCTGACTTAGTTTTATATTCTGCTACAAAATACATTGGTGGACATTCAGATGTAATCGCTGGAGCTTGTCTAGGTTCAAAAGCATTAATGGCAAGAGTAAAAGGGTTACGAACTTTCTTAGGAAATATGGCTGGACCTTGGACAGGTTGGTTGTTAATGAGAAGTTTGGAAACTTTAAAAGTGAGAATGGATGAACAAGCAAGAAATGCTGAATTTGTTGCGAAATATTTAAGAAATCATCCAAAAGTAGAGAAAGTCTATTATCTAGGTTTTATCAACGATGGAGATGATGAAAGAGAAAAAGCGATTTACAAAAAACAATATTCTGCTGCGGGAGCAATGATTTCGTTTGACGTAAAAGGCGGCGAAAAAGAAGCTTTCCAATTTTTAGATTCGCTGAAATTAATCAAATTAGCGGTTAGTTTAGGTGGAACAGAAAGTTTAGCGGAACATCCTCAAACAATGACTCACGCTGACGTACCTCAGGAAGACAAAAGAGTAATGCATATTACCGAAAAATTAGTGAGACTTTCCGTTGGGGTTGAAAATTACAATGATATTATTGCAGATATTGAGCAAGCTTTGAGTGGTTTATAAAAAATAACTTTGAAAATCAACCTAGAAAGAATTTAGATTTCTTTCTAGGTTGATTCTATTTTTAAAATTTATGAAATTAAAAACCTCTGTCAGATAGAAAAAGTCATCTTTCATAAACAATTCCTTTATTTTTAGTAAATTCGTTATTATGGAAATAAAATTTACATCGAAAGAAGAAAGTAAACGAATTCAGGAGTTAGAATTTTTGGCTTTATCGCCTACTGAAAGAGTTTTGCGTTTTTTTCAATTGAGTCAACAAATCAATTTATTTCCTACTTCTGCTCCTAAAAAAGATACTTCTAATTTCATTATCGAAATCTACAAATCAAATGATAGAGAATTGGGACAATGAAATAATTCAGTTTTTGACATTTTGCACAAAATACAATGTTCGAATGTTAATGGTTGGTGGTGGTGCTGTAAATTTTCACGGGTATCAAAGACATTCTTCTGATGTTGATTTTTGGATTGACATTTCAGATGAAAACCTCGAAAATTTACGGATTGTGTTAGTAAAAATGGGATATACTTTAGAAGATTTTCCGGAAAGCGTAAAATTAGCAGAGCAAAATATATCTTTAAAATTTACCCCTACAAGTTTAAATATTGAATTAATCACTTGTTTTTCAATAAATAAATCATTTGATGATGCTTATGAAGAAGCTGAAAAAGTAGATGTTAAAGGTAATTCAGTAGTTCGCTGGCGTGTACTAAATTTTGACGATTTAGTAACTAGTAAAATCAAAGCAGCTCGACCAAAAGATTTATTAGATATACAAGAACTAAATAGGATTAAGAATCAAAAGTAATTTCAATTAAATCCTAGGCACCTTAAACCAAAAATCTGTTCCAACGCTCTCTTCTGATTCAAAACCGATCGTTCCTCTGTGGTTTTCGATGATTTGTTTTACCATTGCTAATCCTAAACCTGTACCCGTACTTTTTGTGGTGAAATAAGGAACAAATATTTTTGAATGTTTTTCTTCAGCAATACCAATTCCGTTGTCTTTGAATTTAAATAAGAAATTATTTTCATCAACTGTTATTGAGATTAAAATTTCTCCTTGTTTTCCATCAGGAATAGATTGTATAGCGTTTTTAAGCAAGTTGTTAAATACACGAAGCATTAAATCTTTATCTGCCATTACAAGGCATTTATCCAACTCTGTTAGTATTGAAATATGGAAATTTTCTGACTCTCTGAAAACTTCAACAACATTTTCTAATAAAGCTAATAGATCAATTTCCATTTCATTTGGACGTGGTAATTTAGCAAAGCTTGAAAACTCATTGGCAATTTTTGCTAACGCATCGATTTGTTCAATGATAGAATTCGTTACTTTTTGAAGTTTTAGTCCCGAATTTGGGTCATTTGGATCGTAAACACGTTGTAATTGTTGGACACTTAATTTCATTGGTGTCAACGGATTTTTAATTTCGTGTGCTACTTGTTTCGCCATTTCTCTCCACGCAGATTCTCGCTCACTTTGAGCTAATTGCTGCGCTGTATATTCTAATTCTTCTAACTTTTGATTGTAATCTTTTACTAACGCACCAATTTCATCTTCTTTGTCGTATAAAATTTGTTGGTTGTGTTTACCAAAACTAACTTTTGAAAAACTTTCTTGTATAATTCTCAAGGGTGCTGTAACCCAACTCGATACAATAACAGCAATAATTATTGAGATAGCCAACAATAACATAAAGACATTAATGATGGCAACTAAAAACTGTTGGATTTGATTTTCGAATTCTTTTTGTTGACCAAAATGCTGTAGGTTTAAATATCCTAAAAGCTTACCATCATTACTGTAAAAAGGTGTATACGCTGAAGAATAACTCAACTTTCCAATATCTTCTTGGTGAATAAATTCGCTTTTATCTTTAATGTCCATTTGGAAAAAAGCTTGTGGATTCATCTGTTCACTGATTAAGCCTATATTAAACACTTTTGGTCGTGAAGCAGCTAATAAAAACCCTTTTTGATCGTATAAATTGATATCTGTAACAAACGTTTTCGCAAATTTCTGAAGGATTGTTTCCATATAATTCCCTTCATCTTGCAAGCTTAATTCTCTTTCTTTTCCTAATTTATCTTGTAATTCGGATTTTACAGAAACGAGTTTTTCCCGGATTAAATCATTTGTATATTCATTGTACTGATTGCTTACAAATACTCCACTACCCCACCCAAATGCTAATAAAGACAAGAAAACCAAACTGATTAAAACCAATTGTATTTTTAATGCTAACGTAAAACTTTTAGGGAAAATTGATTTCAAATCAAATTGAACTAGAAAAGGAAGTAACAGTAACCCGTAAAAAGTGAAAAGATATGAAAAAGAAGTAATTAGCTCAATAAAAGTAAATTTTTTAGAAGATAAAACAACACTATCTTTTGCGGTTTTTAATAAAACATAATGGTTATATCCATCACTATCATAATACCCTGTTTTAATTTCTTTCCAATTGTTTAATGCTAAATCAGAAGACGGATAATTGAATTTCCCATATTTTGTAACCAAATGAGATTTGTAATACTTTGCAATGGAATAATTTTCTAAAGGTTCGAAAACCTTGGCTTTTGTAGAAATCAATAAACGCGGAAAACCAATTTCTTCCGGTATTTTTTTAGACTTCATCGTAACCATTAATAAGGCTTCTAATGAATCTTGGGTAAAAATAGGTTGTCGGATAATATAACTGTAATGCCCTGTATAATCATTGATGAAAAATACGTTGGTATCTATCTCAGAAACGGATCCGTGACGTTCAATAATTCTATTTAATTCATCGTAATCATTCGTTTCGTTTACTTCGCAATTGATAATAGATTCGTGACTCAAATTAAACAAATTGAAACCCATTTCATAGCGTTCCCAAAAACCGTTAAAAATTCTTCGTTCTAGCCCATCTTCAAAATCGGATAAACCCATATTTCTAGGAGAAGCTATTAATTTTAATAGAAACTCGTCCGTTTTAACTTTCTCTTTGATATTGGCATATTCAACTTCGGTTACAATATCCTTTTCAGTAGCCAATTGATTCGCATATAATTCTCGTTCACTTCGCTCTTTTCTGCTATTAAACTTTCCTAAATTTAATGCGACCAATAATGAATATAAAAAAAGAAAAGAAATGCCAAAGCCAATCTTATACGAAGGTCGACCCCAATAAACTGAAAATAAAATAAGTAAGGTAATTAATAATGGAAAGAATGAAGCGAAGATTAAATCTTGTCCATAAATAAACTGAAATAGATAAGAAAGTATTCCTAAACTAAACGAAAGTAGTATAACAAAACTTAATGAAAATGAATTTTTATGACAAAGTTGAAAGATTGATGTAAGTAATTTATGAAAAACATAATAAAGGAAACCTATACTCATTAATGCAAAAACAGAATAAAAATTCAATGAGAACAATTTTTCAATGACTAGTGGAATCGAACTATTTTCAATTAAGCCTTTGTTCAAGTAAAGTAAAAATATCCAAAATGGAATAGTTAGAATTAAAAGCAGAATCGAGATAATTTTACTACTCTTCGAAGCTATTAATTCGTTTAATTTTTTACTTAAAAAGAACAAACAATAGGAAATTATCACGCAATTAATTAAGTATTCAAAAAAATTAGGAAACCATTCATTCGTCCCGTAAAGACTTGGTTGAAAAGCCTCTGTATCGTGCATAAATCCAAACCAAATTAATTTAATAGAAACAATTCGAATTAAAACTAAAGCAATCGGGACAACCCAACTCATTTTTTTAGAAAGTGATGAATTAAATCGAAATAAGGTAACCAACCAAAAAGAAAGGGCTGTTAAAAGCAAAACCATCAAAGTAGTTGACTCTTGGCTATTTGCTATTTGGTATTCATTTGCGTGAACAGAGAAAAGGTATTTTTTATCTTTCGAATAAATTGGATAACCATTTTCTTGTTCAAATGTTATATAAGTTGAAAAAGGGATTTGTAAATTCTCGGGAAACTCATTTATTAATTCTTTATTTTCATAGGAATAATCTTGCTTAACTAAAAATGAAGCACAAATAACTTGATGATTAATTTGAGTCATTTTTGCAAAATACCAACCATTTTGAAGGTGTAAAATTCCTGATGTAGGAAAATGAATATCAGCAAATCGAATGATAGGCAATTGATTGGTATTCCAAAAAATCAAAGAATCATTTCGGTAAATATGTAAATTAATATCATCCCTTTTCGTTGGATTGACCCAAAATTTTTCAGCTTTAGACTTACTTAGTTTATATTTCGCTTTGGTAAATTGATTATCTAATTTTTCTTCTAAATCAGTAAATTTATTTTGAAAAGAACGAATAGAGGAAGAATGATTTTCTGAAAATACTTGAAAATAATAACCAATAAAAAGCAAACTTGCGATAATTGCAAATAAGAATCTATAGTATTTTTTAAAAGTTTCTTTCACTTGTAAATAAAAATTTGATGCTCAAAAATAAGGATTTAATATTGTTTAAGTTATTAATGATAAATGATATTGGCCATAGTCGTGACGAATGGGAAAGAAATAGTTAAGTGATATTTACTACTTGAATCAAAAAATGGGTCAATGAAATAATTGATATACAATTATAGATGAGAAAAATAAAATTGTAATACGTATAAACTTATTTAAAATCACCCTTTAACCACTTAGGTAAAATAACTGCTCCAATAAACAAATAAGGGAAATAAGAAATTAATCTCCACAGTATTGCTAATCCAGTTATTAAAAGTGCTGAACTTGAAAAAGAAGCTAATAATTCTCCAAAAGCATATTCTGCTACACCACTTCCTCCAGGAGTTGGACTCACCATCATCAACAACCAAAGTACCAATTGTTTTCCTAATATTTGAATGTTATTTAGCACATTTAGATTTAAAAATGCGTTTAATATGCAATTGATGACTAAATAGCGACAGGTCCAACTCGCAAATGTTGCAAAGAAAGCCTTCACCCAAAAGAAGGTTGGTTCCGATTTTAATTCCTTAGATGAAATTTGTATTTCTTCTCCTGTTTTAACAGCTTTTGAATGCCATTTTTTTAGAAAAGGAAGATTAAACAAGCCCGACAAAAAACGAGAAGTCAATTGTGGAATCAGAAAAATGCTCGAGAATAAAAACAAACAAAGGACAACTTTAATTGTAAATCCTGCCCAAAAAACCCATTGAACACCAGCCGAACTTTGAACGTGTTTTGGGAATAAATAAGCTTGGTCAATAAATATAAAAACAAATGGAATGAGTAAAACATAAAACAAATTATCCATTAAAGCTGTAATGATGATAATCGCTGTTGAACGCCCTAATGGAATTTTTTCTTTGTTCAAAATAAACATCGCAACTGTTGCTCCACTCATCACTCCGGGAGCCAATGCCGAAGCAAATTCCCATAACATAATAACAGTAAAACTCTTTTTCCAAGTCAATTGACTTTTGGTTAGAATTCGGATTCGGAGCATATAGAAAAAATCTCTTCCAACCATACAAACAATAGCAGCCAAAAGCCATAACCACGATTTAGAAGTCCAATGAATACCGTTTAAAATAGATGAAATCGGTTGATTCGCTAAACTACGGTACATCATATAAGATGCAATGGAAAGTCCTAAAAAAATGGCTAACCAAATTTTCCACCAACTGAAAGCTTTTTTAATTATTGCATCTTCGTTATTCGGAAAATCGTTCATTGAATTAATCTTTTTTGGTCAGTTTAAGATCTATTTCCCAATTCGCTCTAACTTTTGTAATTTCAGAAAATGTATGTATGATTTCAGGGAAAATTCCATTTTCAAATTCTCCTGTATCCCATTTTCCATTTTTATTAGCATCCAAAATCACCCTAAAAGTATAGTCATTTGGAGAAAGATTTTCTAATAAGATTTGCTTTTTGTCAAGAAGAGAAAGTGTTCTTATAACTTTTCCTGCTAATAAAATTTCTACGATAATTGGTTCAGAATATTCACTCGCATCCAATTTAATTGAACCAAAATCTTTGTCTTCTTTTAGTTGAAATTTCAATTTTAAAGAATCATTCAAATTAGAATTTACTGTTTTAATCGCTAATGGTAGAATAACTAATTCAGCTGATTTCATTTTCTTTTTATCAAACAAAATAGTCAATTTGTTTTTATCAAAATCGATTTTTTTAATGACAACATTAGAAGAATCATCTTTATTTATCAATTGAAATCCTGAAGGAATAACTTCGGTAATTTTATCCGTAAAAGTAAAAACCAACGTATCATTCGGATTTAATGAATTTTCAATCAAATTATTAGAAAAAGATAATTTACCATCTTTTTCTCTTTTAGTCAATCGAATCGAAGCTGTATCAATAAAAGAACTTGACGTAGAAATAAATTCTAAAGAAGAACTATCACCAATTGAATAGAAAAATAAAAGGGAGTCTTCTGTAATAAATTGATAATCTTTTGGTAAAAGGGGTAAATTATTTACGCTGAATTTAGCATTTTTAATAGAAGCAGTTGCTCCCACACAATACATTCCAGGTGCTTTGTAAACCAAACTTCGAATTCTAGGTTTTAATTTTTGTGAAAATAAACGAAGAGGAATAGAATCGACAACTATAGAATTAGAATCCATTTTATCAGCCGACAAAGAAACCTTTTTTGTACTAAAAGCCATTCTCTCATCTGCTTGTAACAACATATCTCTGTTTTTATCATCAAATGCCAAAATGGTATATTCGCCTTCTTTCAAATAATTAAATTTGGCAATACCAAGTTCTGATGTTTTAACGAAATAAGTTGGACGAATGGAATCGGTTTTACCTTCATACAAACCAACCAAGCAATTTTTAATTGGTTCATTCGTAAATGCATCAATCACCTTCGTCTCATATCCAAGAGAATCAATATAATTCCCTGTAGAAAAAACCAGTTGCATCAACGAATCATTTCCCTCTGTAATATCTTTAACTGTTCCATTTAAATAGATAGAATACGTAGTATTTGGTTGAAGTGTATCCGTCCAATTAATATATACCGTTTTTTTAACGATACGAGCAGTTGGTTTAGCGTGTGGCGGAACTATAATGATTGTTTCAGAAGGAGTTTCTAATTTAATAAACTCATCAAACGGAATTTTAATTTCAGAACCGATAAAATTAGTAGCACCATTTTTAGGTGTCATTTTATCGTGATTGGGTTTTGGGGCAATTATATCTTTGTCTCCCCCTGTTAAAGATGAAACCTGAGCACAGGAGTGAATTAAAAAAAGAATTCCAATAACTAAAAGCGTTCTGAAAGCCATTTACACAATTGATTTAAATACAATTTATCTACTTCATCAAAGTCGTTAAGTTTTTGACTATCCACATCTAAAACGGCAACTACTTCGTTATTTTTTAACAAAGGAACAACAATTTCGCTTTTTGACAATGAACTACACGCAATATGTCCCGGAAAAGCATCTACATCAGGAACTAAAATCGTTTCTTTATCCTCCCAAGCTTTTCCACAAACACCTCTTCCAAGCTGAATACGAGTACAAGCAACCGGACCTTGAAACGGGCCTAAAACCAATTCATTATCTTTTACCAAATAAAAACCGACCCAAAAAAAATGAAAACCTTCTTTTAACGCAGCAGCAACGTTTGCTAAATTGGCTACAAAATCGGTTTCATTAACAATTAAGGCTTTTATTTGTGGAAGTAAACTCGAATAAATTTCTTCTTTCGTTTCTCCTGAAATTGTTAAATCTTCTACCATTACTAAATTTAACGTAACGTTGAATTATTTTTAACATTAGAACATCTATTAAAAACATGTGTATTATATTTCAATATCATAAAAAACACCAGATTCTATTTGTTCTTTTATAGTATCGATATAGTTAGATTTTGATTCGAATTGATTTGGCCAAAAAGATTTAATGTAATACCACATTAAATCTGACACATCAATTTTATCAATTACCAAAAGATCCAAATACAACTGATATCGTTCACGACAAAAATAATCTTCATCCAATTCTTCAAATAGCAAATTTTTCTTTTCTGTTGGAAAACCATTTACCAAATAATTATTGTAAACACAATAGTCAGTGATTAAATCCTCAACCTGTTTTTCAATCCATTCTGCATCATTAAAATCTTCTATCGATTGCTCATTAATTTCATGGAATTTATTTGATAATGAAGTTATTTGTTCGATAATTTCGTTTTTGGTCATTTTATTTTTAAAATTAATTGCAAATAAATCTCAAACTAAAGATTTAAATAATTCATTAAGTTTAGCGCTGCATGTTATCAATATGCTTAAAATTAACTTCTCCATATTTTAATAGGATAAACCGGGGTCTTTCTTGCTCCTAGTTTATCCTATTAAAAAATTTATCCAATCACTTTATATTTCCAACTCGGTACACTTCCTTTAACAGGTTTTATATAACCAGCAGCTGATAGTGCTTCAGCAATTTGCCAATTATCTGGACTACTCATAGTTGTTGTTACTTGCACTTCCACGCCATCAATGTTTTGATTTTTGGTATCAGACCAAAATTTGTCCATTTTGATTTTTACTACTTTAGCCATTTTTATCGTTTCATTAATTATACATGCTTACTCTTACGATTTTCAGCAATCTCACTTACTCTTTAGAATTTTCAGTCACTCATGTAATGAATGTTTTCAAGGTTAATTATTCAATAACGAAGAATTCTGAAAATTGAGGGTGTATTTCTATTAATTCTTTCTTTTTATTAATATGAATAAAACTCCAATCACATTTTGAAGCAAATTGTGGTTGTGCTTTTAATAACGCAATCCAATTATATTTTTCATTAGCATTATTTAAAGTATTAAAATCAAATTTATCTGCAAACTCAGGTCTATCTTGTAATAAGAGAGCAAAAGCAGTAGGATTTAATAATGAAAAGTCTATTCGGTCAGCAAATTGAGGATGAGCACGTAAAACATGAGTCAAACGAGTATTTTTTAGTTTAGACCACTTTGCTTTATCCGCTAAATGAGGAAACCTAATTATTAATTCAGAATTCATTTTACCTGTTGGGAATTCTTCATTAATATCTAATTCATCCCATTTTAAATCATCTAATAAATTTTCATAACCCATTATTATTAACTCAAAACGCAAATTGGTTGGTAAATTGTCAATTGCTTCTTCAAGTGTAAAATTGCTTGCAATTTTAACATATGGAAATTGTCTTTCTTCAGGAAGATTATCATTATTACCTGTCAAATTTACAGTGTCGTCATTTGGAATTTTACTTATTACATTTATAAATTCTTCTATGTTTTTAAATTCTTTAATCATAAGTTCTATTTTTTAATGTTTAAATAATTTTAAAGGTATATTTCTAAACCTAATTTTTCTCCGTTACTTTTCTTTACATTGTTAAGGTTAATTACTTGACCTTCAAATAAATTATATAATCTTAATTCATCTGGTATTTCTTCGCATAAATTATAATGCTCTTCATCAGAATCAATTTCTAAAAAATCATATAATGATTCAATTTCTGTGAATAAATTTGGAAAATCTTTTGAAGCATTGTACCACAAATCATTTCCTTCTTCATCTTCAGCAATTCCTCCTTGGTCAAATACACTTTTTCCTTCATAAATTAGAGAATCTGTAGGTAAATTATCACACCAATTAGTGATAACTCTTCCAACAAAATCTTTCTTACCATTGAAGTTTTTAAAAGTACCTAATAATATAAAATCAGGTTTTTCACCTGGATAACAACATTCTTCAATATTTTCAGACTCATTGTACTTACCTGCATAAAATCCAACTTTAGTTTCAAACTCATGAATTTGAGTTACTTCAATATTTGAAGACGATTCATATTTAATCGGATTTTGTCCAACCCATTTGTAATCTGATACTTCAATTTTTGCATTTGAAAATGCTACAATTAATCTTCCACTTTCAGTTCTTGAAGATTTATCTAAATTAAAATCTGCTTTTAGCACTTTTTTACCATCAAATTGGTAAATTTCGACGTTTTTTATTTGATTGATTCTTGACTCAGATATAACCCAAGATGGTGAATTACAATGACGTAAAAGTTCTTCTAAAACGTCTTTAGTTCTAATTTTTAAAATCATTTTAATTTAGAATTTTGTTAAAGATAATTTTTTTTAACAAATCATATTTAGAATTTTATTATTTTTATTCAAAATTAAAAGTTATGTCAAATCAAATTTTAAAGGACACTAAAGGATATAAAATTGGCGAAATAAAAGAATCAAATGGAAAATTAGAAATTTTTGATTCAAAAGGTTATAAGAAAGGCGAATATGACCCAAAATCAAATACTACCAAAAACAATTTAGGTTATAAAGTTGGAAATGGTAATTTACTAACAACTCTTATTTGATTTTTTAAAATTTTCTTGCCCAAAATGAGTTTTGTAAATCAATAAACCGTGAGATTTTTATTTCACGGTTTATTTAAATTATATAATTAACGATCAATCTCAATTAGTTCTGTTCTTTTTGAGGCAAAACATTTCCTTTTATAGCTAAAACAATTGAATGATTTAATGGGTCATTTGTTGTTACTGTAACTGTTTTATTAATTGAGCCCACTCTTTTAGTGTCATATTTCACTTTAATGACATTTTTTCCTCTAGGAGGAATTGGTTCTCTTGGCCCTGAACCAACAACACAACCACAACTCGATTGAACATTGCTAATCAATAAAGTATCATTCCCTTTATTTTTAAATGGAAAAAGAAACAATTGATCACCATTGTATTCGATGTTTTTCCTTTCTAAGATTTCATATTTAAACTTAATTTCGGGATGTTTTTCCTTTGAATTTTTCTTATTCGTAAATGCAAATAGACCAAAGAATAGTATAAAAATGAGTGCTGAATTTTTCATTTTATAAATGTATGTTGATTTCAAAAAATGATAAGAAAAATAACAGCAGGTTAACAAATTAAATCAAATATGATTCTTCAATCTAAATTATTAACCTGAGTGCGATTAAACAATTCATTAAATTTAGAGCCGTATTTATCAATAGGCATGCCTTGTGTAGCATATTGAGGAGCAATTATTGCCTTAATTATTTTATTGTTGAAATTAAGTTCAATTTCAATAAAATGATAATCTCCTTTGGTTAAAGTACCATCCTTTTTTTGAAGTTTAAATGTATGAGTTTGTTTTTTTGAGATATAGTTGTCAAGTATTTCTTCAAAAACTCTACCACAGAATATTGTATGTTTTCTCTCTTTCACAGATATTAGAGATAAAATATTATTGATAAATGGTTCTATATTCTTTATACCAACTTTACTATAATTAAAGTTCTCAGAACCAAAAGGTATTAATTCTATCTGAAGTTTCTGATCTATAACTACTTCTAAATCTTCAAAAATATCATTACCATTTAATGGTAAGATATTTAATGGTTTAATAAATCT
>CANCQX010000034.1 GCA_947380375.1 Flavobacteriales bacterium
AGAATATCAAGAATAATATCAAGTTGTGAAATATTACTGCCTAATTCAATCTCTAAGTATGCTTTATAATCATTTTTTATAAGCTCAAAGATCTTACTAATCATATCATTATCATAGTCTTTAACTTGTATATTGTTATTTGACAATATTGCGTCAATTTCTTCAACTGAAATTTTATCTTTTAATGTATTTATAATTTTGTAAAAAGAATTTTTTTCTAAAGAATTGGTTTGGTCTAAGACTTGAATTAATTTCATAAGTGATAAATTAGATTTTAAATTTTTAAATTCCTGAAGTAAAAATAGATATATTAATGCTTGTTTGATTTTAAAGTTGATTATTTGTTAATCTTTTTTTAAAAAAATGTCGTTAATCTAGTTTTGCTTTTAATCAGTTTTTCGTTTTTTTTTGATGAATTAAAATAAGTTTAAAACGACTTTAAGGACACAATAATATTTTGATTTTTTTATCAAAGAAATAACCCCCCGAAGACATTTGAGATTTTAAAAAGTCTTCGAGAGAATTATTTAAATTATTTAAATTTTAATTTACTCAAAGAATCGTATTTATCCATAAACTTTTCCCATTGATTATTAGCTTGTAAACAAGTTAAAGTTGTATCATTAAATTTTGAAAATGCTTGATTATATTCTTTTCCTATTCCCAAATCTACACATAATGCTAAGATATTATTTTGTTCCATAATTTCTTTCATTGCTTCTATCTTGCATGAAATGTCTTTAGATTTTGCTTCAGATTTTTCTAATTCAGGATTTGAACAAGAAAATAGAATTATAGTTCCAAAAGATAAAGCAGTTATTTTTTTTTTCATAAATAAATTGTTATTGATTAATAATTTATAAAAGTAACATTTTTAATCTTATAGTCATATTTGCTTAGGTTAATTTGATATAACTTTAAGATTATTGATGTGTGAAAAGTGAAAGACATATCGATGAACTAAAAAAGTTTGGAAAACATTTAAAAAATCTAAGAATAGAGAAAAAAATTTCTCAGGAAGATCTTGCAAATGAATCTGATCTATCATTAAGTCAAATATCAAGAATAGAAAGAGGTATTATTTCATCAAGTTTAAGTCAACTAATTTCAATCTCAAAGTCACTTAATATTTCATTGTCTCAATTGTTCGATTTTTAATACAATATTAAACTTGTCGGGAACAATGTGGGAAAATAAAAAAGCTATTCATTTTATAATCAAATTAATAGCTTTTTAAAAAGTTTCCACGACCGGATTCGATCTAGCATACCACTGAAGGTGTCAATATTTCTTTTTTATAATTAGCTAATAAAAAGTCAGATTTATTGAATACATTCAAAGATCTGTTTATGTTGGATTTTTATAAATTTAAAAATACGTATCTTAGAACAAGATTTAGAAAAAGTCATTTTGAAAGAAGTATAATCAAACGAAAGAATTGATAGGATTAATAAACGTTTGAATTAATCAATGAGTTGTAAAAAATGAATTAGGAACGTACCGAGTTTACAATTGAAATTTTTATCAAGATTTTAAAATTATGAGTGAAATAGATAAATACAATATAGAATCTTCTGCTTTAGTAAGTGAAATATCTTTACTTATAGAAGAAAGTAAACAACACGTTTCAAGGGTTGCAAATAGTTCTTTGACTTTGCTTTTCTGGCATATCGGTAAACGAATCAATGATGAGATTCTTAAAAATGAACGAGCTGAATATGGAAAACAAATTGTACCGACACTCTCTGCACAATTGGAATATCGATACGGAAGAAATTTTGAAGTTAAAAATGTTCGAAGAATGATGCAGTTTGCTTCAGATTTTTTAGATTTTGAAATTGTCGTGCCACTGGCACGACAATTAACATGGTCACATTTTTTGATATTAATTCCTTTAAAATCAAAAGAAGCAAAATTTTTTTATGCGAATAAAGCTATAAAAGAAGTACTAGGAAAAAGAGACCTTCGCAAACAAATTGCTTCTAAAACATTTGAGCGAACTGAAATAGCAAATATACAACTATCGAATACACAACCCGATTTAATGAATACATTCAAAGATCCATATATGTTGGATTTTTTGAATTTAAAAAATACATATTTAGAACAAGATTTAGAAAAAGCCATTTTACAAGAATTAGAAGGTTTTATTTTGGAATTAGGGAAAGGTTTTGCATTTATGGAGCGCCAAAAGCGAATGATAATTGATGGAGATGATTTTTACCTTGATTTATTATTCTACAACCGAACATTAAAACGCTTGGTTGCCATTGAATTAAAACTCGGAAAGTTTGAAGCTTCTCATAAAGGGCAGATGGAATTGTATTTGAAATGGCTCAATAAATACGAAAAAAATGAAGGAGAAAATGAACCGATAGGTTTGATTTTATGTGCAGAAAGTAACAAAGAGCAAGTGGAATTACTCGAAATGCACAAAGATGGAATAATGGTAGCTGAATATCTAACGGTGATGCCTCCTAAAGAAGAATTAGAAGCAAAATTACATCAGTTGCTTGTAGAAGCGAAAGAAAGGATAGAGCGTAATAAGCGTTTGGAGTAAAAGCCATTTTATTCAAAGACTAAAATTTACTTAAAAACTAAATAGGTCTAATAGACATTTATTAGGCTATTTTTTTTAAGTCGAAATATTTCGGAAAATAAAAAAAAGCTATTCAATTTATAATCAATCGAATAGCTTTTTAAAAAGTGCCCACGACTGGATTCGAACCAGCACACCACTGAAGGCACCAGCCCCTCAAGCTGGCATGTCTACCGTTTCACCACGTGGGCATATTTTGTAGGCTACAAAGATACTTTATTTTCGGAAACATTATTCGCAATTTCTTCCTTTGTGCGTTTTTGAATGTAATTGGTTGTCTAGTTCCTTTTGTTCATTCAATAACTCTTCGGAAGGAGGTTTGTTTTGAAGTTTTGATAAATCGGGCTGACCAGCATCAACCCAAGCTGTAAACCAAATAGATCCAACAGAAAGTATTGCTTTTCGCATTCTTCGTTCAACCATTCCGTTCATTCTTTTGTTATATTCTTGGCAAAATTCATAAGAATAGACTTGTGAAGTAATATTCCCTTTGGTTTCAAAACTGTATTTTTTATCGCTACTAAAATCAGCCGTCACCTCTTTTTCTAATCTAAAAACAGAATCTAAAGCTATATGCGATTCCTTTACTGCATCCCAAGCAAAATCTAAAACCTTTGTAATGTATTGACTTTTACCAACAAAATAGTCATAGTTTTCTGCGTTTATTTCTACAATTCTACTTTCCCATAAACCATGTATTCCTTTTTGATTGGTGAGCTGACCATTGTAATTTTCAGTAGTATGAAGAGGGACATGCGCATCACCAATATAATGCCCAATTTCGGCTGAATTTTTTAAAATTAGATCTATATTTTTCTCTTCAAATGCTTTCTGTAATCGGTATTTCATAGTTTGTATGTGCCAAGGTACAATTCCGTAGGCTTGAAGTGTATCTTCAGTGTATTTTGAAACGGCATCATTCCAATATTTAGGTACAGTTTGAAACACATCAAAATTATCAATTTTATAATGATCAATATCTATGAAATGTCGTTGAGCTTCTCCTTCAACGGCATATCGACGTTTATCTGGATCTACAGCATGATCGGTTAAATATTCGATGTGTTCTTTATAGAAACCAATCATTTCGGGAGGTAAAGTAAAAACCGCTATTCTATTTATTCGCTTATGTCCAAAAAATCCCCATTTTTTAATTGAAGATCGTTCACTATAAGAGAAAGAAAATAAAATAGGAATGACAAATGATAAGATGATTTTGTAATTAGGTAATTTCATTTTTAAACTATCTATTGGGTGGTATTATTTAATTCGTTGGGAAAAGAAATACCTTCTCCCAACGATAATATCTTTACATTTTAACTAATTTCCCATCTCTCAAAATTGGAATTACATTCGTTTGATTTGGTGTTAAACAGTATTTAATATCTTCATTTAAATTTAGATTTTTCAATCTACGTCTATGTGAGCTAGATTTTAAATACCCGAAATAATTATCTTTCGCCGAAAGGTATAAGTATTTTGCAGCGATAGATGAATCTTCATCAGCTGTAAAATTACCTGTATTTATTAGGAAATCTGAAATCGCTCCTGCACAAATTGTATCTTCTAAATTGAATTTATCTTGCCATCCTGAGCATAAACATAAAATGTTTTTATCTTGAAGAGCCAACCATTCACAAAGAATATTTAGGTTTAAAAATGAACCAATTACCACTGTTTCTGCATCTTTACAAACGTCGATTGATTTTGTTCCATTAGTTGTAGAAAGTACAACATCTTGACCTCTAAATTCTTCTTTCATATAACTGAAAGGCGAGTTTCCAAAGTCGAAACCTTCAACAATTTGACCTTTTCTTTCTGCCCCTACAAGAAATCCTTTGTTTTTGTATTCCCAAGCTTCTTCAACAGTGGGAACTGGTATAATCGATTTAATGCCGTTGTCAAAAGCAGCACATATTGCAGAAGTTGCTCTTAAAACATCTATTACTACAACAATTTCATATTCTCCTTTGTAGTATGCGTATTCTCCTGGTGTAGAGCAAACTTCAATGTGTTTTCTTGTTTCGTTCATGTATAATCTTGTGTTTTATTTAACCACAGAGTGCACAGAGTTTTTTTTTGATGCTTGGGAGAGAGTTTCACAGAGTTCTTTCAAAAACTTTGTGAAACTCTGTTTTTAAACTCAGTGTTCTCTGTGGTTAAAATTTTATTGTTTTTTAAATATTTTTGAATCTGCTATAAATGTCCCGAAAGGAATTAATGAAGCAATACCAGCTAAAAATGTAGTTCCGAAACTCCATTTTTTTTCAATCGCAACGATTATAACCCATAGGCAATAAGCTATGAAAAGAAAACCGTGTGCCATTCCAACTATTTTATTTGGCAGTGGATTATGCAACATATATTTTATTGGCATCGTTAAAGCGAATAACAAATAAGAAATTCCTTCAGTAATTGCTAAAAATCTAAGTTGACCTAATTTTGTTTTGAAGTCCATGTTTTAATTTTTTCGTTCAATTTCTTTCAAACTATCCATTTTCTTTTTAGCTAAGAAACCTTTAATATCTTCGAAGTGTTCAACCACTCTTTTGTTTCCAAATTCAAAAACTTTCGTTGCTAAACCATCTAAGAAATCCCTATCGTGAGAAACTAAAATCAAGGTTCCATCAAATGCTTTTAATGCATCTTTTATAATGTCTTTAGTTTTCATATCCAGGTGATTAGTTGGCTCATCTAGAATTAAAAGATTAACTGGTTCTAACAATAATTTTATCATTGCTAAACGTGTTTTTTCTCCTCCTGAAAGTACTTTTACTTTTTTTGTGCTAGTTTCTCCTCCAAACATAAATGCTCCAAGAATATCTTTCACCTTCGTTCTAATATCACCCACAGCAATGTGATCAATTGTTTCAAAAATGGTTAAACTTTCATCCAATAAAGCAGCCTGATTTTGGGCAAAATATCCAATTTGAATATTATGACCTAATTCCAATGAGCCATCAAAATCAATTTGGCCCATTATCGCTTTTATCATTGTTGATTTACCTTCACCATTTTTACCAACAAATGCAACTTTCTGACCTCTTTCAATAGTTAACGAAGCATCTTTGAAAACAACATGATCTCCATACGTTTTAGATAATTCATTTACGATTACTGGGTAATTTCCTGATCTTGGGGCAGGAGGGAACTTCAATCGTAATGCAGAGGAATCAACTTCATCCACTTCAATTATTTTTAGTTTTTCAAGCATTTTAACACGCGATTGAACAACTAATGTTTTTGAGAAAGTTCCTTTGAAACGTTCAATAAATTCAGTTTGTTCTGCAATGTATTTTTGTTGTTCGTCAAATTGTTTTTGTTGTTGCTCTCTTCTTTCTTTTCTAAGTTCAAGATAATGAGAGTATTTGGCTTTGTAATCATAAATACGACCCATTGTAACTTCAATAGTTCTTGTTGTGATATTATCAACAAAAGTTCTATCATGTGAGATAACAACAACTGCCTTTGCATTGTTGACCAAGAAGTCCTCTAACCATTGGATCGATTCGATATCCATGTGATTGGTAGGCTCATCTAATAATATTAAGTCAGGTTTTTGAAGTAAAATTTTAGCTAATTCAATTCGCATTCTCCATCCACCACTGAATTCAGAAGTAGGTCGAATAAAATCTTCACGAACAAATCCAAGGCCAAAAAGTACTTTTTCGACTTCCGCCTCGTAGTTTATCTCTTCAATCATATAAAACGCTTCACTTACCTCTGAAACACGTTCGATGATTTTCATATAATCATCAGATTCATAATCTGTTCGAACAGTTAATTCTTGGTTCAAAGCTTCAATTTCATCTTTCATTGAAAAGATAGCTTTAAAAGCTTTCGATGTTTCGTCAAAAACGGTACAATCATCTTCAGTCAATAAATGTTGAGGAATATAAGCGATAATATATTCTTTAGGTGCAGATACACTTCCTCTAGTTGGGGTGCTTAAACCTGATAAAATTTTAAGAAGTGTAGATTTTCCAGCTCCATTTTTACCCATTAAAGCTATTTTATCATTTTCATTAATGACAAAAGAAACATCACTAAAAAGAGTTGTACCACTAAATTCTACTGCTAAACCGTCTATTGAAATCATTTTATTGAGTTGTTAGTTATTAGTTATTAGCAATTAGTTTTTAGCATTCTAACAGCTAAAAACTAATCACTAAAAGCTACGCTTCTAGTTTAAACTCAGAAGTCTTGTGAAAAGTAATATCAGGATAATCTTGTTCTGCCATAGCTAATAAGAACGATGTTTCAGCTAAGAAAACCCAATTATCATCTTTGTCTTTGGCTAAATAATTCCCCTTTGCACGCATAAATTGGGTCATTTGTTCTTGATTATCAGTTGTTAGCCAACAAGCTTTAAAGTAGTTTTTAGGAACAAAGCGACAATTAGCCCCGTATTCATGTTCTAAACGATAAGCGATAACCTCAAATTGAAGTTGCCCAACTGTACCAACAATTTTACGATTTCCAGGTTGTTGAACAAATAATTGAGCTACACCTTCATCCATTAATTGGCGAATACCTTTTTCTAGTTGTTTTGATTTTAAAGGATCTAAATTTTCTAATTCCTGGAAAATTTCAGGAGAGAAACTAGGAATACCTTTGTACATGAATTTTTCACCTTCATTTAAAGTATCTCCAATTTTAAAACTCCCAGTATCATATAAACCAATAACATCTCCAGGATATGCTTCATCAATAACACTTTTATCTTGTGCCATGAAAGAGGTAGGATTTGGGAATTTCATTTTTTTGTCCAAACGAACATGATTGTAAAATGTATTTCTTTCAAATTTACCAGAAACAATTCTTAAAAAGGCAATTCTGTCTCTGTGTTTAGGATCTAAATTTGCGTGTATTTTAAAAACAAAACCAGAAAATTTACTATCTGAAGGGTTAATAAAACGTAAATCTGTATCTCTACCTCTTGGGGAAGGAGAAATTCTACAGAAAGTATCTAAAAGTTCTTTTACCCCAAAGTTATTTACCGCCGAACCGAAAAAAACCGGTGCTACGTCACCACTTAAATAAGATTCTCTGTCAAAAGCATCGTAAACACCTTCAACAATTTCTAATTCTTCTCTTAATTCATCAGCAGGTGCTATTCCAACAATTTCATCAAGTTGAGGGTCGTTAACATCTTTAATAGCAACAACTTCAGTAGCGATTTTAGTTTTACTTGCTTGAAAAAGATTCAAGCTTTTATCATAAATATTGTAAACACCTTTGAAACGATCACCCATTCCAATAGGCCATGTAAGTGGTCTTACTTTTATATCAAGTGTAGATTCTAATTCATCTAATAAATCGAAAACGTATTTACCTTCACGATCCATTTTATTTACAAAAATGATTACTGGAGTTTTTCGCATACGGCAAACTTCCATTAATTTTTTCGTTTGTTCCTCTACACCACTAGCGCTATCAATTACTAATATAACGCTATCAACAGCAGTTAAAGTTCTAAAAGTATCTTCAGCAAAATCCTTGTGACCAGGAGTATCTAATATATTTACTTGTTTTCCAGCATATTCGAAAGCCATCACAGAAGTAGCAACAGAGATTCCTCTTTGTTTTTCAATCTCCATAAAATCTGAAGTAGCTGTTTTTTTAATTTTATTGTTTTTTACAGCTCCAGCTGATTGAATAGCCCCTCCAAAAAGTAAAAGTTTTTCAGTTAAAGTTGTTTTTCCAGCATCGGGGTGAGAAATAATACCAAATGTTCTTCTTTTCTCAATTTCTTCAGCGTTTTTCATATAGACTGTGACAAATATATAATTAGCAACGAAGATAGCTCTTTTTGAGCTAAAAGACTACATGAAAAATTACAAAAGAAGAGTGGATAGGATTTTTATTTATTTTAGATTGAAGTAGAATGTCAAAAGTATTGGTTCTTTTTTTGTTAACTTAGAGAAATAAATAAGTTCATTTCTTAATTCAGTAAATACAAATGAAATTCAAATTTATCAAGAAAGGAACCAAAAAGTATAGTGTCTTGAAATTGAAGTGCCCCAAATGTCAGGAGGGTGATTTATTTGTTGATACAAATCCGTACCATTTGAATCGTTGCTTATTAATGAATGAAAAATGTTTAAAATGCAATCAAGATTTTCAAATTGAACCCGGATTTTATTATGGATCCATTTGGATGAGTTACCCGATTGTTGTTTTAATTACAATTTTTGTAACCTCTTTTTTTTATTTATACCTTGAATTAAGTCTCTTATTCTTTATTATTATTTTAGCTTTTGTTATGCTAACCCTACAACCTTTAATTTTGAGATTGGGAAGAGCTATGTGGTTAAATATCTTCGTAAGATTTGATGAAAAATAATTGAATTATTAAATTATAAAAGTCCTTCAATAATTTTATCCATTGTATATCCCTCAGCTTCAGCTCTATAGTTTCTTACTAATCTGTGTCTAAGTATTGGTTTTGCAACTGCTTTTACGTCTTCAATATCTGGAGAAAATTTACCATGAAGTAATGCATGACATTTAGCTCCAATTATTAAATATTGAGAAGCTCTTGGACCAGCCCCCCAAGTAATATAATCTTTCGTTAATTGAGGTGCAAGTTCATTATTGAAACGAGTTTTACCTACCAACTTTACAGCGTATTCTAATACATTATCAGTTACAGGAACTCTCCTGATTAAATCTTGATATTCATTTATTTGATCACCTGAAAGAATTTGTTTTAATTCGATTTTTGAATCTGAAGTTGTGGATCTGACAATTGCCATTTCTTCATTAAAAGTTGGATAATCAACCCAAATATTAAACATAAATCGATCTAATTGTGCTTCTGGAAGTGGGTATGTCCCTTCTTGTTCAATAGGATTTTGTGTTGCTAATACGAAGAAAGGGGAGGGTAATTTGTAGTTTTTCCCTCCAGTTGTAACTGCTCTTTCTTGCATTGCTTCTAATAAAGCTGATTGTGTTTTGGGAGGTGTTCTATTGATCTCATCGGCCAAAATGATATTACTAAAAATAGGGCCTTTAAGGAATTTAAAATTTCTGTTTTCATCTAGAATTTCAGAACCGATTATGTCTGAAGGCATAAGGTCTGGTGTAAATTGAACCCTGTTGAAGCTTAAGCCTAAAGTTTGTGCAATTGTATTCACTAATAATGTTTTAGCTAAACCTGGAACACCTACTAATAAACAATGTCCTTTAGAGAATATCGATATTAATACTTGATCGACTACTTCATCTTGTCCAACAATAACTTTATGAATTTCATTTTTTAATTCATTATAATGTTGTACTAATTTTTCTGCAGCTAATTTATCTGACATAAAAGTGATGTTTTAATAATTTGGATTTAAATATACAAAATCTATTTTTGTAACCAAGAGTTTTTAAAATTGCATTTCGAGTAGGATAGATCAATATGAATATAGGCAAGGGAAATTTTATTTTTCACCCACTCATTTATCAATTTTTGTTTTTTATCATTTTCTGTAGCTTTTTTAATTAAAGCATAGTCATCATTTAAGTTTGCTCGGTGTGGTGAAGTTCTTTCCATAAGTCGAACTATTCTTATTCCTTGCTTTCTTTCGTATATATCTGTATATAAGTTTGGTGTTGAAATATCTCCTTTTTCCATTGCATCTGTGATCACAAATATTTGTTGGTCAACCTGGTTTAAGTCCTCCATGTCCCAAGTTTGTTCTCCTGTAATTGGATTTGTAATGATTCCTTTGTTTTGTTTAGTTAATTCATCATTCGAGTATTTTAATACAGCTTCATTCCAAGTTATTTTCCCTGACTTAAGTTCAGCGTAACAAGAATCCATTTTTTCAGCTGAAGCAACTAAAGATGCACTACTAAATTCAGGCATAATAAGAATGTGGCGACACGTATAATCGTCTCCTTTTCTATCGATTAAAGTAACAATATGATAACCATAAGTAGTTTCAAAAACTTCCGATATTTCACCTTCTTTTAAGTTAAAAAGAGCTGCTTCAAATTGTGGAACCATCATTCCTCTAGATGCTGCTATTTTTCCTCCTTGTGCAGCACTTCCAGGATCCATTGAGTTTATACGTGCTTGAGTTTCGAAACTTTTTCCACCAAGAATATTTTTACGAATCTCTACTAATTTCTCAAAAGCAATCTTTTTATCATCTTTTGTAATTGAAGGATAGTTTACGATTTGTTGAAAGCTTAATTGAGTGTTTATTAAAGGAATACTATCAACTGGTATTTTGGAATAAAACTCTTTTACTTCTTTAGGTGTTACAGATAATCCAGAAGTGATTTTATGTTCCATCTCCTGTGATAAAAGTCTGTCTTTTATAATTTCTCGGAACTCTTTTTTTATTTCGGTTGTTGATTTACCGTAATATTCTTCAAGTTTCTGACGGCTTCCAATTTGCTGTTCGATTGTTCTTAATCGACTTTCCATTTCGCTATCAACTTGTGCGTCTGGAATTACAAGACTATCAATTTTAGCTTGAAGTAAAAGTAGGTTTTGAAATAATAATTGTTCCAATGTTTCACATTCAGTATTTTCATTTACTGGAGCTCCTGATTGTTTAGCTTGAGTAACTTGAGTTTGAATATCAGATATTAGTATGATGTTATCTCCGATTTGTGCCGCAATTTTATCAATTACATTTAGTTGAGTTTGACTAAAAACTGCTTTAGTACCTAACAAGATAAAAAAGATAATGATATATTTTAATTTCATTTTTATGTGTTTAATTTTGTTATCGTTTTAATCATTTTAAGTAGAATCTATAAACAAAACAGGCCGACATAATTTGTCAGCCTGTTTTGTTAAAGTTAATTTATTATTTCCCTAATGAATATAAAACGGTATTATTTATTTTAATTGGATGTTTTATTCTTAATTCTTCCAACCATTGTTTTTCTAGAAAGTTTTGATAGTCAGAAGTTACAATTCCTTTTGCTTCACTTAATTCTTTTTGTGCAGGAGGAAGTATTTCAGAAATTTTAATTACATAGAATTTACCATCTAATTCAAAAGGCTTATTATTACCTATTTTTAAATCCCTATCTTTTAAGAAAGAAGTTTGATCTTTTTCGAATTTATTTGTTCTTACTCTTAAGTTTAATTCACTGTCTTTGTTTATAACATCTATTACGTGTTTCGAGTTAATAGTGTCATTTAGAATCATATTATAAACCTGATCTGCAATTTTTTGAGTATAACATTCATAAACCAATGCATCTTCACGAATGCCCCAACTGTATTGAGATCTGTTTTTATTAAAATACTCTTTCAAACCAACAGTATCTTGAATCCCTTTGTTCCATACTTTATCTGTCATTACTTCGTAAAGAATAATCCCATCGTGGTATTCATTCATTAATGCTTTAAATTCAGGGTATTTTCCTTCAAGTTTAGATTCTTCATAATTTAAGACTTCTTGTTTTTCCCATTTACTATACTGTTGTTTTAAAACAATTTGTAAATTTTCTTTGTTTATTCCTCTTTGATTATTTACTAAATAACTAGCAAATGATTTTTGAGTGAATTTTTTATCTTCTAATTTGAAAAGTACTTTGTTAGATTTTAATTTTTCAGATGTCCATTTCCCTTGATAGCAAGTTGAATCAAGATTTTTTTCAAACCATTTTAATGATTTTTTTGATTTATCTTTATAGTGATATTCTTTTTTTAATTTAAGCACATAAGAATCTTGAGTTTTCATAGCTCTTTCATCTTTGTTAACTCTATTTTGTAGTTCTTTTTTTGATTTTTCAAAAGTTGGAACATCTGTCCATTCTATTCTTTTTATAATATGAAAGCCGTAATCAGTTTTAATAGGTTTACTAAAATCGCCATTATTTTTAAGTGCAAAAGCAGCATCTTCAAACTCAGTAACCATACGAGTTGTTGTACCTGTTCCAAAAGAGGGTAAAACTCCGTCCTTGTTATTTGAACTTGGATCATCTGAATAATTTTTAACCAAGTCTTCAAATTTTTCTCCTTTTTCAAGTTTAGAATAAATTTCATCTATTTTTTTCTGAGAAGATTCAATTTCAGCTAATGAAGAATTTTTTGGAGCTGCTACCATAATATGAGCTGCTTTCATAGTACCTCTTGCTGGTCTGCTATCAGTAACATATATCAAATGATAACCAAAACGTGTTCTTACAGGGTTTGAGATTTGCCCAATTTTAGTATTATAGGCTGCTTCTTCAAAAGGATACACCATTTGAAAAGCAGTAAAAAAACCTAAGTCACCACCGTTCGACTGAACAGAAGGGTCATCTGAGCCCCCAGTCCCTTTAGCAACATCTGTGAATTTTTCACCTTTTAGAATTCGGTTTTTTAACGCCATTGCTTTATTGTAGGCAATTAACGTATCTGAAGGACTTGCATTTTGATCTAATCTAATTAAAATATGAGATGCTCTTAATTCAGTTTTTGTTCTTTCATAAGCTTGTTTTACCATCTCTTCATTTTTTGCAGAATCTACTAAATAGGGAGCTGCTAATTGTTTTTTGTAACCTTCAAGTTCTTTTTTTAATTTAGGTAAAGTGTCATAACCAAGTGCTTCAGCTTCTGCTACTTTTAATTTAAATTTTGTAAACAATTCCATGTATTCATCTAATGATTTAGAATCATATTGAGGAGATGAATTGTTTTTTAAATAGATTTGAGAAAATTCAGATTTTGTAATTTTTTTTTGACCAACTTCTAAAATAATTTGATCATTTTGACTAAAACTATTTAAAGTAAAAAATGTTGCAACTAAAATTAATATATGCTTTTTCATAGGTTCATTTTTATTCTAATCGATATCAAAAGTTAATTTGTATTTCTAAACGTAAAAAAATCTAAATTATTTTATACTATAATTTGGAGCCTCTCTTGTTATAGTTACATCATGTGGGTGAGATTCACGCATTCCAGCATTTGTAATTCTAATAAATTCAGCTTGTTTTAATTTCTCAATTGTTGCTGCGCCACAATAACCCATCCCAGCTCTTAGTCCACCCATTATTTGATAAACAACTTCTATCAAATGACCTTTATATGCAACTCTTCCAGAAATACCTTCAGGTACTAATTTTTTAACATCATCTTCTGCGTCTTGAAAGTATCTATCTTTAGATCCTTTTTGCATTGCTTCTAATGAACCCATTCCTCTATATGATTTGAATTTTCTTCCTTCAAATATAATAGTATCACCAGGAGATTCTTCAACTCCTGCAAACATTGAACCGACCATAACTGTATCAGCACCAGCAGCTATTGCTTTTACAATATCTCCTGTGTATCTAATTCCTCCATCAGCAATAACAGGGACACTAGTTCCTTCCAATGCTCTAGCAACGTCATTTATTGCTGTTAATTGAGGTACACCAACTCCAGCAATGATACGAGTTGTACAAATAGAACCAGGCCCAATACCTACTTTTACGGCATCCGCACCAGCTTCTACTAAATATAATGCAGCAGCAGCTGTAGCAACATTTCCAACAATTACTTCTAATTTAGGATGTTTTGATTTTACTTCCTTTAATTTATCAACTACACCTTGAGTATGACCGTGAGCAGTATCAATAACGACTGCATCAACCCCAGCCTCAACTAAAGCATCAACTCTTTCAATAGTGTCATTTGTTACCCCAACAGCAGCAGCAACTCTTAATCTTCCAAAAGCATCTTTACATGAATTTGGATGTTCTTTTACTTTTATTATATCTCTGTAAGTAATCAAACCGATTAATCGATTATTCGAATCTACTACAGGTAATTTTTCAATTTTCTTTTCTTGTAAAATATCTTCAGCAGTTGTTAAGTCTGTTCCATCAATAGCTGTTACGATATCTTTAGATGTCATAACTTCACGTATTGGACGGTTTAAATTTTTCTCAAAACGTAAATCTCTATTCGTAACAATTCCTACTAATTTTCTATCGTTGTCAATAATAGGTATACCACCAATACTATTTTCTTTCATCGATTGACGCGCATCTTTTACTAATGCATCCTCGTGAAGAGTAACTGGATCTAAGATCATTCCACTTTCTGAACGTTTCACTTTTCTAACTTCCAAAGCTTGTTCAGGAATTGTCATATTCTTATGAATCACACCAATACCACCTTGTTGAGCAATTGCAATAGCTAATTTTGACTCTGTAACAGTATCCATTGCTGCAGAAGTAATGGGAGTATTTACAACAATATTTCGTGTGAATTTACTTTTTAACTGTACGTCGCGTGGTAGGATTTCTGAATAGGCTGGAACTAATAATACATCGTCGTATGTTAATCCTTCTCTAATTTGACTAATATCTGAAAGTGACATGTTGAATCTTTTTTACTAAATTCGTGCAAAGATAACATTGTTTAGGGATTTTTGTTTTAAAAGAGAATAGAATATTAGTGTTAATATATACTTTTTCCTAAAAAAATGTTAATTAATTTCATTTATATCTTTATTTGATCAAATTAAGGTAACATTGCAATAGTAAAAATAGAGCGTGAAGTATTTGATAATTTTTATTTTTTTGTCTTTCATTAACCTTGTTTCTTCTCAGGGTGATAAAAAATCGGTACGTGATAGTTTAAAAATAGTACAATTATCTGGTGTCGTAGTTTCAGAAAATGGATTAGATCAATTACCTTATACAACTGTTTTTGATTTAACAACAAGACACGGAGTTATCACGGATTATTATGGCTATTTTTCACTTGTTACATACCCAGGTGATACTTTGATGTTTTCGTATTATGGTTATAAAACATCAAGTTTTGTGGTTCCCGATACATTAAAGGAGAATAGGTACTCAATTATACATATGCTTCAAGAAGATACAATTAATTTACCTGAAGTAACTGTTTATCCATGGCCTTCAAGAGAGAATTTCGCAAAGGAATTTGTAGAAATGGAGCCATATAGTGATGCTTTTAGGCGTGCTCAAAAGCAATTGTCTGGAGAAAATTTATCTTTTGCTGCTGCTCGTTTAGATGGAGATGCTTCTCTTTCTTTTGGGTCTGTTCAAAATCAACAGTATACTAAGATATATACAAATGGTCAGATGCCAGCTAATAATTTTTTGAACCCTTATGCCTGGGCGAAATTCATTGATGAATGGAAAAAAGGAAATTTGAAGAAGAAATAGAATCAACAATTTAGTGTTAGAAAATACAATTGCCTCAATCAAAACTATCAATTATCTTTGTTCTATGCAAAAGATTTATAAAGATACGCACAAGCATCAAGGTATGCGTAATAAACTTATTGATGAGTTAAGAATTAAAGGGATTAAAGATGAGAGAATTTTAAGAGCTTTTAATGCTGTTCCTCGTCATTTTTTTTTAGATCTTGCTTTTCAAGAACAAGCATATAGTAATATGCCTTTCCAAATTGGTTCTGGTCAAACTATCTCACATCCTTTTACTGTTGCATTTCAAACACAATTATTGGATGTTAAGAAAGGAGATAAAATATTAGAAATAGGAACAGGTTCAGGTTACCAAACATGTATTCTTTGTGAAATGGGTGCAAAAGTATTTTCAATTGAACGTCAGCGTGAATTGTATTTAAAGGTTAAAAATATAATTCACCATTTTAATTTTAATCCTCGACTTTCCTATGGTGATGGATATAAAGGTTTACCAAATTTTGCTCCTTTTGATCATATTCTTGTAACTTGTGGAGCTCCATTTATTCCCCCAGCACTAGTTGAACAATTGAAAATAGGAGGAAAATTGATTATTCCTTTAGGTGAGGGGAATGTGCAAAAAATGGTCGTTTTAACTAGAACATCAGAAGATTCTGAAGATGTTCAAGACTATGGTGATTTTAGTTTTGTACCAATGTTGGAGAATACTTCGAAATGATTTGAAAAGAATTGATTATTGATTTTGAAGTATATTATTATAACTCCAAAATCAATAATTCAAATTCATGAAATAAAATTAATGTCCTTTAGCAGCTAAATATCTCTCAGCATCTAACGCAGCCATACAACCTGTTCCGGCAGCAGTTATTGCTTGACGATATGTTTTATCAGCAGCATCACCAGCAACAAATACTCCCGGTACATTTGTTCTTGAAGTTCCGGGTTGTTCGTATTTAATATAACCAGTTTCATCTAAATTGATGTAGTTTTTGAAAATGTCGGTATTTGGTTTGTGACCAATAGCAACAAAAAATCCTGTTGCTGGAATAATTGTTTCAACATTAGTTAAACTATTTTTAACTTTAACAGCATTAACTACTTCATCACCCAATACTTCAACTGTATCAGTATTGAATAATATTTCAATGTTTGTTGTTTTTTTAACTCGATCCCCCATTATTTTTGAAGCTCTAAAGTCATCTTTTCTTACCAACATTGTAACTTTTGTACAAAGTTTTGAAAGATAATGAGCTTCTTCACAAGCAGAATCACCTGCTCCAACAATTACTACTTCTTGACCTCTATAAAAGAAACCATCACATACAGCACAGGCAGATACACCGCCTCCACTTAGTAAATATTTTTGCTCGCTTTCTAGACCTAAATATTTTGCAGTAGCACCTGTAGAAATTATTACTGTTTCAGCATGTATTTCTTTTCCTTCTTCTGTCCAACATTTGTGAATTGGACCTGAGAAATCTACTTTATCAATAAATCCCCATCTAATATCGGTTTCAAATCTTTTTGCTTGGGCTTCTAATTCCAACATCATTGCAGGACCCGTAATTCCTTCAGGATATCCAGGGAAGTTTTCTACTTCATTTGTAGTTGTTAATTGACCCCCAGGTTGCATACCTTGATACATAACAGGTTTCATATCAGCACGTGCTGCATAAATTGCAGCTGTATATCCAGCAGGTCCCGAACCAATAATAAGACAATTGACTTTTTCTATATCGCTCATAATAATCTATTTTCTAAATTTTATTGCAAAATTAATGTTTTAAGGCATAAATGAAAGCTAAAAAGAGTTGAAAACAAGTTTAGAAAATTTAACTTTTATATTTTTTATTCTCAAACACGTATATTTGATTGCTAAGATCTTGTTTTCTTGAGAGTTGCTTTTTAACCTAAGATAGAATACCTTTTTAGATTTAACCCTTTTATACTTTTAGTATTCAATTAGTTTTGAAAATCAAATAAAAGGGCGTACTTTTGTAGCCCAATTTTATTAAACTACATGACTGAAACTGAAGTTTACGAAGCGAAAACATTATATCCATTTCAAAGAAATACGGTAGATACAATACTGTCTGATCTTGAGGAAAATGGTAAAAATTTCAATCTACTTTTTCAACTACCTACTGGAGGTGGAAAAACAGTTATATTTTCGGAAATAGCACGAGAATTTATCGGAAGAACAAAAGAAAAAGTTCTTATTTTAACACATAGAATTGAGCTTTCAGTTCAAACTTCAAAGCAATTAAAAGCTATTGGGGTGAAGAATATGGTGATTAGCAGTGAGGTTAAAACCATAAAAGATCAAGATGAATTTCAGTGCTACATCGCTATGGTTGAAACACTGAATAATCGACTTCAGGATAATGAGAATTTTTTAGAAGGAATAGGTTTAGTGATTGTCGATGAGGCTCACTATAATAGTTTTAGAAAAATATTTCAATTCTACGAACAAGTAAATATTTTAGGTGTTACTGCAACCCCTTTAAGCAGTAATAGAGCTTTACCTTTAAATGATAATTACAATAAATTAATTGTTGGTGAGAGTATCATGTCTTTAATTGAAGGTGGTTACTTATCTTCTGCTGAGACTTTTACTTATGACGTGAATCTTCATGGGTTAAAAATTGGTTCGAATGGAGATTTCACAGTAAGTAGTTCGGACTCTGTTTATGGTAACTTTTTCATGCAAGAAAAATTACTTTTTGCATACGAAGAAGTAGCTGTAGGAACAAAAACATTAATATTCAATTCAGGAATCGAAACTTCTATACGTGTAGAGGAAACATTTAAGAAAAGAGGTTTTAAAATTAGACATCTTGATTCAACTTTTAGTGATAAAGATCGAAAAGATGTTTTAGAGTGGTTCAAAGTAACTCCTGATGCTATTTTAACTTCAGTAGGTATATTAACTACTGGGTTCGATGAGCCTACTGTTCAGACGATTATACTAAATAGAGCAACTCGTTCTTTGACATTGTATCATCAGATGATTGGTCGTGGATCTAGAAAGCTTCCAAATAAAAATATATTTAAATTAATCGATTTAGGTAATAATGTCAGACGTTTTGGTTATTGGCAAGATTATTTAAATTGGCAAGATGCGTTTAAATTTCCTGATCGTTTTTTAGAATCTCGACTTTCGGAATTGGAAGATATGGAATTTGAAGTTGAATTTGAATTTCCTAAAACAATTAGAGAACGTTTAGATGTTAAGATTTTAGAATCTTTTAATATTAAAGATGATTACTACGATTGCTTGGATAGTAATAGGAAAGGTAAAATTGCTGTTGATAATTCATTAGATAATCATTTTAAAGTTATTAAGTCAGTAGCAACAGACTTTTTTGATGGACTTGAAATTCAGGAAGCTCTGCAAGATCATGTAGAGCATAGGTTGAAACAATATACAAAATGTATTTCTAAAAGTACCCCAAATTATTTTAAGTATTTAATGGAAACCTACAACCGTCAATTACGACAAAAATTGAGGGAAGTTTTAGAGGATGAGTAGGTTTAAAATTTAATTTTCAAATCTAATTAATATTCTAAATAAATTTCTGTAGTATCAAACGGAATAGTTTTTACTGATTTTATTGCTTGATTTGACGTTCCAATTACAGCATAAATATAGGAGTAAGAAGTGTTTCCATCATTTATACAATAAATTGAAGTGTCAGCCGAACCATAAATATATTGATAGTCAATTGGGCAACATTCATCACATGAAACCTTTCCTTCTTGCTTCATATAACGCAATTGATCTTCAGGTTTAGCGTCTATGTTTTTAAAGTGTAATTTAACCCAAGACTTAGCTGTAGTTGAGTAATTTCTTATATTGTTTCCTTCAATTGTAAGTGATGTAAATAAAATTGTTTCTTCTGTGGAAAAATACTTGTCTTTTGAAATTTTAAGAATATATTTTTCAGACTTATCACGATCAAAAGTAAATGAATATTGACCTTGAGAATTTGTGGATGAAGTTCCTATTAATGTTTCAAAAGAATTACCTTGTAATTTTTTGTAGATACTAATTGTAGCATTTGATAAATTTTCATCTAAACTTGAATCTCTAATAGTACCACTTAAAGTGAATTTTGATATTTTTTTTGAGCATGATACACTACAAATAAAAAGTAGTAAATAAAAAAATCGCATATCTTTTTTTATTAAAAATACATAAAAAAACAATTCAATCAGTTAATAAAATCACCCATAATTTGTTAACTTTGACTTTCAAAAAAAACACATAATATGTCTGAAGATAATAAAATTATTTTTTCCATGGTAGGAGTGTCAAAAGTGACACCTGCAGGAAAGCCAATTATTAAAAATATTTATTTATCATTTTTCTACGGAGCCAAAATCGGTATTATTGGTTTAAATGGATCTGGAAAGTCTACTGTAATGAAAATTATAGCAGGTTTAGATCAGGCTTATCAAGGTGATGTAGTTTCTTCTAAAGATTTTTCTATCGGATATTTAGAGCAAGAACCAGTTTTAGATGAGACCAAAACGGTAAAAGAAATCGTGATGGAAGGTGTTCAGGAAACGGTCGATGCGTTGAAAGAATATGAAGAAATTAATAATTCATTCATGGATGAAGAGATATTAAATGATCCTGATAAAATGGATAAATTAATAGCTCGACAAGGTGAAGTTCAAGATATTATTGATTCATTAGATGCTTGGGAATTAGATGCTAAATTAGAACGTGCAATGGATGCATTACGTTGTCCGCCTGATGATCAATTAGTTGGTACACTTTCAGGTGGAGAGAGAAGACGAGTTGCTTTGTGTCGTTTGTTATTAAAATCTCCTGATGTTTTATTGTTGGATGAGCCTACCAATCACTTAGATGCTGAATCTATTGAATGGTTAGAGCAACATTTACAACAATACAAAGGAACTGTAATTGCAGTTACCCACGATAGATATTTCTTGGATAATGTTGCAGGATGGATTCTTGAGTTAGATAGAGGAGAGGGTATTCCTTGGAAAGGAAACTATTCTTCATGGTTGGACCAAAAAGGAAATCGTTTGAAAGCGGAAGAAAAAACAGCTTCTAAACGCCAGAAAATGTTAGCACGCGAGTTAGAGTGGGTTCGTATGAATCCGAAAGCGAGACAAGCAAAAAGCAAAGCTCGTTTGACTAACTATGATAAATTGATGTCTGAAGATTTAAAAGACAAAGAAGAAATATTAGAGATTCCAATCCCTAATGGACCACGTTTAGGAAATAATGTAATTGATGCAGTTTCTGTAGGTAAAGCGTTTGGAGATAAATTATTGTATGATAATCTTAATTTCAAATTACCACCCGCTGGTATTGTTGGGATTGTAGGACCAAATGGTGCTGGTAAAACAACAATTTTCAAAATGATAATGAATGAATTACAACCAGATCATGGAGAGTTTGTAGTTGGAGAAACAGCAGTTGTTGGTTATGTGGATCAAGCACATAAAGATATTCATCCTGATAAAACAATTTTTGAAGTTGTTTCTAATGGTTTGGAATTGATCGAAATTGGAAATCAAAAAGTGAATGCAAGAGCTTATATTTCTAAATTCAATTTTGCAGGTTCTGATCAAAATAAGAAAGTAGGAATACTTTCAGGTGGAGAGAGAAATCGTTTGCATTTAGCGATGACTTTAAAAACGGAAGCGAATGTTCTATTATTAGATGAGCCTACAAATGATATTGATGTAAATACATTAAGAGCTTTAGAAGAAGGAATTTTGAACTTTGCAGGTTGTGCGGTAATTATTTCTCACGATAGATGGTTCTTAGATCGTATTTGTACGCATATACTTGCTTTCGAAGGAGATTCTGAAGTGTTTTGGTTTGAAGGATCTTATTCTGAATACGAAGAAAATAGAAAAAAACGTTTGGGTGATAATGCCCCAAAACGTATTAAATATAGAAAATTAGTTAAGTAACTAGTTCATAGGTTTTAGTAATTAGAAACAAATGGCGAACGATCCTTTACATGGTATAACTTTAGAGAGAATTGTAAAACAATTGGAAGATAAATATGGATGGGAACATTTAGGTTATTTGATTCCCATTAATTGTTTTTTAAAAGATCCAAGTGTTAAGTCGAGTTTGAAGTTTCTAAGAAAAACAGAATGGGCTCGAAAAAAAGTAGAAAATTTATATATTGAAAAGGTATTAGGTATTAGAGATTAGGTTTTGGGTATCACCCAGCCTAATACCTAACACCCAATACCTAAAACCTAAAAAAAATGAATATAAAAGATTTAGAACCAAAGGCATTATGGAGTAATTTTGCAGATTTAAATGCAGTTCCACGTCCTTCTAAAAAAGAAGAGAAAGTAATTGAATTCATGTTGAATTTTGGTAAATCTCTTAATTTAGAGACGTTTCAAGATAAAATTGGAAATGTAATTATTAAAAAACCAGCATCAAAAGGAATGGAAGATAGAACTACGGTTATTCTTCAGTCCCATTTGGATATGGTTCACCAAAAAAACGGAGATACTATTTTTGATTTCGATACACAGGGAATTGAAATGATAATCGAAGGGGATTGGGTTACAGCTAATGGTACAACTTTGGGTGCTGATAATGGAATAGGTGTAGCTTCTATTATGGCATTGTTAGCAACAAATGAAATTCCACATCCAGCTATTGAAGCGATGTTAACTGTTGATGAAGAAACAGGTATGACAGGAGCTAAATATTTGGATGGATCTAAATACGAAGGTAAAATACTTTTAAATCTTGATACTGAAGATGATGACGAATTGTCTATAGGGTGCGCAGGAGGAATCGATACAAATTCTTCATATAATTATAATCAAGTTGATATAAATTCAGAATCTGTAGTTTTTGAAATTTCTATCAAAGGATTATTAGGTGGACATTCTGGAATGGATATCGACAAAGGAAGAGGAAATGCGAATAAATTGATGACACGTATTTTGTATAAACTTAAATCTGAGATTGAATTTCAATTAATTTCATTTGATGGAGGAAGTTTAAGAAATGCAATTCCTAGAGAAGCAAGTTCAATTATAGCAGTTAAATCGTCTGAAAAATCTAAAGTTGAATCAGTTGTAAAAGAGTTTATTGAATTATTAAAATTTGAATTAAAAACAATTGAAACACATTTAGCAATATCAATTTCAGAATCTAAATCTACTTTAAAAGCAGTTTCCAATGATGATTTGAATAAAATTATCAATACACTTTATTCAGCTCCAAATGGTGTGTTTAGAATGAGTCCTGATATTGAAGGTTTAGTTGAAAGTTCTTCTAGCTTAGCTAGAGTAATTCTAAAAGATGGTTCTTTTATTACTCAATCATTACAAAGAAGTAGTGTTGAATCTACAAAAGCAGATGTTGCTAACACAATAAGAGCGGCATTTGAAAATATGGGTTCTGAAGTTGTTCAAAGTGGAGATTATCCAGGATGGCAACCAAATCCAAATTCTCCTATTCTTAAAATAATGACTGAATTATATCTAAAATTATTCAAAGAAGAACCACAAGTGAAAGCATGTCATGCAGGTTTAGAATGTGGTATTTTGGGTGAGCATTTACCAGGGGTAGATATGATTTCTTTTGGTCCAAATATTCGTGCAGCACATTCTCCTGACGAAAAAGTACAAATTTCATCAGTTCAAAAATATTGGGGGTATTTGTTAGAAGTGTTATTGGCAATTCCAAAGAAATAAAAAATAGTAATAGGAGGGTTTATATATCCTCCTATTAATTATTAGAATTGTTAGATGGAAAATGAATTGAAAAAAAGTTATAATTCTAAAATTGAATTAGAACGAAAGCAAAGTGAAATTAAAGATCAATTAAAAAGAAAATTATTCTTTCAATTTGTTTCAAAAATTAATCTTAAAAATGAATTGAATCAGATTAATCAAAAAGTTATCAATGTAAACAAAGAATTTATATCGTCAGTAAGAAAATTTCAATTTTTAAATGATAAAAACTTTTCTAATCTTGTTATTGAAAATAAAAAATTATTGTTTAAAAATGAGTTTAAAATAAAGACATTTCAAAAAGGTGCAATAGATGGATATACCGAAAAGGAATTTAAAGGTAAAATTACAGCGAATGGATATTTGTATTTATTTACAGTCGATTTAGCATCAAATTCTAATTACTCTTTGCAAGATAATAGCATGTCTTCATTTTTTAAAGGTAGTTTTAATGAATTAGGAAATTATAATGCTAAATCAGTGGAAGCAGAATTTTATATGTTAATTCCAAGAATTCCTGAGACTTTTAAAGCAAGAGGTTTTGAAGATGGAACTTTTACAATGATTACAGATCAAAAAGAATGGGATTTAACAGGGCAAGAATATGTTAAGAAAATGGTCGGAGATCCTTTTAATTCTGTTAATTATGATAGAAATATATTCTTAAAAAATAGAATATTAATTGATGAAAATGTGAGTAATTTTGTATCTAATTTTATGAAATAACGCCAGGGGATATGACAAAAAAAACACTTTTAATTATTCTTTCGTTGTTTTTATTGTCTGTAATTATAAGGCTCCCAAATCTCAATAGACCATTATCAAAGCATCATGAATTTAATACAGCTTTTTTTCTTATTCCAATGGATGTTTGGTATCAAACTTCAGGATGTGATTATAATTTTAGCCCTGTTTTAAATTATCAAAATAAAGCAGATCAGGGTATTAATAATTTTTTAGGTGAGGATACTGAAAATTCAGGTAATTTTTTCTATCTATCATTTGGAGCTGGATCCTATGTAATTCCATATTTTTTTCTGTCATTTTTTGGAGGACCATCTGTTTTAGGTTTACAAATTTTCAGTCTTTTTGTTCATTTATTTTGTACTCTCCTAATAATAAAAATCGCACATTGGTTTTTGGATAAAAACAATTTAAAAACATCTTATGCTTTAGTTTCCGGTATTGTTTATCTTTTTTCACCAATAACATTGTGGTTTCATGGAAATGGATATACTCACCACTCGATGGTCGTTTTATTTTTTTTAACTTCCGTTTTTTACGCATTAAAAGTATTTGAAAAAGAGGGGGGTAGAAAAGAATTACTTTTCCTTTTAATTTCGCTCTTTCTTACAATTTATACTGAATGGATTGGATGTTTTTTAGCTTTTACAATTTTTAGTATAGCTATTTATAAAAGAAACAAATCGATTTTATTTATTTCAGTTTTATCAGTTTTTTTATCATTAGGACTTATAATTTGGCAATATTCTTCATTGATTGGATTTAGTAATTTTATTAATTATTTAAAAGATCGTTTTTCGGTAAGAACAAATTTAAAAGAAGGAGAAATAAGTTATTTAGCCTTTTTATTAAAATATATGTACTGGTATGTTTTAGGTTTTGGATTTGCGTTACTTTTAATAATTGTCAATCTTATTTTGTTTTTAAAAAATAAGATAAAAATTTTTAGAAAATTGTATTTATTAATTCTAATAATTCCGACACTTTTACATCATTTTATTTTTTCAGAATTTACTTTTGTCCATAATTATTCAGTATTAATTGATGTTTCATTTTTTAGTGTTTTTACATCTATTTTAGTAGC
>CANCQX010000035.1 GCA_947380375.1 Flavobacteriales bacterium
ACATTTCAACAACCTTAATAAAAGGAATAAGTTTTTTTTAACTTAAAAATTATTTATTTCTATATTATAAAAAAGGATTATTTGAGAATTTTGAATTTTGAAATTAAAATTGTACATTCAATTATCTATCAAAATAAATAAATATTTTAGTTAATTAATTATTTGATATTTAGATATTTAATTTTAAAAAATACAAAATTGAAGTATAGACATTATAATTAAAAAAAGGAAACTTCAAGTCGAAATTTTTATTACTTTTGAAGTAACAAAAAAAAACAAATGTCGAAAATAAATGTATTTGTAGTTGAGGACGAATCAATCGTATCTAAAGATATTCAAAATAGTTTAAATAAAATTGGATATAATGTTGTTGGTTCAGCTTCTTCAGGTGAAAAGGCTTTAGAAAATATACGTATAGAGCAACCTGACATCATTTTAATGGATATTATGTTAAAAGGTTCTATGAATGGAATTGATGTGGCTGAAATCGTTAAAAACGAATTAGAAATTCCTGTCATATTTTTAACGGCTTATGCTGATGAATCAACTTTATCTAAAGCAAAAATTTCAGAACCTTATGGATATATTTTAAAACCTTTCAAAGAAATAGATTTACAAACATCTATTGAAATGGCAATTTATAAACATAAAAAGGAACAAACAATTGTAAAAGAAAGGGATTATTTATATTCAATTGTTGATAATAAAGAAAGATTACACGATTTTATATTTGTTAAATCAAATAGTAAATTAGTGAAATTGAATTGTAAAGACATTTATTTTATTGAAGCATTGAAAGATTATGTTGTGATTAATACAATTGATACACGATACACAATTCACTCTACAATGAAAGATATTGAATTAAAGTTGGGTAGTGTAGATTTTGTAAGAATACATCGTTCATTTATCATTAGATTGGATAAAATAGCTACTATTGAATATCCAAATTTATCTTTAGAGAATAATAAAAAATCTCTTCCAATAGGTGGATCTTTTAAAGATGATTTAAATGCTAAAATTAAATTGTTGTAATTTTTTAAAAACTCTTTATTTATTTAGAATACCATTAACATAAAATTCTTTTAGTTTGATTTTACCTTTCTTATCGTAAATTATTTTTTCTCCATTTAACATTCCATTTTTATAATTTTCTGTACATATTAATTTTCCAGTTTTATTATAAAATGTTGTTTCACCTTCAGGTATACCATTTAAGTAAGAAAGTTTTTGACGAATTTTACCATTTTCAAAATAGATAATAGATTCTCCTTTTTTATCACCCATAGAAATTATCTCTTTACATTCAATTCTTCCTTCTCGGTTATACATAATTAATTCACCATCTAAAACACCATTTTTAAATGTTTTTTGAAGTGTTATATTTCCATTTTCATTGTACTGAACATTTATTCCATTTTTTAATCCGTTGATATAGGAGTTTTTTTCTTTCATTTTACCATTTTCATTATAAATAAAAAAATCTCCGTTTGGAATACCATTTGAATAATTACCTTTTTCTTTTATTTGTCCATTGTCATAATACTGTATAGATTCCCCTTGTGGTATACCATCAACGTATATACATTTATGTAAAATTTTTCCGTTTTCGTAATAAATAATCGATTCTCCATTAATTATTCCATTAACGTATTTCCATTGATTTTTTATCTTACCACCTTCGTAATTAGAAACTAAATCGCCAGTATATAAAATTGTGAAATTAGTATCTTGATATAATTTACGATCGTCTGAATTTAAATACTGAGAAAAAACAGTGCTCGTTGAAATAATGAAGAAAATAAGGAGTGAGAACGTTTTCATTTATTTTTATAATCTTTTTCAAAGATATGAATTATTTGAAAGATTTAATAAATAGAGTGATTTAAAGCCTAAAATTAATATATTGATAATAATTAATTTCATAAAAAAAACCTTAACAAATTAATGTTAAGGTTTTATAAGAGGTCTCAATCAGATTCGAACTGATGTAGACGGTTTTGCAGACCGGTGCCTAGCCGCTCGGCCATGAGACCCTTTTCGACGTCACAAATATAGTAAGATTTTTAATATATCACTATTCTTCAATTATTATTGCAACGTTTTCAACATCACCATTAATCGGTGGACAAATTTTAATGACTTTAATTCTTAATTTATCAACGTTTTTAACTTCTTTTTTAATTCTATCAAAAATACGTTGACCTACGTGTTCTATTAATTTAGAACGAATTGCCATTTCTTCTTTTACAATTTTATTGATATCGACATAATCAACTGTTTTTATCAATTCATCTGTAATAGCAGCTTCTGAAAAATCTGTTTGCAACGAAACATCGACTAAATAATGCCCACCTATTCTCCCCTCTTCAGGTAAACATCCGTGAAAAGCGTATAGTTTTATTCCGTTTACTTCTATTGTGTGTTTCATTCATCTAGATATTAGATTTTTAGATATTAGATTTTTAGACTGATGAGTTGTATTAATTTTAACATAGCTCATCAGTCTAATATCTATAATCTAAAGCGAAGCGGTCTTTTGTCTAATAACTTTTTCCAAACCAACTTTCATTCTTTCGATACATTCTTCTTTTCCTAGGAAGGCAGAAATATCAAACATACTTGGTCCTGTTCCATTTCCTGTAATTAATAAACGGAAGTTTGGTAAAACTGCACCAATACCCATTTGTTTTTCTTCTAAGAATGATTTAAAAGTACTTTCAATTGTAATTGCATCAAACGGTTCAATAGCAGAAATTCTTTCTAACCATTCGTTCATTAATGGTGTAGTTTCTTCTTTCCATTTTTTCTGAACTGTTTGATCATCATAAGAAGTAGGTTGTTCAAAAAGATAATTTCCTTCTGTTACCATATCTTTTACAAACGTTGCTCTTTCTTTCATTAAATGAGCAATTTTTTTTAATTCAGATAATTCGTGTTTTTTAGGTAATTCTTTCGCCAATAACTCTGCTAATTCTTCATCTGAAGTAGCTCTTAAATAAGTTTGTTGGAACCATTTTGTTTTTTCAGCATCAAATTTAGCTCCTGATTTTGCTACTCTATTTAAAGTAAAAGCTTCTGCTAATTCTTCTAATGAAAATATTTCTTGTGTTGTTCCTGGATTCCATCCTAAGAAAGCTAACATATTTACAAAAGCTTCTGGTAAATATCCTTTTTCTCTATATCCTGAATATATTTCTCCTTCTTCTGTAGTCCACTCTATTGGAAAAACTGGGAAACCTAAACGATCTCCATCACGTTTTGATAATTTACCATTTCCATCCGGACGTAATAACAATGGTAAGTGAGCAAATAAAGGTGCTTCCCAATCAAATGCTTCGTATAATAAAACGTGTAATGGTGCTGACGGCAACCATTCTTCACCACGAATAACGTGACTAATATCCATTGTATGATCATCAACAATATTTGCTAAATGATACGTCGGCATTCCGTCACTTTTGAATAAAACCTTATCGTCTAGGTTATTAGTATTCACAACTACCCAACCACGAATCAAATCTTCGAAACGGATATCTCTGTTGCGTGGCATCTTCATACGTATAACATACGGTTCGCCATCTGCTAATTTTTTAGCAACTTCATCTGCAGGTAAAGTCAAAGAGTTTTTTAAAGATGCTCTCGTAACTCCATTATATTGCCAATTTGGCATTCCCATTGCTTTTGCTTGTTCTCGAACCGCTAATAATTCTTCGGGTGTATCAAAAGCATAATATGCACTTTCATTTGCTATTAATTGTTCAGCATAAGGTTTGTACATTTCTTTTCGTTCCGATTGAATGTAAGGTCCATAATTACCTCCCAATCCTGGTCCTTCAGTTGGCATTATTCCACACCATTTCAACGATTCCATAATATACTCTTGAGCACCTGGAACAAATCTTGTTTGATCAGTATCTTCTATTCTTAAAATAAAAGTACCATTGTATTTCTTTGCGAAAAGATAATTGTACAATGCAGTTCTAACTCCTCCCATATGTAATGGTCCAGTTGGTGACGGTGCAAATCTTACGCGAACAGGTTTTTCAGACATAATGATATTTTTTTGCAAAGATAATGAATTTAACTGTTTAACCACAGAGTACTCAGAGTATTTACACTGAGTTTAAAAGAGTTTAAAAAACTTTATAAAAAGCAGTATTTAAAATTAATTTTCGCTAAAATTTATAAATTGTTATTTTAAGTTAAATTATATGATCATAATCGTCTTAATTCTATTTTTAATTAATCTATAATCTAAATTTCACAAATAAGTTTTACTTTAGTAGGTTATACTGAAATTATATATGTTAATAGTACAAGTAGATGTATGAGTGCATTTGATAAATTATTAGAACAAATAGACGCGTTTATTCGTAAGTATTATAAAAATGAAATGATTAAGGGTTTACTTCTTTTCGTTGTAATTTTCTTGTTTTCTCTATTATTTACTACTTCCTTGGAATATTTTGGTCGTTTTGGATCTATTTTTAGAGGCTTTTTATTCTTTAGTTTTTTAGCTGTAAATCTATATGTTCTTTTCAAGTTTATTATTATTCCTGTTTCTAAATTATTCTCATTAGGTAAAAAAATTGATAGGTATCAGGCTTCTGAAATTATAGGTAAATTTTTTCCAACTGTTTCGGATAGATTATTAAATACGCTTCAATTAAATGATTCTCTAAATCAAAACGAAGGAAATTTTGAATTAATTAGAGCAAGTGTATCTCAACGTTCAGCTTCTTTAAGTGTTGTACCTTTTACAACAGCTATAAATATTAAAGAGAACAATAAAAAATACCTTAAGTACTTAATTCCATTATTCTTACTCCTTTTCGCTTTAGCTGTTTTTCTACCTCATTTATTAACACAAGGAGCTGATAGAGTTGTAAATTACACTCAAGAATTTAAACCTACAGCACCTTTTGATTTTATTCTTATGAATAATATTTTAACGGTTGATGAAGGAGAAGATTTAGATATTAATGTTAGTTTAAAAGGTACTCAATTTCCTGATAAAATTTATTTAGTTAGTAGTCAAGGTAAATTTTTAATGGAAAAAAATGGTAAAAATTCTGCAACCGGAGTTTTAAAGAAAATTCAAGTTAATACCCCTTTTTATTTTGAAGGTAATGATTTTATAAGTTCAAGTTATTTGATTAATGTTCATCAGAAATCAACAATTGGAAAATTACAAGCAACTTTAGTATTTCCTTCTTATTTAGGCAGAGAAAAAGAGATTATTTCGAATGCTGGTGATATGTCTATACCCGAAGGAACAATAATTGAATGGAGTGTTTTAACTAAAAATACAAGCAAAGTAAAATTTTCATTTAATAACAAGTCTGAAATTTTTGAAACGGAAGGATTTAAAGTGCAAAAGAAAATTTCAAATCCTGCCAAGATTCAATTTGAATTAACGAATTCTCAAAGTGGTAAAGTTGATACATCGGGTTTCAATATTTCTGTAACTAGAGATGCTCATCCTTCTATTTTAGTAGATGAAAAAAAGGATTCTGTAGCTGATGGTTTACGTTATTTCGTAGGTTCTATAGCTGATGATTATGGTTTATCCTCTTTAAAATTTGTGTATTCCATTCAGGGAGAAAATGGAAAAAAACGCGAAAATTCTATGACTGTAACAAAAGTTGTTGGAACTGAAATGCCTTTTGATTTTGCTGTTGATTTTAGAAGAGAAAATGTTAAAATGAACGATAAGATTGAATATTATTTTGTTGTTTCTGATAATGATGGAGTTCACGGAAATAAATCAACTAAAAGTCAATCATTTACTTATAAACTTCCTTCTTTAGAAGAGCTTAATGAAAAACGTGAAGATGAACAAGAAGCTACTAAAGAAAGTTTAAGTGATATTTTAAAAAGAACAGAAGAATTTCAGAAAAATGTCGATCGCTTGAAAAAAGAGATGTTAAATTCTAAAAGTAAAGATTTTAACAAAATGAATCAAGTTCAACAATTACAAGAAGAACAAAAATCTCTTCAAAAAATGTTGGAAAAGATGCAAGAACAGATGGAACAAAGTTCTGAAGAAAAAAATCAGCTTTCTGAAATGGATAAAGAAATTTTAGAGAAGCAAGAAATGATTGATAAACTTTTGGAACAAGTTATGGACGATGAATTAAAAAATCTTCTAGATAAGCTTGAAAAAATGATGGAAAATGACAATCAAAATAATAAAGATGAAATTAAAGATAAGTTAGAGGATATTCAATTGTCCTCTGAACAAATGAAAAAACAATTAGATCGTAGTCTTGAAATGCTTAAAAAATTACAAGTTAACGAAAAAATTGATGATATAGAAAAAGAATTAAAAGAGCTTTCTAAGGAACAAGAACAACTTAAAAAAGACCTTGAAAACGAAAAGTTATCAAAAGAAAAAGCGTTAGACAAACAAAATGATTTAAATAAAAAGTTTGACGATTTAAAAGAAAAAATGAAGGAAATGGAAAAGTTGAATGAGGCTTTATCAAAACCTATGGATATAGATACTAACGAAGAGAAAAAAGATAAAATTTCTGAAGATATGAAAATGTCTTCGGAAGAATTAGTAAAAGGTAAAGATAAAAAAGCTGGTGAAAAGCAAAAATCTGCTGCTGATGAAATGGAGAAAATGGCAGATGAACTAGACAAAATGCAAAAAGAAGCTAATAAAAAAGAACAAGAAGAAGATATTAATTCACTTCGTTCAATTTTAGAAAATCTTATGACTTTGAGTTTTGATCAAGAAGAGGTTATGAATAAAATTTCACGTGTTAAAGATACAGATCCTGTTTATCGTAAATATGGTCGTAAACAGCGTTCAATAATGGACGATACAAAAGTAGTTAAAGATAGTTTAGAAGCTTTAGCAAAACGTCAGCCTAAAATAGCAACTTTTATTGACAAAGAATTGGGTGATATTAGCAAAAATTTCGGACTTACAATTGAGGATTTAGATGAACATAGAAGACGTGATTTAGGACTTCATCAGCAATCAGTTATGACTTCTTATAACAATCTTGCTTTACTTTTAAATGAAGCATTACAGAGTATGCAAAATCAAATGAAAAGTGATTCTAAAGGCTCTGGTAGTTGTGATAATCCTGGAGGTAAAGGAAAGCCTAAACCTGGTTCCGGAATGAATCCTGGCGATATGAAGGATATGCTTAAAAAACAATTAGAACAAATGGAAAAAGGTTCTAATCCGGGTGGTAAAAAACCTGGTTCTAAAGAAGGTGAAGGTAATTCTGGTATGCCTGGTGGTTTAGGAAATAAACAAATTGCTAAAATGGCTGCTGAACAAACTGCAATGAGACAACGTTTAGAGCAAATGAAAAAAGATCTCAATAAAGATGGAAAGGGTTCTGGTAATAAGTTAAATCCTCTCATAGATGAATTAGAAAAACAAGAGAAAGATTTGATTAATAAAAACTTTTCTTCGGATTTAATTAAACGTCAGAAAAACATAATGACTAGATTGTTAGAATCAGAAAACGCTTTGATGGAAAGAGGTTTTGAAGAAAAAAGAGAATCAAAAGAAGGAAATAATTCAAATTTTGGTAACCAAATAAGATTTGATGAGTATACAAAACAAAAGCTCAATCAAATTGAATTATTGAGGTCTGTTGATCCTTTATATAACAAATATTATAAAGATAAAGCAAACGAATATTTTAATAGAGCAAATTGATTTTTGAATTATTTCTATGTTTATGAAAGAAGGTTTTACAATTGTTGATACTATATCTATTCCCTCGGAATATGCAGCTGTTAGTAAGGTTGAAACCTTAGTTGACAAAGTATGCAACGATCTTGGAGTTCAAGAGGATTTTTATGGTAATGTACTAATTGCTGTTACTGAGGCAGTTAATAATGCAATACAACACGGTAATCTTTTTAATAATGAATTAGAGGTTTGTGTTTCTGTTGGAGATAAATCAGAAGAATTTTGTTTTTCTGTTTTAGACCAAGGTAATGGATTTGATTTCAATAACTTACCTGATCCTACTTCACCTGATAATATTGAAAAAGAAAACGGACGTGGTATATTTCTTATGAAAAGCTTAGCTGATGATGTTGAGTTTGATAACGAAGGTCGTTCAGTAAATATTTATTTCAGTAAGTAAATTATGGTTAATCTCTTTTTTGAAGATGTAGATTTAATTAATCTTGATTCTAAGTTTTTATCTTCTTGGTTGTCAAATGTTTGCGATGAAGAGAGTAAGGTTTTATATGAAGTTAATCTTATTTTTTGTTCTGATGAGTATTTACTTAAAATGAATATCGAATATTTACAACACGATTATTATACTGATATTATTTCTTTTGATTATTGTGAAGATAACAAAATTTTAGGTGATCTATTTATATCTAAAGATAGAGTTTTAGATAATTCTATTGAGCATAATGTTTCTTTTGATGCTGAAATTCAACGTGTTATCGTTCATGGTGTTCTCCATCTTTGTGGTTACAAAGATAAAACTGACGTAGAAGAGATTTTAATGAGGAATAAAGAAGATTATTATTTATCTAAAATTGTTTCACGTGAAACATTGTAAATACTTTAAGTTAGCCTCGTTAGAGGCTATTTTTTTTATGCCTATAAAGGTGGTAACTTTGTTTCACGTGAAACACTTTTTATATGTTGAATGAATATGATGTGATTGTCGTTGGTGGCGGTCACGCAGGATGTGAAGCTGCCAATGCAGCTGGAAAATTGGGGAGCTCTGTTTTGTTGGTTACAATGAATATGAATACGATTGCTCAGATGAGTTGTAATCCTGCAATGGGTGGTGTTGCCAAAGGACAAATAGTTCGCGAGATAGATGCATTAGGTGGTGGTTCAGGAATTGTAAGTGATAAGAGTGCTATTCAATTTCGTATGTTGAATATGTCAAAAGGACCTGCTATGTGGTCACCTAGAACTCAAAATGATCGTATGCGTTTTGCTGATGAATGGCGATTGCTTTTGGAAAGAAATTCTAATGTTGATTTTTGGCAGGACACTTGTATTGGTTTGCTTGTTGAAGAAAATATAGTTGTTGGAATTAAAACTTCGTTAGGAATTGATATAAAAGGAAAGTCTGTTGTTTTAACGAATGGTACTTTTTTGAATGGCCTAATCCATATGGGTGAAAAGCAATTCGGTGGTGGTCGTGCTGCTGAAAGAAATTCTGTTGGTATTACTGAAGATTTAGTTGAACTTGGTTTTGAAACTGGTAGAATGAAAACTGGAACCCCACCTCGTGTTGATGGTAGATCTTTGGATTATTCTAAGATGGAAATTCAACCTGGTGATGAAAACCCAACTAAGTTTAGTTTTTCAACTGAAACAACTCCTTTATCAAAACAAAGACCTTGTTATATTACTTATACTAATCAAGCAACTCACGATATGTTGAGAACTGGTTTTGATCGTTCTCCAATGTTTAATGGTGCTATTAAAAGTTCAGGTCCTCGTTATTGTCCAAGTATAGAAGATAAAATAAATCGTTTTGCTGATAAAGATCGTCATCAAATATTTGTTGAGCCTGAGGGTTGGGAAACAATTGAGATTTATGTTAATGGTTTTAGCACTTCACTTCCTGAAGATATTCAACTAAGTGCTTTAAAAACTATTCCAGGTTTTGAGAATGTTAAAATGTTTCGTCCTGGATATGCTATCGAGTATGACTACTTCCCTCCTACTCAGTTAAAACATACTTTAGAAACTAAATTAATTGAGTGCTTATATTTCGCAGGCCAAATCAATGGTACTACAGGATATGAAGAAGCTGCTTGCCAAGGTTTAATGGCTGGTATTAATGCACATCGTAAAGTTTTCTCTAAAGACCCTTTTATACTTAGTAGAAGTGATGCTTATATTGGTGTTTTAATTGATGATTTAATTACTAAAGGCACAGAAGAACCTTATAGAATGTTTACAAGTCGTGCAGAATATCGTATTCTTTTACGTCAGGATAATGCTGATATTAGATTAACGCCTATTGGTCATGCTATTGGTTTAGCGAGTGATGAAGCTTTAAAAAGAGTTGAGCAAAAAATTCAAGGTACTATAGAGTTAAAAAAGTCTCTTAGAAAGGAAGGAGTTACACCTGATTTAGCAAATAGAGTATTAGAATCTAAGGATTCTTCTTTAATTACACAACAGGTTAAATTGAGTTCTTTAATTACTAGGCCTCATATTACAATTGAAGATGTTTTAGAAATGAGTGTTGCTTCTAAAGAATTAGCTATAAATTTGTCTTTAGTTAATCCTGATATAGTTTCACAAACAGAGATTGTTTTAAAATATGAAGGTTATATTGAAAGAGAGGAAGATGTAGCAAAAAAAATGAATAGGATGGAACATTTATCTATTCCACTCGATATAAATTATTCTTCTATGCTTAGTTTAAGTACTGAAGCTAGACAAAAACTATCTAAAGTATTACCTGTTACTATAGGTCAAGCATCTAGAGTTAGTGGTGTTTCTCCTTCAGATATTGCTGTTTTAATTATTCATTTGGGTAGATAGTTTTTTGTTCCACGTGAAACATCTACATGTTTTTTTGTGAAGATTATATAATTGAAGCACCGTATATATACGGTGCTTTTTTTGTTGGAATAATAAATTAAAAGAGGAGTTTGCCCTTCGATACGATTTATTTTGTTTATTTAAACAAAATAAATCTACTCAGTTCGCCCTAAAAATTATACTTTTTTCCTTGGATGCTAATGGTGAGTAGTTTAATTAAGTTTGGTTTTAATGTTTTTTGTATGCATGAATGAAGTGATAACGGAATTCATGCTTATATCGAAGGGCAAACACTTGTTCTATTAAAGTGTTTTCTTTTCAAACTAGGTATATCTTTAAATTTACCATTTATCAAAGCAATTTTCTTCCATTGTCTATCCTTTTAATTGATTTTCTCTATTTCGAGCTTTGTAACAGCAAGAATAAACTTCATTGTTAAGTAATTCTAAAGGTAGAATCTTAGCTGTTATTTTGAGTTTTTCTTGAGTAAATAATACAATTGCAAAGAAATCATTGTTGTGTCGAAGGGTTAATCCAATCTCCATTTTCCTTAATTAAATTAATTAATTCTTCGACTGCATTTTCTTCATCTACATTTTTTCTTACGACCGTCTTTTCTTTGTAGAGAGTTATTTTTCCTGGACCTGTTCCAACATATCCATAATCAGCATCTGCCATTTCTCCAGGACCATTAACAATGCAACCCATTATTCCAATTTTAAGACCTTTTAAATGTCCTGTTTTTTCTCTGATTTTACCCGTTGTTTCTTGTAGGTCAAAAAGTGTTCTGCCACACGAAGGACAAGAAATGTATTCAGTTTTAGATATTCTTGTTCTTGTAGCTTGTAGTATTCCAAATGATGTTGAATTAATAAGTTGTGTTGGTTGATCTGAATGTATCCATAAACCATCACCGAATCCATCAATAAGCATTGATCCTGCCTCACTTGAAACGTTTAACTGAAATGTTTCACTGTCTTTTTCTATTGAATTGTATTTTAATACTATTGGATTATTAATATTTAATTTCGCTAATTCTATTCTAAATTTGCGAAAAATCTGTGTTTTATTCTTGTATTCCGTTTCTAAAACGATTATACAATTAGTGTAATTTGTTAGGAAATCAATATCTTTTTCCTCTGCTTTAATGTTTAAAAAGAAAGTTGAATTTTTATTTGTAATGGTTTTTAATTCTGAATTGTTAAGTATTGGATAGTAACCAGTCTTTTCTGAATAATTAGTTTTCCATTTTGGATAATCAACGATTACTCTTAAAGTTCCTGGTATTTCAAAGTTTATTTCATTTGAACCAATATATAGATAATCTGCAGCTTGTTCTTGAAGATTCCATTTGTCCAATTGAACTGAATAATTGTATCCAAAACCAAAGAAATTAGATTGTTTAATTTCTGATTTAGCGCTTAGATCTGAAATTACAACTGGTGTATGTTTGTGTCCAATGTTTTCTATTTCAGTTGAATCTCTTCTTTCATAAGTGTATGGTGAATAAGGCAATTTAATTTCTTCATTAGTATCAATTTCAAAAATGTTTGAATTATTGTTGAATTTTTCCGCTAATTTTCTTGCTACTGGTATTTCAAACTCAGGATCTTCTGTTAACGAAACTCGAATTGTATCACCTAAACCGTCTTCTAATAAAGCACCAATTCCAACAGCAGACTTAATTCTTCCGTCTTCACCATCACCCGCTTCAGTTACTCCTAAATGTAAAGGGTAATTCATGTTTTCAATTTCCATTTTAGCTACTAATAATCGGTATGCTTGAACCATTACCAAAGTATTGCTTGCTTTCATTGAAATTACCAATTCGTGATAATCGTTTTTTCTACAAATACGAATAAATTCCATAGCAGATTCAACCATTCCTTCAGGTGTGTCTCCGAATCTACTTAATATTCTATCAGATAGAGATCCATGATTTGTTCCGATACGCATAGCCGTACCTTCTTTTTTACATAGTAAAACGAGTGGCGTGAATTTCTTCTCTATTCTTTCGAGCTCTTCTTGATATGTTATATCTGTATAATCAATTTCTTCAAACTTCTTTTTATCAGCATAGTTACCTGGATTAACTCGCACTTTTTCAATTAATTTTGCGGCAACTTCTGCTGCATTAGGTGTAAAATGAATGTCTGCTACAAGTGGTGTAGTATATCCTTTTTCATTTAATAGTTTTCTAATAACCCCTAAATTCTCAGCCTCTTTTTTGCTTGGAGCTGTCAAACGAACTAATTCACAGCCTGCATCAATCATTCTAATAGATTCTTCAACAGATTTTATTGTGTCCATCGTGTCTGCAGTTGTCATCGATTGAAGTCGAATAGGATTTTCTCCGCCTAATTTTAAATTACCAATAGTAATTTCTCTAGTTGGATATCTTTTTCTAATTAATAGGTTTGAGCAATATTTTGGATGAGTCATTTTTAGAAATATTTTAACCAAGAATAATTTATACTTTTCAATATTACAAAAATACCGATATCTTATGTTAAAATTTGTAGTATATTCTTTAGGTTTTAACATTTAGTAACTGAAAACTTTGTATACCATTTTTTTTTAATCAGTTTTAATCCGTAATTTTGTACTTCAATATTTAAGATTAATATGAAAATTCCTGTAGTAAAGTTCGCAAAAGACCACAATGAAGACTTTTATAAAGTTTTACAAAAAAGAGTTAATGATTATTTCAAAAATTCTAATATTGCGAGACATGGAAATGCACAAATGGTTTTCAAAACGATTGTTATGATTTCCTTATATGTTGTTCCTTTTATGTTAATGTTATTCTATTTTCAAAACTCATTAATGGTTTTTTTAATGTGGATAATGATGGGGCTAGGTATGGCAGGTATTGGTTTATCAATTATGCACGATGCTAATCACGGAGCCTATTCTAAAAATCAAAATGTAAATAAAGCTTTAGGTTATATAATTACTCTTGTTGGTGGACATGATGTAAATTGGAGAATTCAACATAACGTTTTACACCATACATATACAAATGTATCTGGAATGGATGAGGATATTAATCCAGGAAAAACATTGCGTTTTTCACCACACGAACCTCGATTTGCAGCACATAAGTACCAACATATTTATGCTTGGTTTTTATACGGAATGATGACTGTTTTATGGTCAACTTCTAAAGATTTTAAACAACTTTTTAGATATAAAAAAATGGAGTTGTTAGAAACACAAAACGTTAAATTTATTTCAAGTTTTGTTATACTTATAGTTTCTAAAGTTCTTTATTATTTAGTAGTATTAGGTTTACCATTGTATTTTTGTTCAGCTTACGTACCTGTTTGGTCTATATTATTAGGTTATTTTATAATGCACTTTGTATGTGGAGTTATTTTGGGAGCTATTTTTCAACCTGCTCACGTAGTACCAACTTCAGATTATCCATTACCAGATGATTCTGGAAATGTAGCAGCTGATTGGGCAGTTAATCAATTGGTAAATACATCAAATTTTGCACCTGGTGCTCGTTTGTTTTCTTGGTATGTTGGAGGTTTAAATTACCAAGTTGAACATCATTTATTCCCTAATATTTGCCACATACATTACAGAAAAATTTCTGAAATTGTTAAAGCAACTGCTTTGGAATATAATTTACCTTACAATTCTCAAAGAACTTGGGGAAATGCTTTGGTTTCTCATACTAAAATGTTGTATAATTTAGGACATTATGATGATGCACACGGTTTGCATTAATTAATTTTCAAAATTTGTGGATATTGAATTTATTTGGAATTATTGTCTGTCAAAAAATGGGGCAGAAGAAACTTTTCCTTTTAATTCGACAACATTAGTTTTTAAAGTTGGAGGTAAGATGTTTGCTTTATTTGATGTGGATAATTTTACTGGAATTAATTTAAAGTGTAATCCAGAACGTTCAATCGATTTAAGGGAATCTCATTCGGGTATTGTACCAGCATTTCATATGAATAAAAAACATTGGATTACTGTTAAGGTAAACCAAGATGTTGAATCAGATTTATTTATAGAATTAATAAATCATTCTTACGATTTAGTATACAATTCGCTCCCAAAAAAGATTCGAGATGGCATTTAGACTAGATAAGTATGTTTGGTGCGTTAGATTAGCTAAAACACGTGCCACAGCATCAGAGGAAATATCTAAAGGAAGAATAAAATTGAATAGTATTCAAATAAAACCTTCAAGAGAACCAAAAGTTGGGGATACAATTCAGTTTACCAAAAACACAGCTGTTTATAGTTATAAAATCATTCAACTATTAGATAAAAGAGTAGGGGCTAAATTGGTAGAAGAATACATCATCGATATTACACCGGAAGAAGAAAAAGAAAAATACCGCCTTTATACTTTGACACAATCTGTTTACAGAGAAAATGGTACAGGAAAACCAACGAAAAAAGATCGTAGAGATATTAATGATTTTTTTGAGTTTTAGAATGAATTATTCACTGATAGTTAAAGCTTTCGCTAAATAGATAATAAATGTCAAAACTTTCAGCTGAATTTAAGTTTTTAGATTTTTCAGATTACGGTAGACCAATAGGGAAATTTATTGCTAAACGTTTTAAAAACACACGTGTAACTCCAATTCACGTAACTTGGATGTTTATATTTTCAGCTTTGATTGCTGTGTTTTGTATTTTTCAAGGTCATTATAAATCCGCCGCTTTTTTTATACTTTTAAAATCGGGAATTGATGCTGCTGATGGTGAATTAGCACGTTTAAAAAATACACCTTCTTATACAGGAAGATATTTTGATTCTGTTTCAGATAGTATTTTGAATTTGATATTTTTCTTCACTTTTGCATCCGTTACTTCAAGCTCTTATTTTATTGCTTTTTTTGCCTATTTGTGCTGTCAGATGCAAGGTACGTTGTACAATTTTTATTACGTTATTCTAAGAAACAAAACGTTTAATGGGGACACAACAAGTAGAATTTTTGAAAACAAAACACCTCAAGCTTTACCAGGTGAATCTCAAAAAAATGTTAATCGATTATTTCGTCTATATGTAATCTTATATGGTGGATTTGATTGGGTTATATATAAATTAGATAAAAGTGCTTCCAAAGTAAGAACAATGCCTAAATGGTTTATGACACTTGTTTCTATATATGGTTTAGGTTTTCAATTATTTATAATGGCTTTATTTTTAGCCTTTGGATTAAAAGAATTCATCGTCTTATTTTTTATTATCTATAGCTTTTTTATACTGTTTTTTATTGGTTTAAGAAAGATTTTATTTTCATAGTAATTGGTTATGAATCAACATGTTTCAGTCTTAAGAGGTATAAATGTTGGTGGTACTAAAAAAATAGTAATGGCCGATTTAAAAGCACTTTATTTAGAGCTTGGATTCAAAGATGTCTTAACTTATATTCAAAGTGGAAACGTTGTTTTTTGTTCTGATAAATCTTTGTCAGAAAGCGAATTAGTTAACTTGATTCAGGATAAAATCTTTAAAAAGTATTCTTTTAAAGTACTAGTAATAATTAGAACTTTTGAAGAGTTAAAAAATTCGTTTGAATTAAACCCTTTCATAAATTCTGAGGGTATTTTAGAAGATAAACTTCATTTTACTTTTTTAGAGGAACTTCCAAACTCAGAGGTTTTAGAATTGATTAAAATGTATAATTATGAACCTGATCGATTTGTAATTATTGGAAGATTAGTTTATTTGTATTGTCCGAATGGTTATGGAAATACGAAGTTAACGACTACTTTTTTTGAGGATAAATTAAAAGTTAAAGCTACAACTCGAAATTTTAAAACGACATTAAAATTGATAGAATTACTTTCTTAAAATCCAACCTTCAACTCCATTTGTTTTTGCTTTTTCAGCTATTGATTTAATCTCTTCTATTGTTGAAGCGCTTCCTGCACTTACTCGGTGTTTACCAGAATTATCAGTAATCAAGTATGCTTTTAATCCATTCGCTTTTAGTTGATCTACTAATACAGAAGCTCTTTCATCTGTTGCAAAACTTCCCACAATGAAATCAAAGTTTTTTGATTTTGTTTCTACAACTGTTTTTTCAGCAACTACTTTTTCAATTTTTTTAATGGATGGTTGAATAGCAGTTTTGGTTTCTTTTTGGACAATTGGTTTAGAAATTTCTTTTTTAACCTCACTTTTGATTACTGTATTTTCAATTGTTTCAAGTACTGTTTTTTCTTCAGTTTCAACTTTTGATTTACTATCTGAAATTTTAACAGGGATATAAGTATCCTCATCAAAAGCATAAGAATAAGTATCTACATCTGATGGAAGCGATTTAATTGATTCTTCTATAGTAGGTTGTGAGTTTTTTACAACTTTTATTTTAGCAAAATCACTTTTTATATAACTACCTTCAATTGCTTTATACCCAGGATTAAAATCTTTAATTGATAATAAACCAGACTCTAAAACATTGGTTTTCATTGGTAACCAAAATGAATAAAATCCGACAGGTAATAAAACGGCTGCTGCTATGTATTTCCAAACTTTAGAAGCTGGTTTTACTTCAGGATGTTCTATAAGTACAAATTCTTTTTCAGAAACTACAACTGGTTCTTCTTCGATAATTGGCATAGAAACCAATCTAAAAGTTGGTTCTTCTACTTCTTCAGTTTCTTCAATTTGATTAGCCTTTACAGCTGAAATATGTTGTGATATTTTTATATCTTCTTCAGTAACAAAGTGTACTTTACCCAAACCGTAAGATTCAAGTAATAGGTTGAAAAAACGATCTTGTTCGAAGCAAATGTTTTTTTCTTGGTCGTAAAATAAATAACCAACTCTATCTAAAGTTACTCGTTCACCGTTTCTTAATTTTTCATTCCAATCAGAAACTCTTCCCAAAACATTTTCTTCAGCAGTAGGGTAGATTACTTTGTTTGTAAAAGCAAATTCCGAAATAAGTAAACCATCGTTATTAACTAACTGACGATTAAATAATACTGATTTTCTTGGAGGTAACATTACCCCATTTTTATAATCGATAGTAGCAGACGATTGCTTTGCAACAAAACCTCCGAAAGAAGGAACAATCACGCAATTATTACGCAATAATAAATTTCCTATAAGTTCTTCTACTGTAAACATAATTTTATTTTTAGAAAAGCTTGAAACACAATCATCAAGCTATTCATAAAGTTACGAAAGAAATGATAATTTGTTACAAAAATTCCATAACTTTTTTTACATCTTCGGGAACATCGATGTTGGGTGTTTCTATATTGGTTTCAACAACTCGAATGGAATATCCGTAATACAACCATCTTAATTGTTCTAATGATTCAATCGTTTCTAATTGTGTTGGTTTAAGCTCTACTAATTCTTTTAATATTTCTGCCCGATAAGCATATAATCCGATATGTCTATAAAAGGGATATATTTCCAACGGATTTCCTTTTGAATTCGCATAATTAGGAATAGCGCTTCTCGAAAAATACAAAGCATTTTGTTTATGGTCAACTACAATTTTTATCCTATTTGTATTGTTGATGTCTTCTAGTGATACATCTTTGATTCCAAGCGTTGCAATGTTTGTATTCTCATCTTTAAAAGCAGAAATTAAAGCATCTAATTGTCTGTAATCTACCAAAGGTTCGTCACCTTGAATATTAACAACAACATCAATATCTGAAAATTTGCTAGCAATTTCGCCACAACGATCTGTCCCGCTTGGATGAGTATCTTTGGTTAAAAGAACATTTCCTCCAAATCGTTTTACTTCATCTACAATTCTTTGATCGTCGGTTGCTACAATAATATCGCTCAACAAATTTGATTTTATTGCCCCTTCGTAAACTCGTTGAATCATCGTTTTTCCTTTTAAATCAATAAGAGGTTTTCCTGGAAAACGAGAAGATCCATAACGAGCGGGAATTATTCCTAATACTTTCATTTAAATCAGAATTATCCTATAAAATTATCAATAAAAACTTCTGAAATGGATCTATGGTCGGATATTTTTACTTAAATTCAAGTAAAAATTAGATAAAAATACGTGAACAACTCAAATTTAAACTACCAAATTGCCTTGACTTTGTTGAAAGGAATTGGTCCAATAAAAGCACGACAACTCCTTTCGAAATTAGGTACTATTGAACCTCTTTTTCAAGATTCATTGGTTTCTATTTCTAAACAAACCGAGATAAATCATTCTTTTTTGAAACAAATGAATCGGGATAGAGCTTTAGAAGAAGCAAATCAACATTTATCTTATTTTGAGAAGAATGAAATTGAAAGTCATTTTTATACATCTGAATCGTACCCAAGAAGATTGAAACAATGTGCTGATGCTCCTTTGTTATTATTTGGAAAAGGAAATTTAGATTTGAATGCTACGAGAATTGTTGCTATTGTTGGTACAAGAAACGCAACTGAATATGGTAAATCTGTTTGTGAAGAAATTATAAAGGGTTTTATAGGAAAGAATATTCTTGTTGTTAGTGGAATGGCTTATGGCATAGATATTTGTGCACATCAATTGTGTGTAAGATACGGTATACCTACAATTGGGGTTTTGGGCCACGGTTTGGATCGATTATATCCTGCTGAACATTTACATACAGCAAATAAAATGCTTGAAACAGGAGGATTGTTAACAGAGTATTTACCTGGAACAAATCCAGATCGAGAAAATTTTCCGATGAGAAATAGAATTGTCGCAGGAATGGCCGATGCAACTATTGTGATTGAAAGTAAAGAATCAGGAGGATCTTTGATAACGGCCGAATTAGCGAATGATTATAGCAGAGATGTTTTTGCCGTTCCAGGCAATGTTGGTCAAATTCATTCTAAAGGTTGTAATTTGTTGATTTCTAAACAAAAAGCCCATTTAATAACAGGAAGTAATGATTTTTTAACGTGGATGCAATGGAAAGAAGAGTTAAAACCGAAAGCTATTCAACGCTTACTTTTTACTGATTTTTCAGACGAAGAACAATTATTAATTTCGATTCTTGAAACAGAAGGCGATTTAAGCATTGATAGTTTGTCTACAAGAACAAAAACGCCTGTTTCGAAGACAAATGTTCTATTGTTTAATTTAGAGATGGTAGGAGCAATAAAAACGTTGCCCGGTAAAAAATATAGATTGGTTTAGTCGGCTGAATTTTATTATTTCAAACATTTAAAATAATCGTAGGGCTCTAAACAATCGTTGCATTGGTAATGGGCTTTACAAGCTGTACTACCAAATTGACTAATCATTTTTGTGTTTCGAGATTTACAAAGTGGGCAAGGTACAATTGTTGGTTCGGCAAATAAAACACTTTTATCTATTTCATTTTCAGGTGGTGCAATTCCGTATTCTAATAATTTTTTACGACCATTTTCTGAAATCCAATCGGTCGACCAAGCGGGAAAAAGTGTTAAATCTACTTTTACATTTGAAATTCCTTTCGAATTTAGTAAGGATATAATATCTTCCTCAATCACCTTCATTGCTGGGCATCCACTATAAGTTGGGGTGATGACAATCGAACATAAATCATCTTTCAAAGAAACTGTTCGAATGACACCTAAATCAACAACGGTCAAAACAGGAATTTCAGGATCGCTTACTTCTTCTAAATATTCCCAAATGTCGTTTTCTGTTACCATTTCATATTTGGATAAGCACGTTGCATATATTGCATTTCTGCTAATAACAAACCTAAATGTTCAGTATGTCTACCAATTCGACCACCTTCTTGTTTCCAATTATTAGTTGGAATTGTTAATGTAGCTTCTTCTAAAACAGAGGATACGATTTCATTCCAATCTTCTTGTAGGCCTTCCATTGACGGAATAATTCCTGCAGCTAATAGTTTTGAATCTACTTCGTTTGCGAAAAATAATTCAGCAGTATATTTCCATAAAGCGTCCAACGATTCTTGTATTCTGTTGTGCGATTCTTCCGTTCCATCTCCCAAGCGAATAACCCATTCAGATGTATGTTTCAAATGGTATTTCGTTTCTTTTAATGATTTATCAGCTATTGCAGATAATTGAATGTCAGTACTTTTTATTAATCTTTCAAATAATAATTTACGATAAGCATCGAAGAAAAATTGGCGCATAATTGTTTTACCAAAATCACCATTTGTTTGTTCAACCAACAGTAAATTTTTATATTCTCTATCGTAACGTAAAAAAGCTAATGCATCACCATCACGTCCTTTTCCCTCTAATTCTCCAGCGTATTCTAATAAATTAGTAGCTTGACCAATCAAATCCAATGACATATTTGTTAAGGCAATATCCTCTTCTAATATTGGTCCGTGTCCACACCATTCAGAAATTCTGTGTCCAAGAATCAAACTATCATCTCCCATTCGGAGAACGTATTCAAATAAATCTGTATTTTTTTCCATTTTTTCTTTAAGATTTTAAGATTTTAAGACTCAAGATGTCAAGACTTATTTTCCGTCTTTTCTCTTGTAGTCTTGTATCTTATAGTCTACTTAATTACATATGAGAAATTCCGTCTGGAACATCGTAAAACATTGGATGACGGTATGCTTTAGAATTTGCTGGTTCGAATAAAGAATCTGCATCTGTTGGTTCAGAAGCAAAAACACTGTTTGATTCTACTACCCAAATACTTACACCTTCTGAACGACGCGTGTATACATCTCTTGCATTATCTACTGCCATTTGTGCATCTGATGCTCTTAAACTTCCTACGTGTTTGTGATTTAAACCTTGTTTACTTCTAATAAACACTTCCCACAATGGCCATTCTTTGTTTGACATAATATTTTAGTTATTAGCTATTAGTTATTAGCTTTTAGTCGTTAGTGATTTACTAAGCTCTAATTGCTGATCTCTCTTTTCTTTTTTCGGCATAAGCCATTGCTGCTTCTCTCACCCAAGCACCTTCATCTTTGGCTTTTTTTCTAGCATCAACTCGTTCTTTGTTGCACGGACCGTTTCCTTTTACAACTTCCCAAAATTCATCCCAATTGATTGGCCCAGATTCATAATGGCCTGTTTCTTCATTGAATTTTAAATCTTTATCTGGAATTGTTAAACCAATCATCTCTGCTTGAGGAACAGTAACATCGATAAACAACTGACGCAATTCATCATTTGTACTTCGTTTTATTTTCCATTTCATTGATTGAGCAGTATGTTTTGATTCCGCATCATTTGGTCCAAACATCATTAAAGATGGCCACCAAAAACGGTTCAAAGAATCTTGAGCCATTGCTTTTTGTTCAGGAGTTCCTTGTGCTAATAATGAAATGATTTCAAAGCCTTGACGTTGGTGAAAAGATTCTTCTTTGCATACACGAACCATTGCTCTTGCGTATGGACCGTAAGAACATCTGCAAATTGGAACTTGATTCATAATCGCTGCTCCATCAACCAACCAACCAATCGTTCCCATATCTGCCCAAGATGTTGTTGGGTAATTGAAAATAGAAGAATACTTTGCTTTTCCTGTATGTAAATCGTCAATTGTAGCTTCTCGATCTGCCCCTAAAGTTTCCACAGCACTGTATAAATACAATCCGTGTCCGGCTTCGTCTTGAACTTTTGCTAATAAAACTGCTTTTCTTCGCAAGTTGGGCGCACGAGTAATCCAATTTCCTTCAGGCAACATTCCAACGATTTCAGAATGTGCGTGTTGTGAAATTTGACGAATCAAGGTTTGACGATATTCTTCTGGCATCCAATCTTTTGGTTCAATTTTAATATCGTTATCAATCTTTTCTTGAAAACGTCTTTCTAATTCTGAGATAGTTACTTCCTTCATAGCATATAAGTTGTAATTACACAAAAATAACGAATAATCTTGATTACCACAAAAGGATTATTGCTTTCACTTTTAGGTGTCTAACTAAATTTGGCTAAAGAAGATTTTTAAATAGTCTGTTGATGATCATAAAATCGTACAATTGTTCAATTTGTTACCCTAAATTAAAATGATTAATTTTACGTTTATAATAGTAACAAAAGGATGAATCCAAAATTTCACACGCTTACAATTGCTGATATTTGCAAAGAAACTGAAGATACGGTTTCAATTGCATTTGAAATTCCAACAGATTTAAAAAAAGAATTTTCTTTTCAATCTGGACAATACTTAACATTAAGAGCTATTGTTGAAGGAGAAGATATTAGAAGATCTTATTCATTGTCTTCTTCTCCTTGCGAAAATGAATGGAGAGTGGCGATTAAAAAAATTGAAGGAGGTAAGTTTTCAACGTTTGCAAATGAACAATTAAAAGTTGGGCAAACTTTAGAAGTGATGAACCCAACAGGAAATTTTCATTTAAACAGTTCACCATCACATAAAAAATCATATGTTTTAATTGCAGCTGGAAGTGGAATTACACCTATAATTTCGATTGCAAAATCTGTTTTAAATGATGAACCAGATAGCGATGTTACTTTGTTTTACGGAAATAAAGGATTCGCTTCTATCATTTTTAGAGAGGAAATAGAAGCATTGAAAAATAAATTTATGAACCGTTTACGAGTAGTTCATATTTTATCTCGAGAAAGTTTAGGAAATGCAATTCAAAAAGGTAGAATTGACGGAGAGAAAATACAGAAATTACATAAAGCTTTTCTTGCTAATACAACGATTGATGAAATATTTGTATGTGGACCAGAAGAAATGATTCACAGTGTGAAAGAGAATTTTGCGCCGTATATTTCAGATCCGAAAAACATTCATTTTGAATTATTTACAACAGGTAGTGTTGCAAAAGAAAAAGTGGCTAATGACATTTCTACTCCTTCTATTGCTTCGAATGTAAAAGTGATTATAGACGGAGATACATTGGAATTAGCAATGGAATCCAACGGAGATACAATTTTAGATGCTGCATTTAAAGCAGGAGGAGATTTACCTTTCGCTTGTAAAGGGGGTGTTTGTTGTACGTGTAAAGCGAAAATTTTAGAAGGAACGGCTAGAATGGATATCAATTATGCATTGGAACCAGATGAAGTGGAAGCAGGTTATATTTTAACGTGTCAAGCGCATCCAACAAGTAAAACATTAATAGTATCATTTGACGAATAAAAAAATTATGGCATTTTTCAAGAAATTATTTAAAAAAGATTCAGCGACTAAAACGCACAAAGGGTTTCATTATTTAACGATTCAAAAAATTGAAAAGTTAACTTCTGATAGTGTGAAAGTAACGTTAGAAGTTCCAAGCGATTTGAAATCTACGTTTCAATTTATTGCAGGACAATACATTAACTTTGTAATTGAGGTAAATGGAAAAGAAGAAAGAAGATCTTATTCTATTTGTAGTGGTCCAAATGAACCGTTAGCGGTTGCTGTAAAAGCGATTGAAAATGGAAAAGTTTCGGTATGGTTTAATAATACAGCTGAAGAAGGTCAAGAAATTCAAGTTTCTAAACCAGAAGGAAGTTTTCAATTGAAAGCAAAAGATAAAAATGTAGTAGCTTTTGCTGCAGGAAGTGGAATTACACCAATATTATCTATTGCTAAATCATTGGAAGATTCAAACGGAAAGCTGAAGTTATTTTATGGTAACCGAACGAAAAGTTCAATTTTGTTTCATTCAGAATTATCGGCTTTAAGTCATCTTGAAAACTATTTTTATTTAAGTGGTGAAACAGCAGAAGGATTTTTTAATGGTCGTTTGGATCAACCGGCAATTTCTGAAATTATTAAACAAGATTTAGATATTTTAAAAGCAGATGCTTTTTTCTTATGTGGACCAGAAGAGATGATTAAGGCGGGTGTTGATACGTTGAAATTATTTGGGGTTTCAGTAGATAAAATTCATTATGAATTATTTACTACTCCAACGATTATGGCTTCCAATACAGTTGCAGAAGTTTCTAATTTCACAGGAGAAAGTAATGTAAAAGTAATTTTAGACGGTGAAGAAATTGAATTTAAACTAAAAGCCAAAGGAAAAGCAATTCTTGATGTTTTAGATAAAGAAGGTTTTGATGCTCCTTATTCCTGCAGAGGTGGTGTATGTTGTTCTTGTAAAGCGAAAGTTTTAAAAGGTTCAGCAACAATGACTATGAATTATGCTTTGACAGATGAAGAAGTGAAAGATGGTTACGTATTGACTTGTCAAGCTCATCCTGCAAGCGAAGAATTAGTGTTAAGTTTTGATGCAAAGTAATTTAAATGATTCAAAATAAAACAATAGTAGTAGTAGGGGCAAGTAGAGGAATTGGGAAAGCGATAGTTGAATTATTTGCTTCAGATTCGAATAATACAGTGTATGCGCTTTCAAGAAATACAAAGGGAATGGAAGCTTTTTCTTCTTTTTTAAATGTACATTCTTTTACGTTTGATTTAGATACAACAACTGTTCGTGAGCAAGCAGAGAAAATTTTTGCTGGAGTTCCGAAAATTGATATTTTAATCAATAATGCAGGGAAATTGGTGAACAAACCTTTTCTTGAATTAACACAATCGGATTTAGATGCTTGTTACCAAGTGAATGTAATTGGAGTAATGCAAACTGTGCAAGCTCTACTTCCAAAAATGATTGTAGATGGCGGACATATCGTGAATATTAGTTCGATGGGTGGTTTTCAGGGAACCGTAAAATTTGCAGGACTTTCTGCTTATTCGACTTCGAAAGCAGCTGTTTGTAGTTTTACAGAATTATTTTACGAAGAATACAAAGATTCAAAAGTTAAAATGAATTGCCTTTGTTTGGGAGCTGCTCAAACAGAAATGTTAGAAGA
>CANCQX010000036.1 GCA_947380375.1 Flavobacteriales bacterium
GATTCTCAAATTAAACCAACACCTACCATTGCTTCAAGATATAGAGCTGACTACATTCAGGGAATGATACAAGAAAATGATCATTTTATGATGGTTTTAAATATTGACAAGGTTTTTTCTTCAAATGATCTTGAATCAATAAGTGAAAGTAAAGAATTAGATATTAAAGAAGATTAAAATATCTTTTTTATATAATTCAAAAATAATAGGATGGAAGAAAATAAAACAAGTTTAAGCGATACTGATTTTAATAAATTAGCAAGTTTTATTTATACAAATTATGGTATAAAATTACCGATTACAAAAAAAATAATGCTCGAATCTAGGTTAAGGCCAAGATTGAGAATTAACAATATGGAATCTTATCGCGAATACTGTCAATATGTATTATCAGGAAAATGTAGTGAATCTGAAATTGTTAATATGATTGATTTAGTTTCGACTAACAAAACTGATTTTTACAGAGAGTCTGCCCACTTTGATTTTATGCTAGATGTTGTACTTCCAGAATATTATGAAAATAATTCTGAAAAAACATTTAAAGTATGGAGTTCTGCAAGTTCGTCAGGAGAGGAGTCATATACAATTGCAATTGTTATTAGTGAATTTATGGAAGGTAAAAGACCTTTTGATTTTCATATTTTAGGGACTGATATTTCCACTAGAATTATTGAAAAAGCAAGTTTGGCCGTTTATCCTTTGGATCGTGTAGATGTAATACCTCTAGCGCAAAAGAAAAAATATTTATTACGCGGAAAAGATTTAGAAAATCCTACTGTCAGAATTGTTCCAGAATTAAGATCAAAAACTCTTTTTAAGAGATTAAATTTAATGGATAATTCCTATGATGTTCCAAAAGATTTCGATCTAATATTTTGTAGAAATGTTTTAATTTATTTTGATCGTGAAACACAAGAAAATGTGATAAATAAATTATGTAATCAATTGAAAAAAGGGGGGTATTTATTCTTAGGTCATTCAGAATCAATTTCAGGATATGATGTTCCTCTGAAACAAATAAAACCTACTATGTATCAAAAAATATAATTGCATGAAAAACAGATTAACAGATTTAGAATTATTAACTGAGTTGAAATTGCGTTTTGAGGAAAGTGATGCAATGTTGAAAGAAGAACGTAAATTAATCAGTGAGTTAAATGCTGTTAATGATAAGTTACTAGCTTCGGAGTATTTAAAAAGTAATTTTTTGTCCAATATTCGAAACGAAATTAATAATCCAATTGCTTCAATATTAGAGTTAGCAAAAAATATTTACGAAGGAAAAATGGATTGTGAAACTATGCAAAAATTTGGTTCACTTATTTTTTCTGAAGCGTTCGATTTAGATTTTCAATTAAGAAATATTTTTTTATCTGCTGAAATTGAAGCTGGTGAATCACCATTATCTGTAATTTCAGTTGATATAGTATCCTTAATAAAAACGGTAATCGATTCGTTTGATAGTAAAATCATTAAAAAAGCAATTAATTTCACTTATACAAATTCAATTCAGGAGAATACTATTTTTAAAACTGATTCCGAAAAATTGCATTTAATTTTAAGTAATCTTCTTGCAAACGCTATTCAATTTAATGCTCAGGGTGGTTTAATTACAATTAATAGTTCTATTGAGAATAATCAATTAATTGTTGTTATTACAGATTCTGGAATAGGAATAAGTGAAAATCAACAAGAAAAAATTTACGATCGTTTTCACCAATTGGAAGAAGGTTCTACTAAAACCTATGGTGGTCATGGATTAGGTTTAAGTATTTCTAAAGCATTATTAGAAATAATTGAAGGAACTATTTCTTTAGAAAGTAAATTAGGACACGGTACTACATTTACCATTCGAGTAAATGAATTAGGAACAAGTCAAGGAGATGATGATACATTTTCTTCAGATGGAAATGATTTTCTGTTTGATCAAGATGAAGACGATATGTTATTTTAGTATTTAGTAATTAGTCTTTATTTTTTAGCTCTTGGAGCTACAATCTAATAACTAATAATTAACAACTACAGCTAGAAAAATGGAAGAACAACAGGGCAAACATTATTTATATCCCTCGGCACTTTTCGCAGAAAAGACGCCATACTGGGTAGACACGATTTTAGGATCTTGTGTCGCTGTTTGTTTATTTGATTCAAAATTGAAAATTGGAGGAATTAATCATTATATGCTACCATTGTGGAATGGTAATGGGTTAGCTTCACCAAAATTTGGTAACATTGCTATAGAGAAATTGATTGAAAAAATGGTTAAAAATGGTTCCTCTACTTCAAATTTAACAGCGAAATTATTTGGTGGATCGAATCAAATGCAAAGTTCAATGAATATAGGAGCGAGAAATATTGAAATTGCAAAAGAGATTTTAGCTTTACATGATATTAAAATCATCGCAGAAAATACCGGAGGTATAGTAGGTAGGAAATTAAGATACGATACTGGAACAGGTAAAGTTATGATGAAATTCTTAACGAAAACTTAATCTAAGATGGACAAAATTAAAGTTTTAATAGTTGATGATTCAGCCTTAGTTAGACAAACCTTGGTTTCAATTTTAGAATCAGATCCTCAAATTGAAATTGTTGGTGTTGCAGCTGATCCTTATATTGCCGTTGAGAAAATTAAGGAATGTGTACCTGATGTAATTACACTTGATATTGAAATGCCAAGAATGGATGGTTTGACATTTTTAAAAAAATTAATGTCTCAACATCCAATTCCTGTAGTAGTTATTTCTACGTTGACTGAAAAAGGAACTGATTCAGCTTTATTAGCTTTAGAATATGGAGCAGTAGAGGTTTTAGCCAAGCCAAAAGTGAATACCAAAATTTTACTTGAACAATCCAAAATTGAACTTTGTGATAAAGTAAAAGCAGCTGCACTATCAAATGTTAAGAAAAGATCTTTTTTTGCACGAACAGGTGCCGAAATTGCTCCAAAATTAACAGCTGATGCTATTTTAAGTAAAAGTTCATCTAAAAGTATGGTTCAAACTACAGAAACAGTTATTGCTGTAGGTGCATCAACTGGTGGGACAGAGGCTTTAAGAGTTTTTTTAGAAGGATTTCCTTCAGATTGCCCTGGAATAGTAATTGTGCAACATATGCCTGAAATGTTTACAAAACAATTTGCTCAACGTTTAAATGAAAATTGCAGGGTTACAGTTAAAGAAGCAGAGAATGGAGATAAAGTTTTAAGAGGTCATGTATTAATTTCTCCTGGAGGAAAACACATGATGTTAAAAAGAAGTGGTGCAATTTATCATGTGGAAATTATTGATGGACCATTAGTTAATAGACATAAACCTTCAGTAGATGTTCTTTTTCGCTCCGTAGCAAGATATGCAGGTAAAAATGTTATCGGAGTAATTTTAACGGGAATGGGAGATGATGGAGCAAAAGGAATGTTAGAAATGAAAGAAGCAAATGCATATACAATTGCTCAAGATGAAAAATCATGCGTTGTATTTGGAATGCCAAAAGAAGCAATAAAACTAGGATGCGTTGATAAAGTTTTACCACTTACAGATATTTCTAATCATGTAATGGCAATGGTAAAGCACAAATAAAAGTAAAACTAGGAAAAACTTGAAATAAATAATAAAAGTTCATTTTTAAGTGTTTAAAATACATTTTTATGAACCTTTATAAGGATAATAATTTTTAAAAAATAAATGATGAAAAGAGTATTAATAGTAGATGATTCAATGTATATGCGAACTTTAATTAAGTCAGCATTAACTGCAACTGATAGATATGAAATTGTTGGTCAAGCGGGTACTGGTAGTCAAGGTATTGAGATGGCATTAGAATTTGAGCCTGATTTAATCACAATGGATAATATTTTACCTGATATGATTGGTATTGATATTGTTAAAGAATTAAGAGCTGAAGGAATTACATCTAAAATAATAATGGTAAGTGCTGTTGGACAAGATGATGTAGTTGCTGAAGGAAAGGCGAATGGAGCTCAAGATTATTTAGTAAAACCATTTACAGCTGAAGTTCTAGTTGAGAGAGTCGATAATTTATTTCTATAAAACTTTTAAAGATGATGAAAAATCTGACTTCTCAAGAAATAGATGTTGCTAAAACAATAATTTCTGCAGGTCTTGTAAAATCAGCAGAATCATTGTCATTCTTTATGAATGAGACAATAACTTTGAAAGATTTTGATGCTGAAAAACATTTGAATAATCCTCCTCTGGAATTAAATAAAAAAGATGAAAGTAATATTCATTTATTGACTACAAAAGTAATTGGTGAAATGAAAGGAATCTGTTGTCTTATTTTTTCAGAAGAAGAAGCAGACCATTTACGTAAAGCTGCTTTACCTCAAGAAATATTGGATAGTCCCGAAATGATGGAAGAGATGAGTGATGGTATTATGTTGGAAGTAGACAATATAATTTCAGCATCAGTTATTACACAATTTTCAAATCTATTGAAAGTAAAGATCCACGGTGGAGTGCCAAGTTTAAAAAAGGTGACATCGAAAGAAATGGAAGAATTCATATCTGGAGAGGTAGATCAAGAACTTTACTTAATAAGTTTTAAAACAAGTTTTGAATCTTCAAAAGCTAATTTTAATCCAGAATTTGTTTGGTTATTTGATAATACATTTATTGATTGTATTAAAAATTATACAGCACAAGAAGCTTAATTTATCATAGAATATTGATAATATAAAAAAATAACTAAAATGGATAACAGTTCTGTTAAAGTATTAATAATAGAAGATGATGCGTTCGTAGCATTGTTATTAAAAGAGTTTTTGACTAAATGGGGATATACCATTGTTGATTGTGTTTCTGATGGTGAAAAAGCGATCGCTGCATTTGAAAAATACCAACCCAATTTATTGTTAGTGGATATTCTATTAGAAGGTTCATTGACGGGTATAGATGTTGTTTCCGCTATTAAGAAATCTAAAGATGTGCCTGTATTATATATAACTGCAGATTTAGATTCGGAGATTATTGAAATTTCAAAATTTACAGAACCATACGGATATTTGACAAAACCTTTTGATGAGAATCAGTTGAAAGCAACAATTGAAACTACAATATCATCTTTTTTTAAAATAAATAAAAAATTAGGAAAATTAGAGGAAGAGTTATCTATGGCAATGATGCAGGTTGATGAATTGACTGAAACAAATGCACATTTAATAACCGCAACTTTCAGAGAAAGAGCTCTTAAAAAAGAATTAGAAGCGACAAAAGCTTTGATAGAGGCACAAAGTAAAAAAATTGTAGATAGTATTAATTATTCATTACGAATTCAACAATCGATTATACCTTCTAGTGAAATTTTTGAAGAGGCACTAGGTAAACAGTGTGTTTTTTATAAGCCAAAAGATGTTGTAAGTGGTGATTTTCCTTGGTTGATTAAAAAAGATAAATACATTTATTTTGGAGCCATTGATTGTACTGGTCACGGAGTACCAGGAGCTATGATGTCAATGATTGGAAATTTATTATTAAACTCAATAGTTAATAACGGAAACGAGTGTAAAACACCTTCCGAAATTTTAGCAGAATTACATAAAGCCGTTGTTCATACTTTAAAACAAGATGCTGAAGGTAATAAAGCTGCAGATGGAATGGATGCCTCATTGTGTAGAATTGATTTTGAAGGAAAAGATTTATTGTTTTCTGGAGCCCATTTACCGATGTTGTTTTTACGTGGTGATGAGTTAGAGACTTATAAGGGTGATAAATTTCCTGTTGGGGGGATGCAATACCGAAATCGAAATACATATTCTGATCATATTATTAAATTAGAAGATGGTGATAAAATTTTCATATTCTCAGATGGTATTATTGATCAAGTTGGTGGTGAAGAAAATATGAAATGGATGACTTCAAATTTGAAACAATTTATTCTTGACAACAAAGATGTACCGATGTTAAATTTTAGAGAAAAAATTAGCGAAAAATTTGATGAATATAAAGGTAACCATAAACAGGTTGACGACGTATTATTAATGGGAGTGGAAATTTAAAAATATGGAATATACATTTATCTTACAAAAATTAATGGCGGAGGGCAATTTTTTATTAGCTATTCGTGATAATTTTGAAAGTTTACTATCAAAGTCTGTTTTTTCAATTGTTGAAAGTCAGATGAAAAACGATAATGTTGATCTCAATACTAAAAATAGAATTTATAGTGTTGTTGTTGAATGTGTTCAAAACATTTGTTCTAATGATAGAGCTCATTCTACCTCAAAAAATTCAATATTACTTCTAAATAAAATTGATTTGGGTCACAAAATTATCGTGGGAACCAAATTAAATATCGAAAGAAAAAATAGATTAGACAGTATTTTATTAGAAATTTCTAGTTTAACTTTAGAAGAATTAAAAGAAAAGAAAAAAAATATAATTTCTATCCGATCTGATTTAGATGAATCACAAAAGGAAAATTTAGCTTTAATTGACATGTTTACTCGTTCTGCTGGAAAAGTTAAATATTATTACGATGGAGAGAACGAAGAAAATAGTTTTTTAATAATAGAAATAGAAATTTCAAATAATTAAGTTATGGCACCAATGGAAACACCTTTGAAACAGATTCATTCAATTATGAATGATGAGAATGCTGTTTTAATATATTCAGGAGAATTCAATCAAGAAATTGTAAAATCAATGTTGAATTATACGGAAGGTAAATTAGAATCCTCTGGTATTGATGATTTAGTTCGTAAAAAGATTTTTAATGTAATGGTTGAACAACTTCAAAATATTACAAAACATCAATATACAGATGATGACAAACAAATTGTTCAGCCATGTTTCGTATTAATTGAACAAGAAAATTTTTATAATTTAGTAACTGGAAACCCTATTCATATTGATACCATTCAAATGGTAACGGATAGAATTAACCAAGTAAATTCGTTGAATGCTGATGAACTTAAAGATTTATATAAACAAGCAAGATTAAATTCTAGAATTTCTGATGTAGGTGGAGCAGGTTTAGGATTTATAGATGTGGCTCGTAAAACTGAAAATAAATTAGATTTCGGTTTTTATGACATTGATTCAGCTAATTATAAATATTTTACATTAAAAACTCAAATTAATAAAATAATAGCGTAATTGATTAAAATCTTACTTACTCGAATTTAAAATAAAAATAGATTAACATTAAAATAAAAAGAAACAAAATGGAACACTTAATAATTGTAAAGACAGACGATACTCCAGAAATCGATTTCAATCCGGGATCAAAAGAAATGAAAATCAGTGGTAGATCATTACCGGAAGATGTAACGACATTTTATGCCCCAGTTCTAAGTTGGTTAGATGAATTAGAAGAAACTCCAAGTGGGGAATTTAAGTTTATTGTAAATCTTGAGTATTTTAATACAGCGTCTTCAAAATTAATTTTAGATATATTAATGCGTTTAGAAGATATTCATACAGATGATAGTAGTAATACAATAGAAATTATTTGGAACTACGACAAGCGTGACACTGATATGGAAGAGGCTGCTGAAGAATATTCTGAATTGGTTGAAGTTCCGTTTTCTATTGTAGGAATTTGATTGAATTATATTTTAATATCTAATTGTTTAGATTAATTTAAACACAATTCATAAGTCTATTGTCTTACATCTTATAGTCTAAATATCTGAAAAAATATGAGTGAGGAAATATTAAAGGCGCTTATGCAACTATTTGCTATTATCTATAAACAAGATAATGGTGGAGAGGATGTGCAGAATAACTATGTTAAGGAATTTCTTCTTTCTCAAATTTCACCTGAAAGATTTGATATTTATTATAATCAATATACTGATTATATAAATGCTGAATCTTCAGAAACTGGAGAAGTTAAAAGAACATCCGTAAAAGATTCTGTTCGTACCCTCGCAATTTGTAAGCGTATTAATAAAACTCTTTCTCAAAAACAAAAATCGATTGTTCTTGTTCGAATAACTGAGTTTATTCATATTACCGAAACGATATCGCCTTTAAGATTAGAACTTTTAGCTACCATAAGTGATGTTTTTAAGATTGAAAAAGTTGAATATGAAAATATTTTAAATTTTTCTGCTGCTACTAAATTAGACGATGTAATTGGAAATGAATATTTTCAAGTATATTTAGATAAAGATTTTTATAATGTAACGGATGAAAATATTTATAATAAAGACGGTTTAAATGCTGTTTTTTTCTTCTGTTTAATAGAATCAGCTGGAATTGTTTTATTTAGATTTTTTGGTGACATTAATGTAAATCTTAATGGTTTACAAATAAAACAAAATAAAACCTATGTTGTAAACGATGGTTCTACTATTCGAACTCCTAAATCATCCATTTTTTATAGTGAGGTTTTAACGAATATAAGAAAAAAAGGAACTACTGAAAATATTTTATTCGATGCTACAATTCCTCAATATAAATTCCCAAATGGTAAAGTTGCTTTAGAAGGAATTAAAATTGTTGAGGAATCTGGAACTCTAGTAGGAATAATGGGAGGTTCAGGTGCTGGTAAAACAACTTTATTGAATGTTTTATCTGGAATAGAACCGACAGATCAAGCAACGGTTTTATTGAATGGTTATGATATTAAAACGATTGAATGTAAAGCAAACGTTGGATTTATACCTCAAGATGATTTATTAATGGAGGAACTTACCGTTTTCCAAAATCTATATTACAACGGTAAATTAATTAATGATACTTGGAGTGAAACTGAATTAAATGAAAGAATTGAAAAAGTCTTAAAGGAATTAGGACTTTTTGAAATAAAAGATATAGCTGTAGGAAATCCATTGAATAAAAAAATTAGTGGAGGGCAGCGAAAAAGATTAAATATTGCTCTAGAATTAATTAGAGAACCATTGGTTTTATTTGTTGATGAACCAACATCAGGATTATCTTCAAAAGATTCAGAAAATGTAATGTCTCTTCTAAAACATCTTACTCAAACTGGAAAAATAATATTTGTAGTAATTCATCAACCTGCAAGTGAGATTTATAAAATGTTTGATAAATTATTTATTTTGGATGTTGGAGGTTTACCAGTATATTATGGTAATCCAATTGAAGCAGTAATTTATTTTAAAACAGTAACAAATCAAATTAATCACGAAATTGGAGAATGTGGTACTTGTGGAAATGTTACACCAGAACAAATATTTGATACATTAGAAGACAAAGAAATCGATGATTTTGGAAATTACACACCAAATAGAAAAATAAAACCAGATATTTGGAATAAATATTTTAAACAAAATTTTGCTCCGAAAGATGTTGTAAAAGACAAGGAATACGATAAATTAGAAACAATTAATCCACCTAATCTTATTAAGCAGTTTTTTGTTTTTTTTACAAGGGATATATTATCACGATTTAACGATAAGCAATATGTTTTAATTGCATTATTGGAAGCTCCAGTTTTAGCTGCTTTATTAAGTTTTATTGTTAAAAGTTCAAATAATACAGATCAAGAATATACTTTTAGTATGAATGAAAATGTACCTGCGTATATTTTTATGTTAATTATTGTGGCATTATTTGTTGGTTTAACTATAAGTGCTGAAGAAATTTTCAAAGATCAAAAAATATTAAAACGTGAAAAATTTCTTCGTTTATCTAGATTAAGTTATTTAAAATCGAAAGCAGTTTATTTAATATTATTATCCATAGTTCAATCTTTTTTATTGTGTGCTGTTGGAAATTTAATAATTGAATTATACGATAATTTCTTTTATTATTGGATATTGATTTTTTCTGTATTTGTTTTTGGTAATATCCTAGGATTACTATTGTCGTCTAGTTTTAAGACGATTGTAACAATTTACATTTTAATTCCTTTAATTGTAATTCCTCAAATGATTTTGGGAGGAGCTATGTTTAAATTTGAGAATTTAAATAAATCAATGGGGGGAGGGAATCATATTCCGGTAGTATCGAATTTAATGGTTTCAAAATGGGCATATGAAGGAATTATGGTTGCTCAATTTTCTCAAAATAAATACGAAAAGGAAATTTTTGAATTTGATCAATTATTAAGTGATTATAATTACAGAACATCTTATTTGTACCCTTATCTTACAGACTTATTAAATGATCAGTTAACTGGAAAAGTTACAGAAAAATCGAATTGTTCTGATACTGTTTATAATACTTTAAAATTTGAGGCTTCTAAACCTTTAGTTAAAAGTATGCTAACATATAATCTGTCCGATAAATCGATTGCTCAAGCATTGGAGTTTATAGATGATTTAACAAATTTATACCAAGATAAGCAAAACGAACTATCGCGTTTAAAAGATGATAAAATCATTTCTTTAAATAAAGAACTAGGAGATAATTCGTTAATGAATATGAAAAGAGGGTATCAAAATGATGCTGTAGCTGACATAGTTCAAAACTCTACAACTAAAAAAAGGTATTTTGTAGAAAATTCAAGAGTTTATCAAAATTATGATCATATTTTCTTAAGAGATCATATGAATCCAGCATATAAATTGGAAGGTTCTTTTATGTATGCACCTATTAAATCATTTTTTGGTAACAAAATTCCTACTTTTTGGTATAACATATTAATTATATGGATTTTTAATATTTTTCTATTTATTGCACTTTATTTTGATGCTTTGAAAAGAATAATGTCAATTCAATTTTTTAATAAAAAGCAGTTTTAATAAATAGATTTCACTAAATTTTAATAGAATGAAAAAAAATAAAATAACAGTTTTATATATAGGTTTAATATGTTACTCAATTTTTATAACAGGATGTTCAGCTAATTCTGAAAATTCTGTTGAAGATAAAATGAACCAAAAAGTTGTCTCAAAAATTAAAGTTAGTAAAGAGTCTATTGATCAGTTAATTCAATCTTTTCCTTCTCCAATTGAAACATCTATTATAATCAAAAAAGCAGGAAATGAATTTAGTAGTGAACTCCTAATTCCTACAAAAAAAATAGATCGTTTTGTTTCAAGTTATGACAAAGCAATGGCAATGGGATCTTTTGGGGGTGATATGGGGTACATTAACATCTATGGGAAATCATTTGTAGCGATCGATTATTTAGCTGCAATTCGTTTACTTTCTGTTGATTTGGAAATTGATCGTTTTTTTGATTTTGAGGATATGATAAGAATGGCAAAAAGTTCTAGTAATATTGACTCATTGCAAAGAATGTCAACAGAGAGTTTCAATAATATGGAGAAATATCTTCGTGAAAAAGGAAGAAATGAATTAAGTGTTTTAATCGTATTTGGTACTTGGATTGAAGGCGCATATATTGTATCTTACATAGCAAATGACAATATGACGGAAGAAATGAAAAATCGTGTTGCTGAGCAAAAAGAAAGCGTTGAAAAAATCAATGAAATTTTAGTTTCCGCTTCAAGTGACAAATATTTTGCAAATTTGGCGCGACAATTGAAACCTTTAAATGAATTATATAAGAAGATTAAGATTGAAAAAATAATGAGAGAACCAGAAATGAAGGAAGTGGATGGTCAGCTTGTTTTTATTGATAAAAGTGAGACTAAAATTCATGCAGAAAAGGATCTTGTTCAAACTATCATTAATGAAACTGTTAAATTAAGAAATGAACTTTTAAAATAATTCAGCCATGAAAAAAAGAGGTTATTTTATTTTAGCATTTATTATTATAGGAGGATTAGTTTCATTTGTCTCTAGTCCTTTGGGTGGGAATAAATGTACTGGAGATGAAGAATATGCTATTGGATTAGGTAGTTTGGGAGCTTATTCATTGATAAAAGATTATAGGGTAAATTTAAAATCTGGAGATCCTGCCCCAAATGAAAATTTTATGATATCGCTAAAAGCTGGATTGAAATATCGGTTTTTACCAATTAATAATCCAGAGAATAAGAAAAAAATGATTATGTCTATATATATGAATCAACAAAAAGGTATGATGTTGGCTACTTCATACAATAAAGCCACAGGAAAACATTATCCAACTATTGATTTCGCATGTAGAACAACTGGTACTTTTTATGTTTTTTTTGAAATGGAGGATGGAGAAAAAGGTTGTGGTGTTGGAATGTTTTCAGTAGCAAATTAATTTTATTGATTTTTTGTAGGTACAAGGAATAAATTGTACCTACAAAAAATCAAAAATTCAACAAATTAATTACTTCTTTGGCTTCTTTCACGTCATGAACTCTTAGAATAGATGCACCTTTTAAAATTGCTATAGTGTTTAGAATAGATGTGCCATTTAATGAATTTGAAGAATCACTATTTAATTTGTTATATATCATTGATTTTCTAGAAACTCCTGCTAAAATTGGTTTTCCTAACATTTTTAATTGTTCCATTTTATTAAGAATTTCATAATTTTGCTCTAAAGTTTTACCAAAGCCAAAACCAGGATCTAAAACGACATCGTACATTCCATGTTCTTTTAAAATCTGTAACTTTTTTGAGAAAAAGGAAATAATCGAAGATAAAATATTTTCATAATTCGTATTTTGTTGCATTGTTTTAGGTATACCTTTCATATGCATTAAGATGTATGGACATTTATAATGACTTATAATATCTAAAAGTTCCGGTTCAATTTCCCAAGCACTTATATCATTAATAATATCAGTTCCATTTTCTAAACTTATCCTTGCAACTTCAGCTCTAAATGTATCAATTGATAAAGGGATATTTCCAAATTCTTTTTTTATAGAAATAATTGGTGATAATACGCGTGATATTTCTTCTTCAACTGAAATTTCTTTTGCTCCAGGTCTACTTGAATACCCACCTATGTCAATGATATCAATACCTTCATTAATTAATCTCTCAACTTTATTAAGTGTTTCTAAATCAGAGTTGTACCTGCTTTTTGAATAGAATGAGTCTGGTGTACAGTTAATAATACCCATCACTTTCGGTTTAGAAAGGTCAAATAATTTATCCTTCAATCGAAGGTGTTTATTTGAGGGAAAATATGTATCTTCAACCCTTAAATTGTGCATATTAGAATAAATGAGTCATACTTCTTTAGAATATACAAATGTAATCAATGTTTGTCGAGAAATTTTCTCAAAGAAAACAAAAGATTATGGAACGGCTTGGAGAATACTTCGACCTAGCTCTTTAACGGATCAAATTTTTATTAAAGCTCAACGTATACGTACCATTCAAGAGACTGGTGAGAATAGAGTTGGTGAAAGAGTAGAGGAGGAATTTATTGCTATTGTTAATTATTGTTTAATGGCAATTATACAAGTTCGAGAAAAAGAATTAAAAGAAATTGATATTGACGCTGATCTTGCTATATCTTTATTTGATAAGTATTCAAAAGAAGCATTTGATTTGATGATGAAAAAAAATCATGATTATGGAGAAGCTTGGAGAGATATGCGAGTAAGTTCATTAACAGATTTAATTTTAATGAAGATTCTACGTGTAAAACAAATAGAAGATAATAATGGAGCAACTCTTATAAGTGAAGGGATTGATGCTAATTATTTTGATATGCTTAATTATTCAGTTTTTTCTTTAATACATTTAAATATTTAAAAAATGAATCAACCAATTTCTTTTCAAGGACGTTCTTTGTTGTTCAATGTCTTGTTTGTTTTGTTAAATTTAATAGGTTTAACTTTTCTTGTTGTTGGATTTCATGAAAATTTCAAAGAAAACTCGACGCTTTTCATTTCAATTGGAGTTTTATTGATGGTTTCCACAATTTCCGCATTGATCCTATTTCAAGGGCGAATAATGATGTCTGCAGTTTCAAGAGTTTTAGTTGGTGGACTTTGCATTGTTTCAGGTTTAGTAAAAGCAAATGATCCGATAGGATTTTCATATAAATTGGCTGAATATTTTGAAGATGGTGCTTTGGCTTATCGAATTAAAGAATGGTTTGGTTTACCAAGTTTTTCTTTAGAGTTTTTAATTGATTTTGCGCTACCATTAAGTGTATTGATTTGTATAATTGAAATAGTTTTAGGAGTTATGTTGATAATAGGTGGCAAACTAAAAATAGTTGCCTATCTAACTCTTTTTGTGATGTTATTTTTCACTTTTTTGACTTGGCATACTGCAAATTGTGATGCTGATACAAAATTTGTAGATAGAGATACATATCCTATGTCAGATCACATGGCTATGTTGAAAATTGAAGAAGCCAAAACAAATAAAGAAGTAAAAATTTTCTCAAAAACAAGTGAGGTATTGATCGTTGATGAATTAAAATCTCCGCAATGTGTTGATGATTGCGGTTGTTTTGGTGATGCAATGAAAGGTTCAGTAGGAAGATCTTTGACACCTAAAGAGTCGCTTTGGAAAGATTTAATTTTAGTTTATTTGGTACTTTGGATATTTATGAGTCAATGGGTAATTCAGCCCAATACTAGAAAACAAAATTTAATTTTTTCAATTTCTTCTATAGTTCTAGTATCCTTTTTTTCTTGGGTTTTTGGTTGGTCATTTCCAATTTTATTTTCAATAATGGTATTGTTGGGAGCATTGTGGATAGTGAGAGCAGGAGGGAAAATCGCAGGTAATTATGGAGGTTCAGTTTTTATTGTTACATTAATTACAGGTTTTTTTATAACTTATGTTTTAATGTATGAACCATTGAAAGATTATCGCCCTTATGCCGTGGGTAATAATTTAATTCAAAAAATGAATGATGGAATTGAAGGGAAATATGAAAGTGTTTTAGTTTACAAAAATTCAAAAACTGGAAAAACAAAAGAATATTCTTCAACATCAAAAGAATATATAAACTCTAAAATTTGGGAAGATAAAAACTGGGTTTATAAAAGTATGATTCAGAAGGCAATAATAGAAACTAAACTTCCTTCTATTTCAGATTTTGAGCCTTTTATAAATATAAATGAGATTGGAAAAGAAGAACTTGAATTACAATATATTCAAGATGCTTTAAAAAATTCAAAAGTAAAAGGATTAAAAATTTTAGATATAGCTTATAATTCAAATACGGAAGTTCCATTAGATGAGTATAATTTAAGTGATTATCCATCTGAAAGTTATAAGATTATTGATACAATTGAGCTATCCAATCCTTCGATGTCAGATGTTAATATTAAAGATTTAGTTTTAAAAAGTAAAACAATAATGGTTGTTTCATCCAAAAGTTTAAATAAAGCTAATTTTGAAAATATAAATAGATTGAAAGAGATTCAAAAAGGGTGTCTTAAAAATAATATTCCTTTTATTTTTATTTGTAACGCAAGTAGAAGTGAAATTAAGTTATTTAGGAAAAAATATAAATTTAAAGTCCCGATTTTTGTTAATGATGAAAAAACTATTCAAGCTATTTCAAGATCAAATCCAACATTGTTGGTAATTCAGAAAGCTGTTGTAAAAGGAAAATATCCTAATAGAGCGCTACCAAATTTTGAATCGTTAACCACAAATATTTTAAACAAAAAATGAGAAAAAAAATTGTTGCTGGGAATTGGAAAATGAATTTAATGAATCAGGAAGCTCTTCTATTATTCAATACAATTTCTAGTAAATTAGATAAAGATTCAATTGCTAACGTAATGGTTTTTCCTCCATCCTTATTTGTTCATCAATTAGCGAATAGTGAAAATAGTGAAATTACTATTGGAGTTCAAAATTTTTACCCAAAAGATAAAGGTGCATTCACCGGAGAGATTTCAGTTTCTCAAGTAAAGGATAGCGGAGCAACAAGTGTTTTAATTGGTCATTCAGAAAGACGAGCTTATTTCAATGAAACACATCAGTTTTTGAAAGAAAAAGTTGATTCTGCTATTGATTATGAATTAGAAGTTATTTTTTGTTGTGGAGAACCATTAGAAATTAGAGAAAATAATTCAGAAATGAGTTATGTGAAAAAGCAACTAGAAGCAAGCCTTTTTCATTTAGATGGTGATACAATTAAAAAATGTGTGATTGCTTATGAACCAGTTTGGGCAATAGGAACAGGTAAAACAGCAACTATTGCTCAGGCAGAAGAAATGCATGCAGCTATCAGATTTTGGTTAACTGAAAAATATAATTCAGAAATTGCAGAATCAATCTCTATATTGTATGGAGGTAGTTGTAATGCTTCCAATGCAAATGAGCTTTTTTCATGTCCTAATGTCGATGGGGGATTAATAGGTGGAGCAGCATTAGATGCAGAAGCATTTTTACAAATAACAAATTCCTTTTAATGGATTATTTAGAATTGACAATATCAATTACTCCACGAAATCCGTGGACTGAGATTGTAACGGCTCAATTAGCAGAATTGGGTTTTGATAGTTTTGTAGATACTAAAACTGGAGTACAAGCCTATGGAGCGGTTAATAATATTGATTTAGATAATAGTATTCAAAAATCGATTCTCTCTAATAATAGTGAAGATTTTACAATTGAATTTACTCATAAAATTATAGCCCATCAAAATTGGAATGCTCAATGGGAGTCTGATTTTCATCCTGTTGAGGTTGAAGATTATTTAACAATTTTAGCACCTTTCCATTCTAAAGACGATAAAAAAGGACTTATTGTAGAAATTCAACCACAAATGTCTTTTGGAACTGGACATCACCAAACGACTTGGCTAATGTCGAAAGCTCTTTTCGAAATTGGAGATTTACCAGAAAGGGTTTTAGATATGGGAACTGGGACAGGAGTTCTTGCAATTATCTCAGAGAAATTGGGTGCTAAATCTATTTTAGGAATAGATATTGAAGATTGGACGGTAGTAAATGCAAAAGAGAATGTTGAAAGAAATGAATGTCAAAATATAGAAATTCTTTGTGGAGATGTTAATTTAATAAAAGATCAGTCTTTTGGTTTGATAATTGCAAATATTAATAAAAATGTATTGAAATCTCATTTGCAACAATATAGTAATTCGCTTGATAAAGATGGGATTTTATTGTTAAGCGGTTTTTTTGATTCAGATGTTGATGAATTGATTGAATTTTCGAGTCAATTTAATTTGAGAAAAAATAAAGTATACTCAAAAGAAACTTGGGCCGGTATTCAGCTTATTAAAGATTAGTAAAATTGTAATAGTAGTAAAATGATAAGGAAAATATGTCTTTTTTTAGGAATTCTTCTAATTAATTCTTTAGGTTTTAGTCAATCTTTTTCTTATGATAAAGAAAAATTTGTAAAAGAATTTGAAAAATCGTTAAATGATTTTGGAAGGGGAGAATTTAGAGATTTTGCTAAAAAGGATTTACCTGAAATGTTATTAGAGTCCTCTCAATTTTCAAATGAAACTTTCCAAAAAATGGTTGGGACTTGTAATCTTATGGAAACAAAAAGGATGCAACCATATCCTGAAATTTATAATTATGTCTTTTCTGTTTATTCGTTAATTAAAGGAAAACAATCTACTTCAAGTTTTGTTGCATGGCACAATTCAGTTGATAAGATGCTTGATGCTAAAAACGTTAAGAAATTTGAAGATTTTATTGGATTTTCAGCTTTGTATTTTTCTAGAAATATTCTTTCTGATAATGCTAATTTTGATTGGTATTATATTGGAGGAGAATATGCTTTTGAATATACTGATAAACCACTTTTTAAATGTTCAAAGGGTCAATTAGCATGTAGAGTGACGAATAACAATGATGAAACAAAAAAGAAAAATCCGTATGTCGATAGTATCGTAATTTGGAATACATCAGGTATTTATGATCCATTAGCAAAAAAGTGGATTGGATTAGGCGGTATGATAACTTGGGAAAAAGTTGGATTACCAAGGTCTCAAACATCTGGAGTTTTAAAAAATTACGAAGTTTCAACTCGCGTTTCTACTTTTTCAGCTGATTCTGTAATTTTAACTACACCCTATTTCACAAAAACAATTCAAGGAAGAATTGCTGATAGAGCTTTTAAAGTAAACAGAGAAGAAGATAGGATTTATCCCCAATTCACATCTTATGAAAGAAGGTTACCTATTAAGCAGATCAAACCAAATGTAGATTATGATGGTGGATTTTCTCTCCAAGGAGCAAATTTCGTAGGTATTGGATTCCCTAAAGAACCCGCCTTAATGATTATATACAGAAATGGTACTCCTTTTATAACCGCGATAGCTCAAGAATTCACTATATCAAAAGATAACATACATTCATCAAACACAGGTATTAAACTAAAGTTTAATGATAATAAAGATTCCATAGTTCATCCTGGATTAGAATTTCAATATATCTTAAGTAGAAAGTCAGTTGAAATGACTAGAACTAAATCGGGTAATGGTCAAGCTCCATTTTTCAATTCATACCATCAATTGGATATGTATATACCAAAATTAACTTGGTCAACTGAATCAGCTGATTTAGTTATGGCTTATGAAATTGGAACAAGTCAAGAACAAAGAGTCGCTCGTTTTGAGTCAAAAAATTTCTTTGATGCAAAACTTTTTGATAGACTTCAAGGTATGGAGGCAGTTCATCCATTAGTTGCACTTTCAAATTATTCCTACAAAAATGATGAATACATATTGCCAGAGGGAAAAGCAGCAACAGCTCTACATAAAACAGTCGAAGAAGCGAAGCCAATGTTACTTGAGTTGGCTAATTATGGTTTTATAAGTTATGATACTGAATCTAAAATGATAGTGATAAATCAGAAATTGGATAATTTTGTTTTATCAAAATCAGGTAAAAAAGATTTTGATAATTTAATTTTTAATACTGATTTAAGACCTCAAGAGTTAAAGGGTTATACACCAGAGCAAATTGAAAAAGATTATAATTTGAAATTTATTCAAAATCAGTACAAAGAGAAAAATGAGACTCGAAGAATGATGTCTGAATTTGGTAAAATGAGCCTTAGTTCACTTGAATTAAACCTTAAAGCAATAGATTTTATTAATATTTCTGATGCACAAAGTACAGTCGTTTTCCCTGAAAATAATGAAGTAATTCTAAAAAAAGATAGAAATTTTGATTTTGTTGGGTGGATAAATACAGGAAAGATGGAGATAAACGTTTTGGCTTCAGCTTTTAATTATAAAGATTATAAATTTACCATTCAAAAAACGTATAAATCCCTGTTTAGAGTAAAACCATTATCCGCTCAAGATGGAGTTAGACCAATCGCTATGTTGAGTAGTATAAATGGTATTGTAGGAGAACTTTTTGTTGATCATCCTACAAATAGATCTGGACAAAATCCAAAATTTACGGATTATCCTCAACTTAAAGTTTCTCGACCATCCTATGTTTATTATAATTCTCAGGCAATTTTTAGAGGTACTTATGATAGTAGTCGTTTTTATTATACTGTAGATCCTTTTTTTATTGATAGTTTAGATAATTTTGAAGAAAAATCATTTCGTGTTATTGGAGAGTTAACTTCAGCAGGAATTTTCCCTAAATTTCGTGAAAACTTAACTATTATGCCAGATTATTCATTTGGTTTTTCTACTAAAGCTCCTACTGGAGGGCATGATTTTTACGGAACTGGCTCAAAGTATGAAAATAAAATCATTTTGTCTAATAATGGTCTTCAAGGAGCTGGTACTATCAATTTTGTTCATTCTAGTTCTGTTTCAAAAGGATATACTTTTTTCCCTGATTCAACAATTGGACTTGCAGTGTTTAAAAACACTCCAATAGAAGTTGGAGTTCAGTTTCCAGATGTAAATTGTGAAGCAGCAAGTGTCACTTATGTCCCTAAAAAGAATTTGTTGAAGGCAACTTCTACGCCTATGCATGATATACTTTTTTTTAATAGTGAAGCTAAATTGAGAGGTACAGCAATTGTTAAAGAATCTGGAATGAGAGGGCATGGTTTAATGAACTTCAAAAATGCAACAATGTTGTCAGATGATTTTGAATTTAAACGTTGGGAGATGGATGCTGATACAACAGGTTTTAGTTTAAAAAATCAATATATAAAAGAGGATGAGGAACCTATTGCATTGAGAACTGACAATGTTCAAGGCCATGTTTCATTTTTAGATAGAAAAGGTGAATTTAAATCTAATGAAGGTGAATCTAGACTTGACTTTCCAATTAATCAATATTTCTGTACTATGGATAAGTTTACATGGTTTATGGATTTAGAGTCTATCGAAGTAGAAGCGAAGGGTGGTGAAGATGATGTTGCAAACGCAGATTTAGATTTGTTAGGACCAAATTTTTATTCAGCTCATCCAGCTCAAGATTCCTTACAGTTTAGAGCCCCTAAAGCTATGTTTAATTTGAAGGAGAAATCTATTTATTGTTCCAAAGTGTTTTATTTAGATGTCGCGGATGCTAGGATTTATCCTGATAGTTCAAAGGTTATCATTCGTTCAAAAGCTAGAATGGAACCTTTTGTAGATGCAAAAATAGTTGCAAATTACATTACTCAATACCATACTTTTTTACACTGTGGAGTTGCTATTACAGCAAGGAGAAAATATACAGGTAAAGGACTTTATCCATATTATGATTTGGATAGTTTAAAAACAGATTTTGTAATGGATAGAATTTATCTAGATTCTACTGGGCAAACAGTTGCAGATGGAAAAATAGGTAAGGATGCTAATTTTTATTTAAGTAAACAATTTGATTATTATGGAGATGTTCAAGTTATTGCTTATTTACCGACGATTATTTTTAACGGTTCTACTAGAATGAATCATAATTGTGCTAAATTCCCAAGATCTTGGATAGCTTTGAGTGCAAATATTGATCCTACTAATATACAAATACCGATAGAGCAAAACATGAAAAACATTGATGGTAAGAATGTTACAGCAGGTATGGTATGGAGAGATTCTAAAGCAATTGATAGTATAAAAATCTATCCATTATTTTTATCTCCTCTGCTAAACGAATTAGATCCTGTAATAATGTCTGCTACTGGACTTCTACAATATAATGTTGATGCAAAAGAATTTCAAATTGGATCTGTTGACAAGTTATTAAATCGAGGGGAGTTGGGTAGTTTTCTTTCATTACATACTGAAACTTGTATGTTAAATGGAGATGGTAAAATTAATTTAGGAATGGATTATGGAGATGTAACTGTAAATTCTGTAGGTGTAATAAATTACGACCCTAAGAAAGGTGAAACTTCAATGAACTTAACAACGAAGTTCAATATGCCTTTGGATAAAAGTTTGATGCAAGATCTTTCTACTAAAATAAGTTTAATAGAAGATTTGAAACCTTTAGATTTTAATTCAACTACAATAGAACAAGCTGCTGTTGAATGGTCTGGTAGGGCAGAAGCAGATAAAATGAAATCTGCTTTTACCATAAATGGAGAAATGAAAATTCCTAAAGAAATGGAATCTGCTTTAACGATTACGGGGTTGAAATTAACTTCTTTCGATGTTAGAAATATGCAAGAAAAAGGATTGATTTCGAATTCTGATAATGCGTCTATAGTTTCTATGTATGGTAAAACCGTATTTAAAAAAGTTCCTTTTAAAGCATTTTTTCAACAAACATATTCTGATATCGGAATGGATAAATTTGGATTTCAGATTAGTATTCCAACACTTGATTATTATTTTGACTATTCTATGGAAAAAAAGGATGGATTATTACGAATTATTTCGGGTGATCCTGATTTTGTGACTGCGGTTAATAATTTAAAAGAAGATAAACGAAAAGTTAAAAACTTTAAATATCAAATAGAAACAGGTAGTATTTATTTGAGTAAGTTTTTACGTTATTTTGGAAAATAAAAAATATGAATTTTTTACTTTTTGGATGTATAGCCTATTTATTAGGTTCAATACCATCAGCGGTTTGGATAGGAAAATCATGGTACGGAATTGATGTGCGTGAACATGGAAGCAAAAATGCTGGTGCAACAAATACATTTAGAGTACTTGGTAAACGTGCTGGTATTACGGTTTTATTAATTGACATAATAAAAGGTTTTTTAGCTGTTTTATTACCTAGTACTTTACTTCAGACTGATTTTTTTGGTGATAACTCAGTTTCAGAGGATACTTTAATTCTTTTAAAAATTGTAATAGCTATTTTGGCTGTACTTGGACATGTTTTTCCAATTTTCGCAAGGTTTAAAGGAGGGAAAGGTGTAGCTACATCTTTAGGTGTAATAATTGGAATACATCCTCCAGCAGCCGGAATATGTGTATTAATTTTTTTAATTGTTTTTATTATTTTTAATTTTGTTTCATTGGGAGCTATTTTAGCTTCAATTTCTTTTCCTTTAATATTAATATTTGGTTTTAATATTTCTAATAATTGGTTAATTCTATTTAGTATCATTTTAAGTTGTGCAGTAATAATTGCTCATAAAAAAAATATAATTAGACTTTTGAAAGGTGAAGAAAGTAAAATGAAATTATTTAAATAAAAATAGTGTAAATGAATTATAAGATAATTATAATATTAATGTTATCTCTCTTTCCATTACTCTCTTTTTCTCAAGAGAGCTTGGAGGAAACAAAGCAAATTGCAGATAAATTATTTGAAGATGAAAAATACATTGAAGCAACTCCTTATTATTTAAGGCTTTTAGCAATTCAACCAAGAGATCATAATTTTAATTATCATTATGGAGCTTGTTTATTATATAATGCGGGAAAAAGCCAAGATGTTTTTAAATATTTAAATTATGCTATAACTAATTTAAATGTTGAAGCAGAAGCTAATTATTTTTTAGGTAGAGCTTATCATTTAAATTACCAATTTAATGATGCTATTAAATATTATAAAATTTATGACTCTAAAGTTGGTACTAATGCTAAAGCTTCCTTTGATGTAAAACGTCAAATTGAAATGTGTGAAAATGGTAAGAAATTAATTACCACCATCACAGAAATGATTGTTCTAGACAAGAAAGAAATTGAAAAGGAGAAATTTTTCCGTATATATGATTTAAGTGATATTGGAGGGAATTTATTAGTTACCGCTGAATTTCAAACAAAAATTGATGAGAAAAAAGCTCATATTCCTTTAATACATTTCCCTGCAAATCCAACTGTCATATATTATTCTAGTTATGGAGAATCTGGTAAAACAGGAAAAGATATATATGTTCAACGTAGACTTCCAACTGGAGGTTGGGGACTTCCTCAAGAACTTAAGGGAGATGTAAATACAAAATTTGATGAGGATTATCCTTATATGCATCCAGACGGTCAATATCTATATTTTAGTTCAAAAGGTCATAATTCTATGGGTGGATTTGATGTTTTTAGATGTAAATATGATTCTGAAACAGATATGTTTGGTAAAGCAGAAAATATGGATTTTGCAGTTTCTTCTCCAAATGATGATTTATTTTATGTAGTTGATTCATTGAATAAAAATGCTTATTTCGGATCAAATAGACAAAGTGAAGAGGGTAAATTATTTGTATATAAAGTTCGTGTTGATAGAGTTCCATTGAACATGTCTGTAATAAAAGGAGAGTTTTCTTCTGTTATTAATCCACAAATGAAAAAAGTATTAATTGATGTCAAAGATTATGCTTCAGGTGAATTTATTGGAAATTTTAATTCGAATGAAAAAGGGGTTTATTTAATTACATTTCCAAAGGGAGGGAAATACGAATTTGAAATTAGAGTTGGCGAAAATCCACAAGTTTTTAAATATATTGCATCAATTCCTTTTCAAAAAGAATTTAAACCTTTAAAACAGAAAATTATACATGAGCTTCATGATGAACGAGAAAACGTTAAGGTATTAGATTTATTTAACGAAGAAGTAGAAGATCCTCAAGCTGTATTTGCACAAGTTATTAGAATGAAATCTGTTTTAGCTCCAAATGTTAGTGCTGAAGAATTAGCTCGTATGGATAAGGAGATAAAAGATAAGGAAATCTTAAAAGTTTTAGGGCTAGGTAATTTATCATTAGTTGAAGTTGGATATTTATTAGAAGATGAGGTAAAAGATGCTAAAAGAGCTGAAGATGGAACTAAAGAAATTGAAAATAAGATATATAATCAGGTAGTTGAAAATACAATTGAAATTAAACGTCTTGATGGGTTAATTAAAAGCAAAATAGATCTTGCTAATACTGCTCCAAATGACAAACGAAAATATAAATTGTTAAAAGAAGCAGAAAGGGCACTGAAAATTCAGGAGGAATTAAAATTAATTACTGATAAAAGTCTTTTTTATGCTGATTCATTATCTAAAAATTCAAAAAAAGGCTCTTCAGAAATAACGGCTGAAGTAACTAATTATTCTGAACATTTTAAAGAATTGTTAAAAGAAAATAAGCAGAAAGAGGCATATGCTTATTTGAATGACAACAAAGATGCAATTAAAAAAATTATTGATGAAAAAACGATTGATCCACTTCAAGAGTTAATAGATAGAGGATTAGCATTAGATGATGAAATTGTGAAATTGCAGCCAATTGATGATCAATATGATAAAGATTTAAAAAAGATTGACGCAGATATTGCTGAATTAGAACGATCTAAAAATGGAGCAAAGAAGAAAGAAATAGAGGATATAGATGCAATTATAAAAAATAAAAAAACGGAAAGATCAATGATTTCAGAGGAACGAGTTTTTAATGGGACTGGTTTAAATGAAAAAATTGCTGAAAGAAGTTCAATTAGAAAACAGGTTGATGCCTTGGAATCAATATATAATGTAAAATCTAATAAAGTGATTTCAAAAGAAGAGTTAGAATTAGCTGTTAATTCTTCTAAAACCACAAATTCTGTTGAAGTTTTATCTAAAATTACTGATCAAATAACTCAACTTGTTTTGACAAGTCCTGATGTGAAAGAAGTTGATTACGAGGATTTGGAAAAAGATTTAGGTTCAGTTGTAACAAATTCTAAAGGTAAATCAGATAGAATTAAAGCAGATGCGACATTGTCACCACAAGAAAAGGCAAACAAGCTAAAAGCTTTGGATAGGGAGTTGTTAGGGTCAATTAATAATGAGATTTTAAATGTAGAAAAGGCGTTTAAACAAAATCCTTCTGATCCTCAATTTAAGAAAAAATTAGAATCCCTACAAACTGCTAAAACATTGGTTTCATCTTCTTTAGATTTACCTGAAGGGGATGATGTTTCAGTTAGTGAAAATACTCAATCTGTTTCCGATCAAGAAGAAAAAATAGATGTTTCTACTAATATTGTTCTGTCTAAATCTTCATCGGAAGAACCAATAATTAATACACCATTAGATTCAAAAGGGAAAGAAAACTTAATCGAAACGATAAATTCAACTTACAACGAAAAAATAGCTCAAATAACTTCTAATTCTAGTATGTCAGAAGTTGATAAATTAAATCAGCTTCAACAAATTGATAAAGAATTAAT
>CANCQX010000037.1 GCA_947380375.1 Flavobacteriales bacterium
AATTAAAAAAATAGAGTTTTTTTTCTAAATTGTAATCAAATTACTTCAGGTTAATTTATCATATTAGAGAGTAACTAGACATTAAAAATAGTTGATTTCAGGCAGCTAAATTATTATACAACCCGATAAACTCATTTAAAATGATCAAATACACCTTAAATTTTAGCAATCCTACACATTTTTCTACTAAAAACAATCAATTAGTAGTTGAATTAAGAAATGAAGCGTGCACCACCAAAACCATTCCTATGGAAGATTTAGGGGTTGTTATTTAAAAACATCCTCAAATAAAAGATATTAAAGAACATAGTTCCGATTTGTGACTTCTCTGTAAAAATAAACAAATACTAACCTACCCATCCTACATCTCCTTTTGTCATCAAAAAATGAGTGAAAAACACTAACTGAAAAGTGAAATTAAGTATGATTAATACGATATATGAAAACTTCGAAAGTTGGATATTCATCGATTTAATCAGAAAAAAAGCAATCACATAAAAAGAAACTAAAAAATATTTTAAAAATGCTTGAATATGGACATAAGATCCAAATAGGAGCCAATATAGAACTATCAATAAGAAAATTACGCCTAATTGTTTTTTAGATAGAAAAATAGCTAGGTTCAAAAAATAATTAATTACAATTAAAATAAATGGAGTAGTAAAAACAAATCTATTTAAACTAAATAAACTTCCTCCACGAAAAATTAATACCATCAATGTAATACCTCCAATATAAGCTAAAGAGAGAATTATTTCCTTTGGTAAAACTGATAGCTTAAAGACTTTTAGATTAAGAATATAGATCAATAAAAACACACCTGAAAGCAATCCAAAGATAAGTGCAATACCATCTAGTCTTACAATCATATTTCCTCCCCACGTTGTAAAAGGCAACATAGGTAGTTGCAAATGATTGCCCCAACCTTGTTGTACTTTAAAAAACTCAAACCACCTACCCGTTTCAATATATTGAATAAATGAAACTACCAAAACACCTAATAATGAAACAGATACATAAAGTAAAAATCTTCTAATCATTTTCCAATTTTTCTCACTACCAAACACTTCCATTATAAGTAAAGCTGGAAGAAGAACAGTAAATGAAGGACGAGAAAGTGTACACAAAAATAAACCGATCAAAACAAGAAGCAATTTTTCTTTTTTAACACCTAAAATCAACAAGGTTGAGCTTGCAAAGAAAACCGACTCAGAATAAGGTAAAATAAAAAAAATACAACTCGGGATACTCAGATACAATAGTAATTCTAATCTATTTAAATTCAATATCTTACATAAGAAATAAAAAGAGACTAAATAAAGTAATACATTCAGAAAAATAATTCCATAAACATCTCCCCCTACCGCTTTCCAAATCATAGGAAACAAAGGGAAAAACGCAACTAAAAAACCTTCATACCCATTCTTTTGAATCGTAAAATAATGCTGTGCATCCCAGTTTAAAAAGTGACTTCTTAAAAATAAATCAGGAAAAATAAAATACTTTATCAAAGAAATAAACAAGATAAAAGCAAATGTATATAAACCTATTATTTTGATTTCCTTGTACTTATCCATTTAACTTTACTTTTAAAAACAAACAGCTACAATTCAAAATTAAACACTTAAAGTTTTCGCTGTCATTTAAATATAACTTAACAAATCTAAAGTTTATTTGTGATAAATATACGTTATATTTGAAGTACGCATAATAGTAGCTATGAAACATTTAATAACCATTGTATTTTTTTTATCCAATATTGTGGTGCTTCTCTCGCAGGAAGAATGTTCAAAATTGAAATCAAGATTCAAGATTGAAAAAAGTAATACACTTTCTATTCCTCAAATCAAAGAAACAGAAAAATACGATGTTCACTTTTATTCGTTGGATTTATCGTTAACAAATACTTCAACTGATATTTCAGGTAACGTAGAAATTCGTGCTAAAACTCGAGAAAACTTAGACTCAGCTCTTTTTGAATTGTTTAGTTCATTGACAATCAACGAAATTAGAGTAAATGGAAAAGTATGCAATTTTAAACGCAATTTAAGTTCCGTAAAAGTCCCTGTGAATTTACCTAAAAATAGTTTTTTTGTCATTTCAATTAATTACTCCGGAACACCCCCTACAAATGGAACAAACCCAATGGGTGGAGCAGGTTTGACAAGTAAAATTGAAACCAAATACAATAAACAAATAACAGCTTCACTTTCAGAACCTTTCTCAGCTTTTGAGTGGTGGCCCTGCAAACAATCTTTGACAGATAAAGCAGACAGTTGTGAGGTTAAAATAACAGTGCCTAATAATTGTAAAGCAGGTTCGAATGGACTTCTTCAAAAAACTGTAAATCTAGGAAATGGAAATACCCGATATGAATGGAAACACAATCACTCAATTGCTTATTATTTAATTTCAGTTGCTGTAGGTGAATACATTGATTACTCAATTTACTGTAATCTAGAAAATTATATAAATCCTATTTTAATTCAAAACTTTATTTATGACACACCACAATGTTTAACTGATTGGAAATCGAATATAGATGCAACTTCAGATTATATTAAACTATTCTCAAAATTATACGGAATTTACCCTTTTTACAATGAAAAATACGGCCATTGTATGGCGCCTATTGGAGGGGGAATGGAACACCAAACAATGACAACTCAAAGTAGTTTTGATAAAAATTTAACCGCACACGAGCTTGGTCATCAATGGTTTGGAGATCATGTCACCTGTGCTTCTTGGGCAGATATTTGGGTAAATGAAGGATTTGCTACCTATTCTCAATATTTAATGTTAGAATATTTATATCCGACAGAGAGAAAAGTTCAGATGGAAAATTACCACGATGCAGCGATGCAATATTTAGACGGGAGCGTATATGTAAATGACACTTTAAATCCACATCGAATATTCGAATATAGGTTAACCTATGCCAAAGGAGCTGCCATTATAAACACTATAAGATTCGTACTAAACAACGATTCATTATTTTTTCAAGGTTTAAAAAATTATCAGAAAAAATTTGGAAATTCTACTGCAACTGGCTTAGATGTAAAAAAATCCTTAGAAGAAGTGTCTGGAATTGATTTAACTTCACTTTTTGAAGAATGGTATTATGGCGAAGGATACCCAACCTATAAATTGAAGTGGAATTGTATTGGATATGACTTATCACTTGAAATTGCTCAATATGGATCTGGGAAATTTTTAACACAAAAATTCACAAATCCACTTGAAATAAGTTTTGCTCGAGAAAATGAAAGTGATACAACTATTCGATTTGAGATTTCAGAATTGGTTAACCACTATTTAGTTAAAAACATCGGAAGAATAACTAATGTGAATGAAATAGATCCTTATAATTGGATAATCAACAAGAATGATACAATAATCAAAGACTCCAATTTTGAAGTCTTTCAAGATTCAAATTCGAAACCTTCAGAAAATACAATTATTATTACACCAAACCCGAATGAAGGCGTGTTTATGTTAGTTGCTAAAAGTCCAGGAAAGCATTCATTTAAATTAATGGATTCAAGAGGGAAATTAGTCGCTAAAAATGATTTTGATAAAGATATATTAATCGACATATCTAGTCAAGCACAAGGAGACTACTTGTTATTCGTTAAATCGGAATATGGAAGCACTCAAACTTGCCGTATCATTAAGCTCTAATTCATTCAGTCAACAAAATAGCATATTTCTCTTTTGCTTCGAGACGAGTACAAGCATTAAAATGCCACCATTCAGTTGCTATATTTGAGAAACGTTGTGAAGCCATCACTTTTCTTAATAATTTTCTATTTTCAACTTGTTCACTCGTTAATTCCCCACTATCTAAAAACTGTTGTTCCAATCTTGGGTAGGCTATTTGCCGAATATCATCGTAACCTGCCCCCATGTCTAAAGGAATCCCATTTGAGTCACAAATTGTTAAATCTACCGCCGCTCCATAATTATGAATACTTCCATTTACAGGATTAGAAACAAACTTAGTACGCTCTGATAATGAAATGGTATCAAGTGCATCCCACATTTTTTGTTGCACACTTAAAGGACGAACAGCATCGTAGATTAATAAGTGGAAATCTGGATATAATTTACTTAAATAACCTTGACATTTTACCAAACGTTCCGCAATGTCTTTTTGAAGAAAAGCTTTTTTTAATCGATTATATAATTTCATTTTCATAAAATTATCTGTAGAAGCATATTTTAAATCAACTCTAATATTAGAATTCAGACTTTCAATATCCACTAAATTTGAAACTTTTTTTAATGAATCCTCAACCAAATCTAACTTCTTTTCATTTTCTAATTTCTCTAATGAATCCAATAGCTCTAAATTATCTTTATGACAAGCCGAACATGATTTTGGAGACTTGTTTTTACAGGAAAATAAACTCTGCGCAATGATTAATAAAAAAACAATCCTTGAAATAGTATTCGTTTTAACTAAATATACTTTATTTCTATTAAGCATAAAAACATAAATTAAAACATTATTTAATAAGACTTTCTTCAATTTTAAGAAATGAGGGAACAAATTTTTAACATCATTTATTTTAAAATGAAACAGCTAATGAAGTCGACAAACAAAAATTAAAATTACTAGCCTTATTATTCAACAAAAATAGCTTATCACGACTTGAATATCCTTTTCCTTCAATTCTCCAAACTGTATTCTCATTCAAGTTATAATCAAAATTTAAAGAATAACCATACGTTTGAAATCCATTTTTAGTATTTGTAGAAATAATTACCTGATTTTCATCTGAATAATACTCACCTCTTGCTGCTATACTCACTCTTGAATTAGGCGAATATTTAGCAATTAAAACAGGTGAATACCAATTGTTATACTGCTTATTTCCTTTTGATTTTTGCTGTAGTCCAAAATCAAATCCAACTATAAATCCTATTTTTTTATTGATCAAGTACTGAGTATAAAAATTATGGAAGTACCTCATTTGTTTGTTAAAATCAGGAAAAGTATTCCCTACAAATGAACTACTATTTACAATTAATTTATCAGAAGGCTTATAGGTAATTTGATGTCCAAAAGCCGGAGTATTGTTTCCATCCACCCTACTTATTCGCTGCCAACCATTTAAAATTAAAGCACTTAAAAAAAATTTGTCATTTTTTGAAGTAAACGAAACTTTAGCCCCACTTTCATAATAAGGAGAATTATCAGCTAGAATACTTCTCGATAAATTCCAACAATCTTTTCCAATAGCACTTTCAAAACCTATATGAGAAGGAAAAATACCTGCACCAACAAACAGATTTTTTGTCTTAGATATTTTAACATCTACATTTGCCTCATAAATATTTTTTAAAACTCCCATTTCTGATGATAAATTAGCATTGGAATACGTTCCTGTCATCAAAGCTAAATTAGCTTTCACATTTTTATTTTCATAATTAGCTTTAAGAAAACCTAAGTTTAAATTAAATTCATTGTGTCTATTAAATGAATAGATAAAATCTGACTTCGTATGATTAGTTGGGTTACTCAAATCATAACTATAATAGGTTTCTAAATAACCGCTAAAATGTAGTTTTGAATTAACCGAATCACTTTGAGAAAACAAAGAGAAATAAACAAAAAAAGTAAGTGTGAATAAAATAGTTCTCATCATTATAATAAAATTAGAATAAATAATCAATTAACCATAGTTAATCAAAACATATAATTCAAAGTACTGTACTAAATAAAAATTGTAAATCAAAAAACTCAACTATTTTTAGTGAAAATTCTAGACTTCAATATACAATTAAACAGATTTGAATGAATTAACACTAATTTAATAATTAAATTATATCTAATTAATCGACAAATTTATTTAATTGATGTAAAATTTAAAATACATCGTCGAAAATATTAAAAAAACCCTTTTTAATAGGTATTTACTTTAAAAAATAGACATATATTTGTACTGATTTAGGTGGTTAGGTTAGGTTGATTAAGGAAAGCAGAAAAGACGCCCGTCTTTTCTGCTTTTTTCATTTAAACGATTTATTTTTTATACAACTCATAAGCTTTCTCAATAAATCCCCAACCCAAATCGGTCATTGTTGCTTGTGTAGACATTACTATTATTACATCATGTTTATTTATCTCTTTTCTTAAATTAATCTGATCGGTCATTAAAGGCTTTGTATATGTATCTGGGTATATCTCTTTATTGTAATACCAAAAATGACTTTCATTAAAAACAGCTGAAATTCCAAAATTGAACATTCCCCAATAATAACTATCTGAAACGACTAAAAGATTTGGTTTAATTTTTGAGCTATCTTTTTCAAATTTTATTTGCGGATACCCCATTTTAAAACTTTTTAGGTTGAACAAAAGATTCATTCCACTACCTATATCATAATCCTCATTTTTAGGCTCTTCTAAATCTACTTTTTCCCAATAAATAGAATTCATATCAATTTTTCGAGCTTTTTCAATATGTTTAATTATTGAGTCTGCAGCTAAGCACATACCATAAATACTCCAATGAATACCATATTTTGGATAAAGTGGGTATTTTGATTTGTTTTTATTTTTTAAAAAATACTGATTGAAATCAATGTAATTAATACCTAACTTTTTAGCGTTTTTCAAATGATACTCATAATTCGTAGTGCTTTTTTTTACCTTATATTTTTCCGGAATATATTCAGAATAGTATGTACCTTTTCCTGCAGCAAAAATTAAAAGTAAATTTTTATTTAATTTTCGTAAAGTATCTTGGAGGTACTTAAACTTTTCCATTCGCTTGTTAATACTATCTTTTCCGATAAAATCTGTACCATAATATGCTTTTATATAATTCTCTTCAAACAAATAATTTTGCTTTCCAATAATTACACCGTTCGCTTTCGCTTTTTTAAAAAAATCAAAGTAAATCTCATTATTAAACCTCACAAATAAATTTCTGAAACCAAAATTTTCGTTGAAATACTTTTCTTCATTTTCTTGGAATTTACCAGAAAACCAATCATTAATAGTAAATTTTGGTTTTTCAATTTGATCTATTGCTCCATTCAAATTATCTAATTCAACAATATTAAATTTCTTTTGAATGATCGGAAATACCATTAAAATCAAAATAATCAAAAATAAAATTGGCTTTAATTTCCTTTTAATGTATTTCATATTTAAAATCTAAAATAAATAAATGGATTAAACCCAAGAGAGGTAATCGAGCTAACTGATAATAAAAACAATACAATTGAAACAGTTGCAATAATCAAATGAAATCTATCTGAATACTTTTTAAAAAATAATTTATCTTGAATTTTTTGTCCAATATTAAAACAAGTGAAAAAAGAAAATAGAATTGCTAAACAAAAGAAAATATAAAATTCACCCTCAAATGTTTCCAATTTAAAATTATCAAACGAAAAGAGTCTTTTAATATAAATAATGGCATTTTCAACTTTTTCAACTCTAAAAAAAACCCATCCTATTGAAACCAATAAAAAAGTGAAAAAAGTACTTAACACTCCCCCTAATTTATCAAGTATTTTTTTAAGAAAAATTCTTTCAAGTATCAAGAAAATACCATGATAAATCCCCCAAATTACGAAACACCAAGATGCTCCATGCCATAATCCAGACACAATAAAAACAAGTCCTAAATTAAAAAATAAACGACTCTTATTTTTCACTTTATTTCCCCCTAAAGGAATATATAAATAATTACGCATCCAATTCCCGAGTGAAATATGCCATCTTCTCCAAAACTCAGTAATGCTTTTAGAGGTATATGGATTATTAAAGTTTTCGGGAAACTTAAATCCAATCATTTTTGCTATTCCAATAGCCATATCTGAATAACCCGAAAAATCAAAATAGATCTGAAAAGTATAGGCCAAAATACCTACCCACGCTGTTAAAGTACTTAAGTCGGAATAATTCGATGAGAATATATAATCTGCTTGTATACCTAATTGATTTGCAATTAATACCTTTTTACCAAGTCCAATGGAAAACCTATAAAATCCCATTAAACGATTGTCAATTGTATCATTTTGAGTTCTAGTTGAAATTTGATCTGCTAATTCATGGTAACGAATAATTGGTCCAGCAATCAACTTAGGAAATAAAATAATATACAATAAGTAATCCCAAAAATTAACTAATGGTTTATGTACTTTTCGATAAACATCTACAACATAAGTAATTGTCTCAAAGGTGTAAAATGAAATCCCAATTGGAAGAATCAATTCAACCCATTTAATTTGCTGAACACCAAAAACTGAAAGGAAACTATTTAAATTCTCAACAAAAAAGTTAGAATATTTAAAATAGAATAAAAGACCTAAATTTAATACTACAGAAAAAAGTAATAAACTATTTTTTTTTGTTTGATTCTGTGATTTCGATAAGTATTTTACAATTTGAAAATCAATAAAAGTCGTTCCAATAATCACAAAAATAAATTTTGGCGCGCCCCAACTGTAAAAAAATATACTAAAAAAAAGTAGTACCCAATTTTTATATTTTTCAGCAACTAAATAATAAGTTATTAAAAATATAGGTAAAAAATAAAGCAGAAAAACTATACTACTAAAAACCATATTATTGACACTCTATTTTTCTTAAAAAACAATTTATTCTCAACCTCAAAGCTACTCTTTTTTTTAGTTTTTAAAAACATTGCATTTTTCAAAGAGAAATGGTAATTCTTCTTTATATAAATATTTTTTTTGAGCAGATTCAAAAGGTCTATAGACATAATAAACAGAATTATTATTTATTTCTATTTTTTCCACATAACGATACCCAATTCGAAATTTATCACCAAGCTCACCCGTCTTAGTATCTATGTTACTTATATAACTATAACCAGCAATCTCAAAAACAGCATAAACTTGTCCCGTAATATGATCTTGAATTAACTTTTTTTTCCAACCAGTATTTTTGGGGTTATAATGATGAAATATAGGTATACTATCAATTTTATCACCTTTTTCATTAAATTCCCATAGAAAATCCTTGTAATAATCAAAAACGAATAAAGTATCGCTTCGATGAAACATTGGAGCATATAACTGTTTATAATAAATTGAATGTGTGAAATAATTTGCACCTACCCAAATCGCAGCATCAATTCCAGTTTCTTTTTCTTTTTGTTTCGCCCACAACTTTGTTCGAACATCTACCCATTTGTATTCAGACCTATAAAGTTCCATCATTAAATCATCCGTGATTTCTATAATTTTAAAATAAGAAGAATCGAATTTATCAAATGAATAATATTTAAATTCAGGATAATCTTTACTAAAATTAGAAAAATACATTTTAGATTTATTTGTATCCAAGATCGGAGCAAGGTATTTTTTAAAATATTCTTTTTCTATACTTAAAATTTTAATTTCATTTTCAGAAATATTAATTCCATAAACATTTTCAGCACAAATGACATGAACATTTCCTCTGAAATCTCTTACCAATTCTTCCGCAACACCCATTATTTTTGTCCTACTCAAGACTGAAGAACCATCCCAAAGTAAAATTTCACTTCCTTTAACAAGTCTTTTAGGATATGTTAATAATATAACTTTTCCATTGTTAAGGACTTCAAAATCGGCTACACTTAATAACGTATCACCAAAAATAACTTCTGGCTTCTTTTTACCATTAATCACTACATCTTTTAAAACTTTAATTGGAGACATCTCAATTAAAACTTCTAGTGTATCCAACGAAAAAGAATTAACTATTTTACTAAAATCATTATAAATCGAATGCGTTATATTTAATTCATATTCTTTTTGTTGGGGTAATTTTATCCAAAACTCACCTTTTTGAGATGAAGAACTATAAAAAGAAGTATTCTTATCTTTTATTATTATTGAAGCATTTTGAATTAAATTATTTTCAAATTTTTCTTGTACGATCCCATGAATAATAGTTGAATCCTGTGAAATAGAAGTTAAAGGAATGTTTAATCCTATTATTACAAAAAATAAATATCGCATATTTAAAAGCATATGTTTTATACAAATAAAGTTCTGAAACGAATTTATAAAACTGATTAACAATAATTTATAAATTAACTATTTTTTTCCTGAATGCTATTTTCAATTTAGTATAAATAATTACCAAAATAAATATAGCCCCAGAAGTCACAACAATCATTGAACTTATTGAAACATCAAAATAAATTGATGCAAAATAACCTAACAAAGATGAAATAGTAGAAACTAAACACGATAACCAAAGCATTGGAATTAACCTTTCAACCAATAAATAGGATGTCGCTGGCGGAATAACTAAAAGCCCCACTACTAAAACGGCGCCTACACTTTCAAAGCTCATAACTGTTGTAATACTTACTAAAGCCATGAATGAATAATGCCAAAAATTCACATTTATACCTTTAGACTTTGCAAATTCTTCATGAAAAGACAAAATTTGTAAACCTTTAAATCCAACTACAACAAACAAAACCACTAATATAAAAACAGGTAGAATCATTAACATACTTCGAGTTCCAAACAATCTTCCGTTATAAATAACCTTGTCTAAAAATGTTGTTCCTAACTCCCCAAACAAAACACAATCTTGGTCTAGATCGGCATTTCCATCTGTAAATAAAGCTATTAAAATTACCCCTAAAGCAAATAACCATGTAAATGTAATTCCAATCGAGGCATCTTCTTGTAATTTTAATTTCTTATGGAAAAAGTCAATAATAACAGTTGTAAAAACTCCAAAAAAAGCAGCTCCAATCAACATGAATACAGAATTAAAATTTGAACTAACCAAATAAGCAATTACTATTCCAGGTAAAACACTATGAGAAATTGCATCTCCAACCATTACCGCTTTTCTTAAAACTAAAAAACAACCCAATAGTGAACAACTCCATGCAATTAGCAACGCAGTAATCAACGTAAGTAAATCATTTATTCCCATTATGCGTAAGGTATTTCTTTATTATGAGGATCTGAAGTCGGAAAGTCTAACTCTTTCAATAATTCTTTCTCTATTTCAGGTGTTATTAAATGTTCAATCGTTTCAGCCGTACCATGAATATGATCATCTTTAAAATTCATTCTTTTCGTTAAATACAATTCCCATAAACGATGAGAACGAACTATTCTTGCTGCCTCTAACTCCCCATTCTCAGTTAAAGTAAACAACTTTTTAGAATCTTTTAAAAATCCGATATCTACCAAATAATTTAATGTTTTCTCTAATAAAATAGTATCCATTGTTCTTTTTTCAAGAAAATTTCCAAAAGAAATAGTACTATTTCCTTCTTCTTTTAAGTGGTAGATTATCTTTAAAATATTTTCTTCTGCAATTTTTCTGCTGTTCAATTTATTTCTTTTTCTTATAGAGAACCATCCTTTTTTAGGTGCAAATAATAAAGTTAAAAGTGTAAATAAAAATAAGGCAAAAACAATCCAAGGTCCAGTAGGCATATTATCTTTAATTGTTGAAAACATTACCCCCATCACTCCTGAAAGCATTCCGAAAATGGCAGCAATAAAAACCATAATAGGCAATTTATTTGTCCAATACCTTGCTGATGCTGCTGGTGCAATTAATAATGCAGACATTAATACAACTCCTACAGCTTGAATACCAATTGCTACAGTCAGAACTGTTAAAGTGGAAAGTAAAAACTCAATTCTTCTTACTTTCACCCCAATAGACCTTGCAAATTCAAGATTAAAACAAACTATTTGAAAAGGTTTGAAAAATACTATTACAATAAGTAAAATTCCAATTGAAACAATTGCAAATACTTGAATATCGAAGGCTGTCATTGTTGCAGCTTTTCCAAAAAGAAAATTTTTCAACCCCGACTGTTCTGCATTTCCACTTTTAGAAATAAAGGATAATAAAACAGATCCTATTGCAAAAAACAAAGTTGAAACTAGTGCAATTGATGTATCTTCGCTCAATTTAGTAGTACTTGAGATGTAATCGATTATCCAAACTGAAAACCAACCTATTACAAGCGATCCAATCATCAATAAAATAGGATCTTTGGTTCCTGCAAATATAAAACCGATACAAACACCTGGTAGAACAGAATGAGAAATCGCATCAGCTATTAATGTTTTTTTTCTTAGAAATGAGAATGTTCCAACAACTCCAGAAATAGCCCCAATAATCGCAACACCCAATATTACTTTTTGAGCAATTGGATCAGAAAAAAAATATATTATTCGCTCTATCATTTGTCTTCAAAACCTTTTTCACGCATTGGAAAATCCTTATTCTTAATTATATTCCTTATCTTAGATAACAAATTTAGCTGTCCTCCATAAGTTGCTTGTAAATTTTCTTCCGTCAAAATCTCTTTCGTAGGACCGTGGGCAATTAATCGCGTATTTAATAATACTAAATAATCAAAAGAATCTGAAACGGTCTGTAAATCATGATGTACTATCACAACTGTTTTACCTTCATTTTTCATACTTATTAACAGTTCCAAAATTGTCTTTTCCGTTGCGACATCTACACCTACAAATGGCTCATCCATTACATACATATCAGCGCCTTGTGTCAAAGCCCTTGCTAAAAAAACTCGTTGTTGCTGTCCTCCAGACAATTGAGAAATTTGTCGATCTTTATAAGGTGTTAATTTTACTTTTTCAATAGCTTCAGAAGCCAAATGTTTATCAATAGAACTTAATCTATTAAAAAGTTTTCCCTTTTTATACCTACCCATACGAACAACATCTTCAACTGTAGCTGGAAAATCCCAATCAACAGATTCTCGCTGTGGAACATAAGCAACTCTTTCACGTACCAAATCTAATTCTTTATCAAATATTTTAGCAAAACCACTAGATAATGGAATTAATCCCATAATAGCTTTCAAAAGTGTCGATTTTCCTGAGCCATTTGGTCCAACAATACCAATAATTTGACCTTTTGGTAATTCAAAATCAATATCCCAAAGAACAGGTATTCGATTATAAGCAACTGATAAATTATGCACTTCTATACTATTCTGACTCATATTTTCATCAATTTAGTTCAACATATTTTTTGTACTTTACTTTCAACGCAAGAGCCAATGTTTTTACATTTTTTCTCATCATACCAATGTATGTATTTGCACCAGATTTTTTATCTCCCAAAGCATCCGAATACAAAGTTCCTCCAATTTTCACAATTTGTCCTTTTGTTTTACATCCTTCAATCACAGCTTTAATAGATTTAGATGAAACACTACTTTCTATAAAAATTGCTTTCACTTTTCTTTTTACAATTAAATTCACTAAGTTGGAAACATTTTTCAAACCTGGTTCTGAAACAGTCGAAACCCCTTGTATAGCTAAAACTTCTAAATCAAAAGCTTTTCCAAAATAATGAAAAGCATCGTGGGAAGTAATTAAAACTCGTTGAGACTTTGGTATTGAATGAATTTGATATTTTAAATCTTGATTCAATCTTTTATAATCATTTTCAAGACTTTTATAATTTGATAAAATAAACTCCTTATCTTTTGGGAAAATTTTAATTAATTGATTTGCAGATTCTTTAACTCCATCTAACCAAAGTAATGGATCAAACCAAACATGAGGATCAAACGTGTGTGAATTTACTTTTATTAACCTGTTATTGTCCATCCCATTTGAAAAAGCAATAATTTGTTTTTCATCCTTCATTCGCTCAAATAAATCAGTCATTTTACCCTCTAAATGCAATCCATTATAAACTACAACACGTGCATTACCAAGCGCTCTAATATCGGAAGGTTTAGCCTCATACATATGAGGATCTATTCCAGCCCCCATTAAAGTCTTAACTGAATATCTTTCTTTAACTAACTCTTTAACTGCATCTCCTATTATTGTTGTTGTACAGACAATTAATTTTGGATCTCCATATTTTTGAGGTTGCCAAACACATCCATTGAATACAATTAAAAAAAAGATAGCTAAAAAAATAAATTTTAAACTAATGAATTTTTTTATCATAAAAGTTGTATAAAAATTTTATTAGCTACTACTGAAGAAAAACTAATTTCCTTACCATTTATTAAAACTAAAATAGATAAATCAAAATCAAATTTTTCTATTACTTGAATTTCTGTTCCTAAACCTATTTCATATCTATTTAAAAACTGAAAAAAACCAGAAGATCCATCCTCAACTCCTACTACACTTCCTTTACCATTAATAATTACATCTGATAGAACTTTACTTTTATTTATTTTCTCAAAAACACCATTTTTATCTGGAATCGGATCACCATGTGGATCAAATCTTGGAAAACCCAAATACTCTTCTAAATGATCTGTCAATTTAGTTGATTGAATATGTTCTAATTGTTCTGCAATTTCATGCACTTCATCCCATCCAAAATTCAATTTTTTTACTAAAAAAACTTCCCACAGGCGGTGCTTCCGGATAATTTGTAATGCCATTTTTTTCCCTACGATTGTTAGCTCACAACCTTGGTATTTTTTATAAGAAATCAATTTTTTATCCGAAAGTTTTTTCACCATATCTGTTACAGATGAAGGCTTTGTAGACATCTTTTCAGACAATAAATTAGTAGAAATTGCTTCTCCTTGCAACTCAGATAGCGAATAAATCGCTTTTAAATAATTTTCCTCACTTTGAGATAACATAAATACCGTTTTAACAAATATAATAAAATATTTTTAGACAAGTCTAAATAAATTATGATTAATGTTAAGGTTAAGGTTGAGATTTAGGTTGAAGTTGAGAATGATATTGAGACTTAGGTTGAGGTTAAAATTCAATCTAGAACTAAACATATATCAATCATTAAAATTTACTTATATTTGCCATTCATTACGAAAAAATTAAACAAAAATGGCAACAAACAGAACATTCACAATGTTGAAACCAGACGCTATTGAAAGCGGAAATGCTGGTAAAATTATTGACTTAATCATCAGTAAAGGATTTAAAATCAAAGCTATGAAATTCACTCAATTAACTGAAGATCAAGCAAAAAAATTCTATATCGAGCATGCTGAAAGACCATTTTATGGTGAATTAGTTGAATATATGATTTCAGGTCCAATCATTGCTGCTATTCTTGAAAAAGACAATGCAGTAGCTGATTTCAGAGCATTAATCGGTTCAACTGATCCTGCAGAAGCAGCTGAAGGAACAATTCGTAAATTATATGCTGAAAGCAAAGCAAAAAATGCAGTTCACGGTTCTGATTCTGACGAAAGTGCTGCAAGAGAAGGTGATTTCCACTTTTCAGCTAATGAGATTTTCTAAGTAATTAGAATACTATATAAGACGAAAGGCTTTCCAAATGGAAAGCCTTTCGTTTTTGTAATCAACTTAAAAAAACTCATTTTATACAACTAGCCTCAATAATACGGATATCTAAAACTAACTGATCAAAATTTCTTACAACAACTTCAAAAGGTACTCCATCAAAATAAAGAAATTCCCACGGCACTTTCTTCAATCCACTTTTGTATTCTCTAAAATCATCCCCTAAATTTAAGATAGTGCTTGCTGATTTTGAATAATTCTCATCAATAAACTTTTTGAATTTTTTCAAATCATTTTTTAGACTTACTAAATGAGGCTTTACCAAATCTTGTTCAGGATTCATATTAACTCCTTGGAAGAAATACATAGATGTCCTATCCATATTACCATAATTCTCTTTTATTAACTGTTTTTCAGCTATTTTTAGGCCATCTGACAAATATGAATACAAACCCAATTTAGTTGAATCAATTTTATTAATAATCTTTACGACTTCACGTTTTAATTGTTTATTTTTCAACCTAATAGAATCGGATGATTGAATATTGTATTTTTCCTGATTTGCTTCTTGCGTACTTTTGCTTACATTTTTCACTTGCAAATCTGCAATTCGAAGTGCTTCCTCTTTAGATTTCGTTCCATGTAAAACAGTTAAAGTAAACAACAAACCTCCTGCAACTAAAATCATTATTGAAGACAATATTGTATTTAATTTCGTTTCTGGATTTCGAATTCCTGAAAAGAAAAACACGGGTAAAAACAAGAAAAACAACACTCCTAAACATGCTAACCAAAGTAAATTAGCTCCCGGCCATTGCATGATTTTAAACAAAGTTGAAATGCAAAATAAAATTCCAAAAACAACCCCGAAACCAATAATAACCTTTTCTTTTTTCTCTTTTACTTCTTTTGATTTTATCAGAAAAAAGATCGGTAAAAAGAATAAACACATCGATAATATCGCAATAAATATCATCATCATTGCACCTGGCCAATGCATAATTTTTAAAAACGAACCAGTTATAAACGCTACAGTAGAAAACATTCCACTTCTCAACATGACTTTTTTCATGGCATAATAATGTTTAAATGTTAATAATAAATCTGTCTCTTCTTGAATTTCTTTCAATTCATTTTTAAAGAAACGCGGCAATACACTTCGATATAATTCATCAAAGTTTTTGTCGGGTGACATTTCATTTTCAATAACACAACAAATATGATCCAAGAGGCTTAACTGCAGTTCCTCCGTCTCGATTCCGTTACGTCTAACATCCTCCAGAATAAAATCAACTTGATCTTTACTTAACTCGTACACATTCAACCCATTTTCGGTTTTAAGTCTAACAGAAATATCATTGTATCGATAAAATCTGAATACTCGTTTACTTTCTCTTTGGCTACTTTTTTCCCTGTATCAGTTACGGAATAATACTTACGTATGCGATTTCCTACATTAACCACATCGGTAGTTAAAATTCCTTGAGCTTCCATTGCGTGTAATGTAGGATACAACGCACCTTCCGTCAATTGAATTTTACCACCCGTAAGCTCCTTTACCTTTTGAGTAATTTCATAGCCATACATTTTGTCCGAGTCTGACAATAACTTTAAAACAATCGTTTTTAAAGTCCCTTTGATAAGTTCTGATGAATACATATTACAAATATAATAACTTTTTAATTTATATACCTAATTTTCTTATGTATATAAATTAAAAAGTTTATATAATTAAATTAACAGTTTAAAAATGAAGTAATTAGCAAAATTAAAAATATAATTACAAGAAAAAATCGAAAATTTATCATATAATTATCCCCCATTGTTAGGTTTTAGCTTTTTATTCAAAGAATTATTCTGTTAAAATCTTATCTTTGAAATCCAAAAATAAAAACATGAAAGATTACACATATACAGTCGAAGAAAGATTTGTTAAATACGTTCAAATAGATACTACTGCAGATCCAATATCACCTTCATTCCCTTCATCAGAAAAGCAAAAAGATTTAGCGCGCGTTTTAGTTCAAGAATTACAAGAAATTGGAATTAAAGATGCTGAAATGGATGAATGGGGATATGTATATGCTACAATTGAAAGTAATTCTGAAAATGACAAGGCACCGACAATTTGTTTTTGTGCACATATGGACACTGCTCCAGATTGCAGTGGAACAAATGTAAAACCAATCGTTCACAGAAAATACGATGGAAACCCAATTACACTTCCAGATGACACAACTCAAATAATTACAACTGAAAGACATCCTTATTTAAAAAAGAAAATTGGAGATGATTTAGTTACAGCAAGTGGTTTAACACTTTTGGGAGCTGATGATAAAGCTGGAATAGCAATCATTATGGATTTCGCTCACTATATTGTGAATAATCCAGAAGTAAAACATGGTAAAATTCGAATTCTATTTACACCTGACGAAGAAGTTGGTAGAGGTGTTGAGCATTTAGATATGGAAAAATTAAATGCTGACTTTGGATACACTTTAGATGGAGGAACTTTAGGTTCAATTGAAGATGAATCATTTTCTGCTGATGCGGTGACTATTACTATTAAAGGAATTAGTGCACATCCTGGATATGCAAAAAATAAAATGGTTAATGCGATTAAAGTTGTTTCTGAATTAGTAGCTGCATTACCAAAGACTGAATGGTGTCCTGAATCTACTGAAAAACGTGAAGGTTTTGTTCATCCAACTTCTATAAAAGGTGAATTGGAATCAACAACGGTATCGTTTATTATCAGAGATCATGTTACTGCTAATTTAGAGAAACATGAAAATCGTTTAAAAGGAATTTTAGACACGATTCTTTCAACTTATCCAGAATTAGAATCTGAATTCAAAATAACAGAACAGTATAGAAACATGAAGGAAATATTAGATACAGTTCCTTATGTTACTAACTATGCTATTGAAGCAATGAAACGAATTGGAATAGATTCTGAAGCGACTATCATTCGTGGAGGAACAGACGGTTCAAAACTTTCATTTATGGGGCTACCATGTCCAAATATTTTTACAGGAGAAATGGCTATTCATTCTCGCCACGAATATGTAAGTGTTCAGGATATGCAAAAAGCAGTTCATACTATGGTTGAATTAATTCAAATCTGGGAAAAACACAATTAGACAATAGATATTTAGACTCAAAGACATAAGACTTTAAGATACAAGACCTAGAAACATTTAGTCTTGAATCTTTTAGTCTTGAATCTTTTAGTCTTGAATCTTTTAGTCTACTATATAAATGAATAATAAAAATTACGCTTCATATTTAAAACATCCTGTATTTAAAGTTGCATCTCAAATTGTAACTGAAAAAAATCTTCAAGCCTATGTTATTGGTGGGTTTGTGCGCGATTTATTATTAGAACGACCTTCTAAAGATATTGATATTGTAGTTGTTGGAAACGGTTTAGATTTAGCAAAAGAATGTGCTCGAATACTGAGAGTTAACAAAGTTTCAGTTTTTGAAAATTTTGGAACAGCTCAATTTAAATACAAAGATTTAGATGTTGAATTTGTAGGAGCTAGAAAAGAATCATACAGACAAGATTCTAGAAAACCAATCGTTGAAAATGGTACTTTAGAAGACGATCAAAACAGAAGAGATTTTACAATAAATGCGTTAGCTTTAAGTCTTCACGCCGATAATTTCGGTGATATAATTGACCCATTTAATGGACTCAGCGATCTTGAAAAAGGAATAATTAGAACACCGTTAGACCCTGACATTACTTATAGTGATGATCCATTAAGAATGATGAGAGCAATTCGTTTTGCTTCACAATTAGGATTTAAAATTGAGAATGATAGTTTGAATTCGATTCTTCAAAATTCTGAAAGATTATCTATTATTTCTATAGAAAGAGTAATGGACGAATTAAATAAAATCATTCTTTCTCATACTCCTTCTCGAGGATTTAAACTTTTAAATTCAACAAAACTATTACACCAATTTTTCCCTGAAATGATTGCCCTTCAAGGTATTGAAACAATCGATGGGAAATCACATAAAGATAATTTTTACCATACTTTGGAAGTATTAGACAATATTTCTGAAAACACGGATAACTTATGGTTGCGTTGGGCTGCAATTATGCATGATATTGCAAAGCCACCGACTAAAAGATTTGACCAAGAGATTGGTTGGACATTTCATGGACATGAAGAATTTGGAGCGAGAATGACTTCTAAAATTTTCAGACGACTTAAACTACCTTTAGATGCTAAAATGAAGTATGTAGAGAAATTAGTTCGCCTTCATTTACGCCCGATTGCGTTAGTAAAAGGAACCGTTTCAGATTCTGCTGTTAGAAGATTATTATTTGAAGCTGGGGACGATGTAGACGATTTAATGACTCTTTGTAATGCTGACATCACCTCTAAAAACGATTTTAAAGTTCAAAAATTCAAGAAAAACTTTGATTTAGTTACTCAAAAATTAAAAGCAGTAGAAGAAAAAGATAGGGTACGAAATTTTCAACCACCAATTTCAGGGCAAATAATAATGGAAGTATTTAATCTTAAGCCTTGTAATGAAATCGGAACCATAAAATTGAAAATTAAAGACGCTATTTTAGAAGGAACTATAGAAAATGAATACGAACCGGCATTTCAATACATGTTGGAAATTGGAAAAGAGTTAGGTTTGAAACAATAGAACTTTTTCTAATAAATAAAAAATGATAACTTTACATTTAAGAAAAAATAAACGTTATGGCTGGATTAAAATTCAGAGTCCTACTCGATTCTAAAGATCAAGAAAAAGTGTTCAGAGATATACTTATTAATGATTCGGATAATTTCGAAACATTTTATAAAGCTATTATCTCAGCTTTCAATTTTCAAGGAGATCAAATGGCTTCTTTTTATATTTCCAATGATGATTGGGACAAGGGGCATGAAATTAGTTTAATGGATTTATCGTATGATGACGATTCAATAGATGCAATACCATCTGTAATGAAAAGTGCAATCGTAAAAGATTTTATTCAAGAGCCTGATCAAAAAATAATTTTGGTTTATGATTTTTTAAGAATGTGGATATTTCTTGCTGAATTAGTTGGTTATGAACAAGAAACACCTACTGAACCAAGAGTTGTAATGGCTATGGGAATGGCGCCACCTGAAGACTCTCGAATTACAGAATTAGAAGATGATAGTGTAATTGAAGATATGTATGGTGATGAAGAAGATGAAGACGAAGACGATCTAGGATTTAATGATTATGAAGATGGTTTGTCAGATGATGACATGTCAAATTTTGATAATTACGATTATTAGAGGTTGAGATTTAGGTTGAGGTTGAGTTAAGGATAAAATAAAAATATGAGTACAGAATTCGGAGATCCTATTGGAAAAGCAATTTTAGAATATGTTAAAACAAATAAACCTGAAGATATTATAGTTTCTTCAGAAATCTGCGAAGATGATATTATTCCAATAGAAGTCCTTTTCAGAACTTTAGAAGAGATGCCAGATCTAGAAGTTTGTGCAATTGATAAGGCGAAAGGAAAAGTTTTAGATGTTGGAGCTGGTGCAGGAGTTCACGCTTTAGAAATGGAGAAAAAAGGCTGTGAAGTTTTAGCAATTGACATTTCAAAAGGTGCTACTGAACATTTAAAAAACAAAGGATTAAATGTTCAAAATATTAATTTTTTCGACCTAAAAGATCAACAATTCGATACAATTACCATGTTAATGAATGGTATTGGAATTGCGGGTTCTCTTTCAAATTTAGAAAATACGCTAACTCATGCTAAGTCACTTCTAGCTACAGGTGGTAAAATTTTATGTGATTCGTGCGATATTCGTTACCTTTATGAAGATGAGGATGGTGCACTTTGGGTAAATCTAAACACTGAATATTACGGGAATTTTAGATTTCAAATGTCTTATAAAAAAGAGATTGGCCCATGGTTTGATTGGTTATATGTTGATTTTGACTCATTGTTCAAAGCGGCTGCGAATGTTGGTTTAAAGGCAACTAGAATTTATGAACAGGATGACAATTATTTAGCCGAGATTACATTTGAATAAGGTTTAAATGAAAAAATATTATCCTAAAATAGTTGCTACTATTTGTATTTTATGCTGTTTAAGCTTTACTTACTCAGATGTTTCACCTTTCACTTTTACTAAAAGCTCACTTTTGTGGAAAATAGAAGGTCCTAATGTTTTAAAGGATAGCTATCTTTTTGGTACAATGCATCTAATTGAGAAGGATTATTTTATTTTCCCTCAAAAATTAGAAAAAATAGTTTCAAAATCTGACTTATTGATAATGGAATTAAAAGGACTTCCAACACCTGAAGAATCTTTAAGCTTAATAACTTTAAAACAAGGTTCATTTTTTGATTTTTTCACAAATGATGAAATTGACAGCATTTTAAATTGGGCAAAATCTGAATTAAAAATGAACGAACAATCGTTTAGGACTAATTTTTATAAAATGAAACCATTTATGGTCGTTCAATTAGCTACTCAACTTCAATTTTCAGGTAAAACAGAATCCTATGAATTGACTTTTCAAAGAATTGCATCAAAAAACAAAATTGAACAAATTGGACTTGAAACTTTTAATGAACAAATGTCCTTATTTGATAATTTATCTAAAATTGATCAAGCCGAACTTGTAATGGAATGTATTAGAGATTCTAAAAAATCAATACATCTCATTAGTAAGATGCAACAAATTTATTACCGACAAAATGTAGATTCATTGCTATTATTAATTCAAAATGAAAGCGGTATTTTATCAACTAAACAATCTGATTTTGTAGATCATCGAAATTCAAATTGGATACCTCAAATAATGAATAACCTATCTAAAAACAAATGCTTTATTGCTGTTGGTGCAGGACATTTAGGTGGAGAAAACGGAGTAATTAGAAAGCTTCAAAAAGAAGGTTTCACTTTAACTCCTATCGAATTATAAATTCAAATATTGTAACACAAAGAGATTTATAACATATGAAATATTTTTACATAATTATCATTTTAACACTAAGTATAATTTCCTGTAAAACATACTCAGAAGACGACAAGAAGAATTTTGATGAGCAAATTCAAGCATACTTAAAAAAGAAAAAGATAGAATGTATTCGATCTGAATCTGGTTTATACTATCATATATATAAAGAGGGGGAAGGAAAAAAAATTCAATACTCCGATAATGTTTCGTTTACATATAAAGGTCAATTACTAAATGGCTTTCTATTCGATCATCAAAAAAAGCCGATTTCTTTCGCTGTAAAAGATTTAATTCAAGGATGGAAAGAAATAATTCAAAAATTAAAACCCGGAGGATCAGTATTTTTAGTAGTTCCTCCAAGTTTGGGTTATGGCGAAAATGATTTAGATGATATACCACCAAATTCTATTTTAGTTTTTGAAATGGAAATAAAAAATGTTCAATAATCTTTTTTGTAAAAAAAATAAAAAAGTAGTATTTTTATAAAATAAATTTCAGTCATTACTTTTTCATATTAATCCAGAAAACAAATGAATTTGTCAACTAAAATAACAATTGCAATTGATGGTTTTTCTTCATGTGGAAAAAGTACATTGGCTAAAGCTTTAGCTAAAAAATTAAACTACATTTTTATTGATAGTGGTGCAATGTACAGAGGAGTATCCTTATATTGCATTCAAAATGATTTAGTTAAAGAAGGAGAAGTTAATGAAACACTATTAATCAAACAATTATGTGGGATTAATTTAACTTTTAAAAATAACGACAATACATTAAAACCTGAATTATTTCTTAATGGAATTAACGTTGAACATTTAATTCGAAATATTGATGTCGCATCGATTGTTTCTAAAGTTGCAAGCATAAAAGAAGTAAGGGAAAAATTAGTTTTAGAACAACAAAAAATGGGTGAATTTGGTGGGATAATTATGGACGGGAGAGATATCGGCACTGTAGTTTTTCCGAATGCTGAACTCAAATTATTTGTAACTGCCGATCCTGAAACAAGAGCTCAACGAAGATTTTTAGAGCTTTCCGAAACAAATAAAAGTATAACATTTGAAGAGATTAGTTATAATCTTGAAGAAAGAGACAGAATTGACAGCACAAGAAAAGAAAGTCCATTACGTCAGGCAAATGATGCTATTTTGCTAGATAATTCAAATTTAACTCAGGAAGAACAATTAGAATTTACGTTTAAATTAGTTCAAGAAAAAATGAGAAATGAAGTTGTTCATGAATAAATAGTATTGATAATCAACAAATAAACACATTATGCAATCCTTAGGAAAAATCACTGAAGAATTAATAAATCGAAGTCCTTTTCTAAGAGAGGCAATGTCAGAAAATCTAATAAATATCTCATCACTTGCTAGAAAACTCCGTCCTGAAATTGAAAAGAGTTTAAAAAAAGAAGTAAATGAAGGAGCAATCGTAATGGCTATAAAAAGGATGCCTCCAGGATATTACCACCAATTAGATTTAAAAATAAAAAATGTAATGGGTGAAATTGGTGATATCCTTGTAAGGAGTAATCTTACAAATTTCACATTTGAAAACTCAGATTCTCTAAAAGAAAAACAGCTTGAATTAGTAAATATTTTAAATAAAGAAAATGATAGCTTTTTTGCTATAACTAGAGGGATCACAGAAACTACACTAATTGTTAATGATGGTCATATTGAAACAATTGAAAAGCTTTTCAAAAATGAAAAAATAACTTCAAATACAAAAAACTTAGCTTCCGTAACAGTTAAACTACCATCAATAAACATTGAATTACATGGTGTTTATTATTATATTTTAAAACATTTAGCTTGGGATGGAATAAATATTACTGAAATAATTTCAACATCTAATGAGTTTACCACAGTTGTATCTCAATCTGATATAGATAGAGCTTTTTCAATATTAATGAGGTTAAAACGAAATAATTCAGAAAATATTTATTAGAATATTTAAGTTATTCTTTTATCAATTCTCCTTTACCTGTTTTTTTTAGAAAAATAGATGAAGGAGTACCTTTGTAAAAAACATCTCCCCCATTTTTGATTTCTGCATTTAACAAAGTATTATCTGCATTTATTTTCATAATTCCCATAGTTCTAGATGAAACCTTTATTGAGTCTTTAACTATTAAATTAGAAGTATTACAATATCCATTATTATTAATATCTAAGTAAACAACATTTGTTTTCCCCGATAAATTAAAATCACCATAGTTCCCTGAGCTAGCATAAATTACATTAGAATTTAAATTTAAATCAACAGAAGCTGAACTAGAAATAATTGACAGTATGAACCAAGGTAAATTTAAAACTCCTTTATTTGTTAATAATTCTGTACCAAAATACTTTAATTCAATTAGCTCTTTGAAATGAATTTCAGCTGTAACAGTTTTATTATAATCTCTTAAAAAATTACATCTGTTATTATTTTTTATAATAAGTGTGTCTTCTGAAATTCTAATATCAATCTGACTTAATAAATTTTTACCCCCTTTTATTATTACTTTATTAATTGAATCTTGTATAAGTTCAAATTTGATTCGTTCATACAACTGTAATTTATTGAAGAATGGTAAATCTATTTCTTTGACTTGTTCAGCACCTACAGATTTAACACAAACTCTATTCTCAGCCTTTTT
>CANCQX010000038.1 GCA_947380375.1 Flavobacteriales bacterium
AAAAACATAAATATACTTCCAAGTAAACAGATAGCATATATGCTCATATTTTATGGTGGCTTTCAGGAAGTGAGAAGCAGAACTATTCCACTATGGAAAGTTCTCTTGGTGCCTTAGAATCAGATTTCTTAGAAATTCTAGTATTTATATTTTCAAGTTATACACTTGAAATATTATCTGTTGCTTCTTATAATTATTATGATTCTGTAAATGAAGAACTTGAAACAGTAAAAGGTCAGATAGATTTTAATAAATATGTACAAAATTACTCAGTTGGTAACAGACATAAATTACCATGTGTTTTTGATTCATTTCAATATGACAACCAGTTTAACCGAATAGTTAAATATGTAAGTACACTTCTTAAAGACTTTACGAAAAATCCACAAACAAAGCGTAACCTTGAAGAAATACTTTTCATTTTAGATGAAGTAGAAAATACAGCCTCAACACCAGAAGATTGCGATAAGGTTGTCTTAAACCCCATTTACACTGAGTTTAAAACGATTCTTGATAATTGCAAAATGTTTCTATCATCATTGTCAATTTATAAATGGAAAGATGATTACAGTGTTTTTGCCTTGCTTATTCCAAGTGAAAAACTATTTGAGAATTTTATTTTTTCGACGCTTAAAAGTAACGCAATATCCCCTATTAAAAGTGTCAGTAGGTCAAGGCCAAGCAGTGCAAGAACATTTTTAGTTAGACAAGTCCCTAGTTTAGTTGCTAACAGATTTAGCATGATTAATGATATTGTTGTAGGACTTGAAGATAAGTCTTACATCCTTTTTGATACCAAATACAAGAAAATTTACAACACTAAAATTCAAGAAGAAGAGGATATTGATCCTGTTTACAATATTTCACAGTCTGATATTTACCAAATGGTATCCTATGCAGTAGGCAGTGGTATTTCAGATATAGGCTTAATTTATCCGGCTTTGCCTTTTGAACCGCAAAAAAATGAACTGCCTGTTTATGAAATACAAGATGAATTTACAGATGGAACAATCATTCGAATACATCCTTTTAAAGTAAATTTAGTTCACCAAGATATTCTTCAAATAGAGCTAACAGGAAAACTTGAAAACATTTTCGATGTTGCGAACAAAAAGCTTATTGAAGAATTAAATAGCGTTGTAAAAACAATCAAAAATATTTAATATTAATTATTTACTAGAAGAATATAAAAACTAATAGCTTTAGGTATTTATAAGTCTTCTTGCGCGGACCATATGAAAATTAAAAAATAAATTATCTACCTATGAAACGAAGAGACACCGAAAGAAATCATCCATATGCTACTGAAGTATTTTCCAATTTAAATATTTTTGATATTCAAGGCTTATTAAAAGAAGGTGATGTTTTTAAATGTGGCGTTGAAGCCTACCAAGTAGCGGATTTTAACTCAATCCGTTTTGATTTGCTAAAAGAAGAAGAAGAAAAAGCAAGATTTATATTTTGTGCTCAACTTGGCGTACCATACTATATCATCATAACATCTGAGGCAAACGGTGCCTACCAAATTTATAACACCGTTTTAAATAATGGAATAATAAATTACTTATTACAATATAGTTTCACCAAGGTTGATTTTATTAATTGGTGGCGTTCACAACAAAGTTTTAATCAGAAAAAAGCAATGTATAATGCCGCTAGTAGAATAGCTCATAGTATTATTGATAATGATCTGTTTAGTAATTCATTAGCATGGGGCGTGAATATAGATGGCTTTAATTATGATACACAAAATAATAGGGTTATATCTATTTATGAAAAACGAATATGTACATATAAGCCCCCTTATACAGTCGACAATTATGATCCGAATAGATTTTTTCATGGAACAGCAAACCGTTCTGGAGACTTCCCTTCGTGGAATATTTTATTTGAGTTAACAAAAAAAATGAATGTTTCTCTTTTACTTTTTACATTTGATACAAGCAGTGCTAGAAAGTTAGGTGCATCCAAAATTACAGGGATAAGCCAACAAACGGGTTTATCTTATAGAAATTATATTAAACCATTTAATAATATTTTTTCTAATGATTTAATAGGAGTCAAAAATTGGATTTTGCAAGCAATGTAAATTAAAAAGGAAGCTAATTAGCTTCCTTTTTAATTTAATGTAAAATTTCTATTTTAGAATATTGACATTTCCTACTATGACTTTATGAGAATCATTTTCTTTTAATTTGAATTCTATTTTCCAAGTATAACTTCCTTCTTGAACCAACACTCCATCTTTTCCATATAATCCTGCCCAACCAACTTCTGTATCGTTTGATTCAAAAACTAACTCTCCCCATCTATTAAAGATAGAAAGGTGGTAAGTAAAAGGATCAAATCCAGATGTAAATACGGGCTTGAATACTTGATTATAATCATCATCGTCAGGAGTGAATGAATTTGGAATATAGTAAATAACTTCTTCGTTCACATTGATGATTTTATTTATTGTATCCTTGCATCCTGCATCAGAAGTTGCTATCAAAATTACTATTTGTTTACTTTGTTCTTTATTAGGAAATTCATGCTCAGGACTTACATCTGAAGACACTAAACCATCAGAAAAAATCCAACTGTAATCAATTGCATTCAATGATGTATTCAGCATTACACTTTTTGAATTTATTGTCGTTACATTTGGAGGGGTAGGTACAAAATTTGCTTTCGGTTTAGGATTAACTTTTACAACAATAGGTACAACTGTACTACATCCAAATTCGGTGCTTTTGACATAATAAGTGCCACTATTTCTAATCGAATTTGGTGATGTCAACAACGTTGTTCCTGTACTATTTGAACAGTAATTAATAATCGCTCCTGTTGAATTTCCAGAAAGAAGTTTTGGATTTGTAATATCTACTGTTGCCGGCTGACATACTTCAGCAGGATTAGTTACAACTAAAGTTGGACTTGTACTAAAAGTAACTGTTACAGGTTTAGTATCGGTACAACTTCCATTCGATGATTTTATATAATAAACATTGGCTATATCAACTTTAGATGGATTTGCCAAAACATTAGTAGTTGCTATATCAGTATAATACGATAAAATCCCATTTCCTGTTGATCCCAATGTAACTAATGGATTAGTAATATCAATTGTTAAAGGTACACAAACAGTAGTTGGATTATTTATTGTTAAAACTGGTAATGTATTTACTGTCACTTTAATTTCTTTAAAATCACGACAAGATACATCAAGAGTTGTTAAGTCATTAAATATTGCATATACATAATAATCTATCGAAGTTGAAGATGTATTTGCAGGAAAAGAAGTTGAAGTCAAAATCAATTGTTCTTTTGTACCTGAAGTTGAAGAAGTACCCAATGTATTTGTAGCCGACGCTATAGTATATAGGTTAACACCTGAATTTAATACTCCTGATATATCTGTTAATTTTGTTGTAGAATAAAAGTATTTAACTTTATAAGGAGATTCTACCTCAAGTGAATTTGTTGGTGTTGCTCCTGAACAAAACGAAAATGCAGGTGTAGGATTTTTTATCTCTGGACAAGTTGGTGAACCATAATAATCCATACAATATGATTTTAATGTTTCTGTACCCAAATTAAAGGTAGTCTCTAAAATATATGTACCATTTGGCGTTAAACTAGTCCACTCAGGGTTCCATGAACCTTGTCCACTTGATCTACCATAAACATTATTATTAGTTGGTGTTACAGTTCCATTTCCTGATCCAAACAAAGTTGTTGGAATAGCTGTTACACCACAATTTCCTTGGGCAAAAAGTCTTGAAGTAACTGTATAACCACTTGTACCTGTAAAGTCAGATCCTTGAATGTATACGCCTAATTTACCCTTAGCATCCGCAACAACAGTTTGATAACTAATCTCTGTTCCAGTAAAATTAACTCCCGTATTACATGTTGTTCCTCCTTGACCTGGACACGTCGTATACGTATTTGCTGTACATGAAGTTGCACTAGACGGATATCTATCTCTATATGTTGGTACGCTTCCTATCGGACAATTAGGAGTAACACATGTACCGCATGGAGGTTTCAAATAAATAATTTTTATTGGGCTACCAAAAGCATAACAATCTGTACCATCATTAACAATAACCTTTGGCGGTGTACCAGTATCAGGTAAACGAGTAAATGGAACAACCCATAAAATATTTTCACCTACAATAGAGGTAGATTCTCCTGCATTATTCTTATCTGAAGTGGTTGTATTATTATCAGAAGCAATATAACATGGTTGATCTTTAAGGTTTAAAAGTTCGGCTGCTGTTAAAGTACCTGGATCACAACCAAAAAATGCATATGAATATTCATGAGAAGAAGTAGGCATTACCGAATTTGTAGAAGTAATAGTAATGGTAGCACCTGGATCTACTTCGTATACATTTAAACCTTTTGGTGTTACTCCTATTCCTGTAACTGCAATTGTTCCTATTTTAGCAGGGCAATTAGTAGAACCATAAAAATCCATGCAATATGTTTTTAATGTCTCTGTACCCAAATTAAATGTCGTCTCTAAAATATACGTCCCGTTTGGCGTTAAACCCGTCCACTCAGGGTTCCATGAACCTTGTAAATTCGATCTGTTATAAACATTATCATTAGTTGGTGTTACTGTTCCATTTCCTGCTCCAAATAGAGTTGTTGGTATAGGTGTTACCCCACAGCTAGCTTGAGCAAAAAGTCGTGAAGTAACTGAATAACCGCTTGTACCTGTAAAATCTGAACCTTGAATATAAGCACCTAATCTACCAAAAGCATCTGCAACGACAGTTTGATACGTAGTCTCTGTACCTGTAAAATCAACTCCCGTATTGCAGATTGTTCCTCCTTGTCCTGGACATTCAGTATATGAATTAGTACTACATGTAGTAGCAGTTGCAGGATATCTGTACTTATAATTTGGTACACTTCCTATCGGACAGTTTGGAGTTATACATGTACCACACGGGATTTTTATATAGTTAATTTTTATTGGTGTACTTGCTTTAAAACATCCATCTCCATCAATATCAACTCCAATATCAATATTACCTGTTTTACATGTTGCTGTTTTTTTAGCAGGATCGGTAGTACAGATGTCATCAAAAGTAATAGGAACCAACCAAAATGTAGTTACACCTAACTGAACACCTCCTGAATTTGTTGATGTACCATCATTTTTATCTGTAAAATCTTTACTGTAATGAAAGCCTTTAAAGCAATTAGCTGATGTATATTTTGTTAGATCGGTTAAATCTATTACTGAAGGATCACACGTAAAAACAGCATATCCAATTCCAGCATCATCGGCACTAGATTTTGGAGGTAAAACAAAATCGTTATTAGAGGTTAAAACTAATGTTTGATCTTTAGATAAATCAAAAGTATTTCCTGTAACAACAGTACCTTCTACAGTGACTTTAAATGTTCCGATTGCTGCGCTACAACAATCTTTTATTTTTACAGAAATTGCTGATGTACTCGTGCATCCTGCAGCATTTTTAACTGTTAAACTTCCGTTATAGGTTGTTGTTGCGGCACTAGTTGGTATAGTTATTGTTTGCGGACTAGTTGTAAAAGTAGTATAGGTTGTGATATCACTAAAACCAGCTGCATTTGCAGTTGCATCCCAATCTAAAGTATAAGTAGAAGCTATATCTGTACCTGTTGAAGTAGTAGTATAAGTCATGGCAGAGGTGGTACCTCCTTTACAAACTTCAGCTAAAACTATTGAAGAAATATTCGGTTTATCTTTTATTATGATTGCTATTGTTGTATCTTTTTTACATCCAAAATCATCCGTTACCTCGTATTTATAACTAGTATTTGTCAAACTTGTAGGTGTAATACATAAATGCGCAGTTGTTGCACCACTAGTTATATCCGTTCCAGAAACTGCTGTCCATTTTTGAGAAGCTAAAACTGGTTGTATTGTGTTTGAAGCCGGAATTAAAGAAGGATTTAAATTTAAATTCCAACTAAAGACTGTTCCATCATCATTTTTATATACATCCTCAATTCGCAAATTCCAAGTACCATTTAAATCAGAACCAATTAAATTTGTAAAGGGATCTATAGCTTTATAATTACCCGCAGGTACTTGATAACATAATTTATTATTATTTGGGTCAAAATTTGCATCACCAATTTGTTGTAAGGTTTGTGTAGCTGAAGTATTAAAACAATAATCCATACCTATACCTTGACCTGTACCATGAGCATCTGAAGGTGGCCAAGAACATCCAACGTTATTATTAGGGTCTATTTCCATAGCAGCGCCTCCCATAGTAGGGTTACCTAAAACGGATGCTCCACCTCCTCTGTTATGCAATACTAATGTCTGTCCAGAAGGAGAAATTAAAGTAATTATAATATCATCAATTGCAGAATGTTCCATATTAGAACAGATACTCAAAACATCAGATGCATTAGTAATCTTTTGTCCTGCAGTATATCCTTTTATGGTTATTGGAATATTTATAACAGAATTCATTACTGGAATAACAGTTACAGGTGGTGGTGTAATCGTGATAGGGGTTGTAACAGGAGCCCAATTCGCTTTACCGTCAATACATACTTGAGTATTTAAACAAGTAGTACCCGTTGTACTGCCTTTAAAATTTGGAACGCTAGCTATTGATACTGATGTTGTTATAGCATTTGTACTTGAACATCCATCCGAATTAGTAACCACTAAACTTGGTATATATTTACCTGATTTTGTATAAGTATGTGAAACTGTAGCAGTAGTTCCCGTAACTACGGCTGAACCATCTCCAAAATCCCAGGAATAGGATTTCATACTAGCTGCATTAGAAGTAGAAGTAGATCCATCAAAATTTATAGAGGCACCAATACAAGCTTTAATATTTGATGAAGTTTCTTTAGCAATAGGAGTTACACATGATCCATTTGTATAATAACCAAGAACCAATTTTGGAACTTCAGTACAACTTGTACCTGATGCTGTTCTTATTGTAAAACAAAAAATGTAATCTCCAGGGTTTATTTCTCCTGCTGCAGGAGTTGTAGTTACAACGTTCCATTCTGGATTAAATCCACTACCTACGTTAGTTGAATTTGTTAACTTTGGAGCAATATTAGTTCCTGAACATGTTGCAGGAAGTAAAGTATAGGACCTTACAAAATCAGTTTTAACATCAATACAACCTTTATAATCGGGTAAAGCGTGTTTAAAGCCAAACAGTGTTGCATTTGAAGGTATTGTTATAGGGACACAAACTGTTACAGGAGTTCCATCCATTTTTAAGTCAATTGAAATAGGATTCGATGTACCAGCTGCTGTAATATCGGTTGTTGATTTTGATCTAGCTAATGTTGGAGTTGCTCCCGTTGATGAAACTACAGGACAAATTGCATTAGCGCATGTAGCACAAGTAACTGGTGGTAAGTAATTTACAACAATAGCTGAAGTTCCAATTTTAAAACATAAATCGGTATTATCATCAAATACTACAGGAGATCCTGAAACTTTACAATCTGCTGTAAAAGGAACATACCATAGTTTATTTTTTCCAGGAAGACTTGATGAACTCCCTGCTTTATTATCGTCTTTACAGATTTCGCCAGTTGTAACAGTTTGATAACCTGGTAACGAACTTAAATTTGATACATTAGTAATAGGTAATGTTGGTGCTTGATTAAATATAATATACCCATAAGTTGCAGCGCAAGGAGCATCAGAACTTGGAGGCAATGTATATCCTGAAGCTGTTAAATTTAAAGTAGCACCTGCTTTTACATCCCACTCTGAACCATTAGCAGTAGCATTAGTTACTGCTACTGTTCCGATTGTTGATGTACATGTGCTACCTGGAGGATCATACTTTGAAATTGCAACATCAGTCGTTGAACATAAGGTACTTAAATTCATAGTAATTACTAAAACATAATCTGTACTTGGAGTTAAAGTAGTCCATTCAGGATTAAATGTTGGGCTATAGGTAGAATTTTTTACTTTAGTATCATATGCGATATTTCCGGTTCCTGCGCATGCAGTAGCTACAGGAAATAATTTACAATCCCTAGAAGTCCTCATTGTAGTTCCACAAGAAGTAATTTGAGAACTACCAACTGTTGAACCGTCAGAATAATTACATGTTTTTGTTGTAGAATTATAACTCGATGGAGTACCTGGACAATTATTAGAAACATTCATTAAAATACCTAAAGTTCCAGAAGCAGAAGATTTCACAGAATAATAAAAAGTTACTAATGTATTATTACCTTCTTTTGTAGTTAAGTTTTGAAAATTAGGTGTACCATTTGCCGTTGAAGCGGCAGTATTTGCATCAGCGGCTGTAGCAAATGAATTAATGCTTGTATTTGGTACACTACACGATCCTTCTTGAGCGAATGAAGTAGTTAAAATTAAACTAGTTAAAACAAAAGTGAGTAAAACTTTTTTAAAGAAATTGTTAGTTATAATCATAACTTATTTTATTAAGATTTTATATTAATTGAGCTAATTGAAATGTAAATTTATTGTAACTTTTTATAGATTCGATCATCAGAAATTAATATTAATAAAGATAAACAAACTCTCATAAAATATATTTTTTTTATTATTATGCTTTAGAATAAAATAATTTTCAAAAGTAATACAAAATAGTTTATAAAAATTACTACCAAACTTTTATAAAATTAAAGTGTTATTTGGTTCTATTTCAGAATATTCACACTTCCTACTTCAACTTTATGAGAATCATTTTCTTTTAATTTAAAGTCAATTTTCCATGTATAACTTCCTTCTTGAACCAATACTCCATCTTTTCCGTAAAATCCAGTCCAACCAATTGTTGGGTCATAAGATTCGAAAACTAATTCTCCCCATCTATTAAATATTGAAAGGTGGTAACTAAAAGGATCGTACCCAGAGGTAAAAACAGGCTTAAAAACTTGGTTAAAATCATCATTATCAGGAGTAAACGTGTTTGGAACATAATAAATAACTTCTTCGTTCACAATGATAATTTTATTAGTAGTATCCTTACAACCTGCATCAGAAGTTGCTATCAATATAACCACTTGTTTGCTTTGTTCTTTATTAGGAAAATCATGTTCAGGACTTACATCAGATGACACTAAACCATCTGAAAAAATCCAAGTGAAATCTACAGCATTTAATGAAGTATTCATCATGATACTTTTTGAATTTGTTGTCGTAACATTTGGAGGTGTCGGGACAAAATTGGCCTTCGGTTTAGGATTAATTTTCACGATAATAGGTACAATTGTACTACAACCACTCTGTGAACTTTTTATATAATAAGTTCCACTGTTTCTAATCGAATTTGGTGAAGTCAAAAGTGTTGTTCCAGAAGTGTTTGAATAATAACTAATACTCGTTCCAACTGTACTATTAATAATAAGTTTAGGATCAGTTATATCTATTGTTTCTGGTTGACAAACTTCAGTTGGATTACTTACAACTAATGTTGGACTTGTATTTACAGTAACTGTTGTAGTTGCCGTAGAAGCACATCCTCCATTATTACTTGTTACAGTATAATTTGTAGTGGTTATTGGTGCAACAATATTATTACTAGTTGTAATTCCATCAGACCACAAATAAGTTGTTCCTCCACTTGCTATTAAAGTAGCCGATTCTCCTTTACATATAATTGGAGAATTTACTGTAAGTATTGGTGTAAAATTAACTACTACATTCGCGGTTGCAGTATTAGAACATCCATTGTTTGTGCCTGTTACTGTATATGAAGTTGTTGTTGTAGGAGAAACAGTATATGGATTTAATATTGAGCCGTCTGTCCATGAATAACTTGTACCACCACTTGCGATTAATGTCGCCGTTTCACCTCCACAAATAGTAGAAGAATTTACATTAATAGTTGGGATAGGATTTACTGTTACTGTTGCTGTTGCTGAACTTGAACAACCACTTGTTGTTCCTGTAACCGTATAAGTTGAAGAAGTAGCTGTAGGGGAAAAAATAAATGGATTTGTTGTTGATCCGCCTGTCCATGAGTATGTTGTAGCCCCACTTGCGGTTAATGTAGCTGATTGACCTGCACAAATAGTAGGAGAATTTACTGTTATAATTGGTATTGTAACTACTGTTACTGTTGCAATTGCTGAACCTGTACAACCATTTGTTTCTCCTGTAACGGTGTATTGGGTGTTGCCTGTCGGTGAAACAATATTGGGATTAGTTATTGCGCCTCCTGTCCATGTATAATTCGTTCCACCAGATGCCGTTAATGTAGCCGATTGGCCCACACAAATTGTAGGAGAATTTACTGTTATAGGTAATGATGATGCTATGGTAACTGTAGAAATAGCCGTGTTTGAACACCCATTTGTTGTACCAGTAACAGTATATGTAGTTGAAGGAGCCGAAGGAGTAACAGCATACGTATCGGTTGTTGGACCTCCTGTCCATGCGTAAGAAGTTCCTCCACTTGCGGTTAATGTGGCCGTTTGACCTGCACAAATTGTCGGGGAATTTACTGTTATAGTTGGCGAGGCTTTTACAGTTACTGTTGCTGTTGCAGTATTTGAACAACCACCTGTTGTTCCTGTAACCGTATAAGTTGAAGAAGTAGCTGTAGGGGTTACAACATAATTAACAGTTGTTGGACCTCCTGTCCATGAATAAGTTGTTCCCCCACCTGCGGTTAATGTAGCTGATTGACCCGCACAAATTGTCGGGGAATTTACAGTTATGGTTGGTGCATCCGAAACTATAACATCCAAAGGTGCTCGTGCACTCTCACAACTACCATTTGATTGTGATACCCAATAATGCAACGTGGTAGCAGAACTTGTTAAAGGGGTTGGTGCTTGAGATACACCCGCAGGACCCGCAGTAGCTGTTGTATACCATAATAAATTAGTTCCTATTGCAGTTAATGGAGTAGCAATAGCCCCTAGGCAGTAATTCACTGTTGCAGTAGTTGGTGCTAATGGCCCACCAGTAGTAATTGTAACACTTTTTGTAGAAGGGCAATTATTTTCATCTGTAGCATTTAAAGCTATCGTTCCAGCTGAAGAAGTTGTAGCTGTTGCTGTACCTGAAGCCGTTGCAATTCCAGTATACCCAACTCCTGTTAAATTTGTAAGTGGACTCCAAACTAATGTCTTTAAACTATTTGGTGCATCTGTTTGAAAATCAATTGACCAACTTTTAATCACTGGACTACCTGATGAAGTAATATTATAATATTCACCAACTAATAATTTCCATGATCCATTAGGAATAGAACAATTTAATAAATTAGTATTCCATAGTGTGATTTCATCTGCTGCATACGTTCCTGAAAAAGGAGCATTTGCGGTAGAACCTAAAATTGTTGTTGCGGTTGGAGTGAAACAAGCATTACTAAAGGCTGGATTAACAGTATTAGTATTAGTAAGGGCGGTAGTAATATCAATCAATTTAATACGTTGTCCACAAGGATTTTCTAAATATACCATATCATATTTAGGTTTTGTAGTAGCAATATTTATACAAACAGAATTAATTTTCCAACTACTAGGTGAAAGACCTGAAACTACTAAATTTGAAACACCTAGATCCGAGGCTGATGCAGCATTTACTCCTGTACCAATTGATCCGTCCCATGTTAAACTAACACCAACACCACTATAGTAATCTGCTGAAGGAACTGTACTTGGTGCACTTTGGGTAATCACTTTCGATTTACTTACATTCCCTGTTACTTTAGCTGTTCCATTTAATGTTATAGAACTTCCATTGCAAATGGATGGGCTAGCTGGAGTTATTGCTAAATCAGCTCCCAAAACTGACACATTTTGTGAAAAAACATTAGTACAACTACCTCCCGTTATAGTTAATTTTGCAGTATAGTCTCCAGCGGCAGCATACGTATGAGTTGTAGTAGCTCCTGTGCTAGTAGCTCCATCTCCAAATTCCCAAGCATAACTAGTTATTCCTGAAGTAGGGCATGTAAATGTTGTAGCAGTACCAACGCAAACTGGAGGTGCAGTGAAATCAGCATTTAAACCAATTACAGTAATATTTTTATTCACAACATTAATACATCCTTCAGCATCTAACCCTTTTAATATCAAAGGATAAGTGCCTGTTTTATTGAATGTTACTGGGAAAGGACCAACTCCTGAATAAGTAGTTGGTACTCCTACAGAAGGCATTGTCCATTCTAAAGAAGTATAAGTACCTAGTGTTGAAGTCGATCCAGATGCTTGTATACTTTCTCCAATACAAATTGTCGTTTTATCATTTAATGTTGTAATTGCAGGTTCTGGACCTTGAAACTTACTCGATCCTCCCCAAGAAATCGCAAAACCTTGAACACCTGTAAAGTTATTGATAAATAAAGCGTAAGTATGATTTTTGACTATGTTCACAGTATTATTATACCCATTTGCAGGACTTGAACAATCTCTACCTTCACTATCTGCAGTTGTTCCGTTTCCAATTAAAGCGGTAGCATCTTCACCAGCTCTTAAACCTGTTTTACGTTCAATACCAGTTGTACTTGACGCATTGTTTATATCACAACTTGCAATATTACAACTAACTAACGATCTTGTAGCACAATTTCTCAAAGCAGTTATTTCCATTAAAACCCAATCCAAATCATTCGTTTTATCTGTACCAACAAGATCAAAATCTAATGTACCTGTAGTTGAGCATTTAAACTCTAACCAAGTTGAATTCGCTTCTGTTGAATTCATACATCCTAACTTATGTTCAGTTGTATTAGAACCATATGAGTCCAATACACCTACACTGACAGCATCTTTGTTACAAATAATAGTTCCTTTGTCGCAATCATTTGGTGAATTTGGATTTTGAACAGGATTAAAATTATTAATACACAAATCAAATTTACCTCTATTTGCAGTAGTAGTAGTAACTCTTATATAATAGGTTTTAGCTAAATCCATCCCTCCTTGGTACAAACTAGTTAAATTAGAACTAGTAGACATTGAACACTTATGTTCAGTAATACCAGTAGCACAATCACCAGAATACAATGCTATACTTGCTTGGCTTAATGTTGCACCTGTAGAAAGTCCAGCACCTTTTACAGTTATCATTATATCAGTTCCTACACTCACAAATTTAAACCAAACATCAAAATTTTGAGAAGCATTTGTCCAACAAGTTGCCTGAGCAAAACCTGTTGCTCCCGGTACAGTTGCTGCTGCATTTGTATACAATCCTCCTGAAGAACAAAAATTACTTAATGTAGTTAATTGTATTGCAGTCGAACAATCATCCCCTTGCGAGAAAGAAGAATAACCTATTAAAAGGCCAAATAGAACCGCTATAATTTTTATTTTTTTCATTGTATTGTATAGAATTTCTCCATTTAAATTGGTAGACGTAAAATAGCATTAAAAGTTGCCTTTAATTTTTACTATTTTTTTGAGTGTGAATTTATGAACTAAATTAGAATTAAGAAAACTAACTGAGCTAAACATGTAACAAATTTATATGTTAGTTGTGTATTAATGCTATTTTAAGACAAATAACAAGGAAATTGATAGATAAAATAATATAATCAACAATTGAAATAGAAAAATCAATTTTATACTCCTACTTTTACTCTCTGATAATTTATAAATGTTATTTCATACTACATATATTCATCCTGATCCAAATGCTGCTTGGGTTGTTTTTATTCATGGTGCTGGAGGGAGCTCTACAATTTGGTACAAGCAAATTAATTCTTACAGAAAAGATTTCAATCTCTTACTGATAGATCTTAGAGGTCATGGACAAACCGAGGTAATCGAACATATAAATCAAAAATTGGAGTATTCATTTCAATCAATTTGCCAGGAAATTTTAGATGTATTGAACTTTCTTAAAATAAATAAAGCTCATTTTGTTGGGGTTTCATTAGGAACTATCTTAATAAGACAATTGATTTCAATGAATCGATCTATTATAAAAAGTATGATTTTAACGGGTGCAATTATTCGGTTAAATCGTCTTTCTAGATTTTTAATTTGGGGTGGAAATATCACTAAAAAATATGTTCCTTTTATGGTTTTATATAAACTTTTTGCTGTTGTAATAATGCCAAGAAGAAATCATAAAAAAGCACGTTCAATATTTATTGTTGAAGCTAAAAAATTAAAAAAACCTGAATTTTTAAGATGGTTTGGTCTAACAAAAATATTAGATAAAAAATTGAAAATTTTTGAAAAAGAAACTCATAATTTACCCGTTTTATATCTAATGGGAAGACAAGATCATTTATTTTTAGAAGATGTTCAAAAAATGGTAGTCCGAGAAAATTTTGCTTCGTTAGAAATTGTTGAAAATTGTGGCCATGTTGTAAATATTGAACAAGCTGAAATTTTCAATAGATTATCGTTATCTTTTTTAAATAGTTTTTAATTGTAAAGATAGAAGCACTAGGTTAAATTAATATATAAACCTCATTTTTAGTCTCATCCTAAATCTTAGTCTTAACCTAAACTACACACTTAATCTAAACCTCAATCTCTATCTCATCCAAAACTCAATCTTAGTCTTAACCTCAGCATTAACATCAATCTCAAAAAAATTTTAAATCTAATTGTAATATTTAAATAATTTAATCGTATTAACATATAAATAAACTTATATGGCTAAAATTTACTTTAACTAATACTTTAAAAAATTAATTATAAAAATATTTAAACTTTTTATAATCAAATTAATTATAAGTCTTTTTTGTTTAATTTAAATTTTGTACCATGAAACGTCTACTGCTTCTTATGCTACTCATTTTTACAATGAGCGCATCTTTACCCAACAAAAAAACAGTTTTAAAATCAACAATTAAACAAAATTGGAGAACCAAAATAGGTTGTACAAGCTATCGTACCATTCCAGTATTAGTTGATGGTCAAATATTGATCGGCTCTAACGGAGACCATTTTAGAGATTATGCACTTGATGAAGGGAATGGAGTATTTCTTCTAAATGGTCAAAACGGCGAGATCACTAAAAATTTTGAAAACAACCAATTTGGAGATATGGATGTAAATGGGATTTTGCATTTTAATGAATCCAATTTTTTTGGAAACGACAATGAAGAGTTTCTTTGTGTGGATCAAAATGGGAAAACGAAATGGAGAGTGGATGCTTCTGGCGATATAGAACACCGACCTGTATTGATACAATCATTTGGTAAACAGCTTGTTGTATTTGCAACTGAAACAGGTCAAATTGAGGCCCTTGATGCGCTAAGTGGTAAACAGGTATGGACTTATTTTGACAAAGCTTTTTCTGGGTGGAAAATGGGTGAAAACAGAACCTTGTTTAAAATCAAAATGCATTTTTCTGAAGATTTTATCTTCTTTAATGAACCGAGTTTAGCCGATTTAAACGGTGATGGGGTTAACGATCTTGTTTACAATTCTAAATGGGGAAATTTTACAGCTATAAATGGTAAAAATGGAAAATTATTATGGGAAATAGATCAAGATGATCATTCCGATTTTTATACAAATATGGGACGAGAAAAACCAATTATTATTGGTGAAGGTGAGAAAAGTCAAATTATGATTTTACTATATGCTAAAACAGATGGAAAGGATGAAATCGCTTTCTATAATTCAAAAGGAAAATTAATTCATAAAGTGGCTACTTCAATAGATCTAGGCGGAGCTATGCTTAGTCAAACTTCCGATGTTTTTATGACAAGTACTGCTATTATAATTCCTTCAACTAATCCAAAAGATGTAAAAATTATTCCGATCGAAAAAGCTACTTATAAAAATAATAATGGCGATCTAATCATTAAGTATAATCAATGCCAAGTAGCTTCAAATAAGATAAATTTTAACGATGAACCTTGTGCTTTAATAGTTTCACAATACGATTCTGAAAATTCATCTGGTCAATCACCTATGTTGTTGGTCGGACTAAAAACAGGCAAAATTCATTACAAAGTTAATCTTCCTTCCACTTCAGAATTTGCTCCTTACATAGCTGATGTGAACAAAGATGGGAAATTAGATGTGCTTGTAGGTTGTTACGACGGAAATCTATATTGCTTTGAATTAGAGATTAGTACAAGTAAATTAATAATCAATTAAAAAAAACAGTCATGAAAACATTAATCCAAACTCAGACAAATAAAAGAATTGCTTATTCAGCTTTACTTATGCTATTACTATCCGTTTCATCTATCAGTTATTACAGGTATTTATCTAGATACCAAGAAGGTATTTTGCCTCCACTAGAAAAAGGTACGCCCTTTATTTACAAATCTTTTGATGCTGAAAAAGGGGTAGTATTTCACCAACCTACTGGAACACATATTGTAATTCCAGCAAATGCTTTGGAAGATGAAAATGGTAAAAAAGTGAAAGGTAAAGTAACCTTGAAGTTTCGAGAATTTCAAAATGCGCGTGAAATATTTTTATCAGGTATACCCATGCAATTAGGAGAAGATAGATCCGATTATTTTTCTTCTGCAGGGATGATGGAAATAAGAGTTTCTCAAAAAAACAAACCTTTGAAATTGGCCGGCGATAAAAGTGTTGCAGTTGAATTAGCTTCTGCTATTGATCCTACAAGCAACTATAAATTATTTAAATTGGAAGAGGATAAAAATTGGGATACTGGTACAACTTTTGAAACTATGCAAAATACGCGAAGAGACGATGCTTTGGCTGCTTTACCAGCTCGTCCAAGTCGACCTATAGATCCGTCAGCAGATACTTCTGATTTTATTTTCGAATTAATTTCAGATTACAAAAGAATGCCTCACTTAAATATATGGAAAAATATTAAATGGAAATTTAGAAAATCAAATGATGAATTAGCACCTCAACAAGCTTTAAGAATTGGTTGGGATAAAATTAAAATTGAACCTTTAAACGATGGAGAAAATAGTTTCAAACTTGATTTCTCAATGTCTCAATCGGATTATAATAGTAAAATAATAACAGTAACGTATTCTATGATTGCTTCACCCGAACTTACAGGTAGAGAGTTAGCTAAAGCAACCAAAAAATTTGAAAAAGCAATGGAAAATTATGCTATTGAATTCGCAAAAATAGATGAAGAGGAAAATCGATTATTGTTAGAATCTGGCATTTTAAATTCTTTTAAACTGAATGATTTTGGAATATTCAATATAGATTGTATCAAAAGTGCTTCCATTTTAGCGAAAGTAAGTCTGAAATTCGATTTTGAAAAAGAGTTAAACCCTAAAATAAACAAAGTGATGCTTTATTTAATTCTTGATGAAGAGCGCTCAGTTATTAAATTCAATGCGTTTGATTGGGATAAAATTCCATTAACGGATTCTAAATGTGCTTTGGTGGCTGTATTACCAAATGGAAAAGTAGCTTATGTTTCATACGAAGATTTTCGAAAAACGATTGACTTCGACAAATTAACGGAAGGACAAAGTTTCTATTTTAAAACAGTTAAAAAAGAATACGATGATATGGCTAGTATCTTTAAAACACCTTCTGATGAGTCCCGATTAAACTAAAGTACATTTATAATAACTTAATTTTTTGAGTCATGGAAAAGATAAAATCACTATTTATTGCTTTGCTAATTTCTAGTTCAGCTTTACTCGCAAATGATAATACATGGAAATCTGTTGATTCAGAAATTAAACAAGTATTTGTTCCCAGTAAGTCGACAAATAAAATAGAAATTATCAGGTTGTACAAAAACAATACGTTTGAACATTTGATGTATTCCCCTGATAAAAAATACACGAAAAACAAAGAAAATTTGAATTTGGTTCATAAAAGTAAAGTGCAACGTAATACAGGAACTTATACTTTAACTTCTGATAAAATCAACTTCAATTGTACCGAAAAAGGATTTATTTCAGATATTTATGAAAAATCGTTTGCTTTGGTGGATAACAAACTTTACAAAAATAAACTGCAAAGTTTAACCCATAAAAATGACTTTTTATTTAAAACAACGAGTGAAAAGAAATACGATATGCCGTTTTATTTAGATCCTATTTCAAATATGGTGGTTACAAATACTGAGGCGAGTCAAAATATCGATCTAGCTGACTTGGTAAATTTCTTAACTAAAAAACAAAAATCGGAACTTGCTAAATTTCAAGCAATTAGTGATTATTTAAACAAAGATGTGACTTTCAATGAAGATTTTAAACTTTCAAATTATCAATCATTGGACGAGCAAATGGTTAAAAATGTGTTGAGCGGTGAAGAACGAACTGTAAATAGTAAATTATTAGCTACTTCTATTGAAATTTTGGGTCGTTTTGCAGGTTTAAAAATCAGAACGATTGATGGCTTTCTAAAAAGACAAAAAGGTTTTGGTTTTCAAAAAAAGGAACATTCTTGGAATGAATTGACTAGCGAAGAAGCTCAGTTTTTATGCGACATTGCCCTTGGAAACAATTGGATAAAAGTAGATCCTGCGATAATGATTTATTCTCATTTCCCTCTGAATGAGGCTGATCAATTGCTTGAAACTCCTATTTCTTTATCTGAATTTGAATCATTGGTTTTAATGGAACCGAATAGTATAGGTGCAAAATTGAGTTCTTTTTTACCGACTAAAAATGCGTTAAATGCTAATAATAAAATTGATCTTTTGTTTGATGAAATTCCTACTTGTATGAAAGTCGAGTTTTACAATTACGATATAGTGAGCAATGACTTTAATAAAAAAGTAACGCCAATTTCTTCCATAAAGAAAGAACGCATTGATACAAAAACACTGCTTTCAATTCCTATTGATGCTCAAATGGGAAGGTTGGTAATTACTTCTTCGGATGGAGTTCAAATTAGTTATTTTATCACCAATAACGGACTTGAAGAAACCGAAGTAGCTGCATTTATTAAAAATACGAATGCAAAAAATAAAGTTATTTCAGCTATTCGACCTATTAGAAAGAATGGTAATTCCGTGCAAGTTATTGCTCCTAAAAATATTTCTTGGGCGAGCTCAACAGAACCTTTTTTGAATGACCTTGCTTCGCTTGAAATTTGTGATAATTCTTTGTTGCAATTACCAATGGTTGCCGAGGCTCGTAAATTTTACGGTTTAAAAGAAATAGGTGGAAAAGAAAACAATAAAATAATAGTACAATTTTTCAAAGAAACAGGAAATGGAAAAATAAAAAACGATGAAGTGGCTTGGTGTAGTGTTTTTGTAGGATATTGTGCCCAAAAAGCAGGTTTCAATTATAAAATAAAACCTACAGCAAAATCGTGGTTGGAAGTAGGGAAAACGATAACTGAGCCACAACCAGGCGACGTGGTTATTTTTTGGAGAGAAGACCCCAACTCTTGGAAAGGCCACGTATCTATCTTCATAGGAACAGATGAAGAAACCAACGAAATTATTTGCTTGGGAGGTAACCAAGACGACCAAGTTTGTTTTAGAAGATACGATTCTAGTTCAGTTTTAGGATACCGACGATTGGAGAAATGACATAATATATAAATCTCAATGAACCAATTTGCTACAAAAGGTTTGTACATCGCACAAATTTTAGACTCAAACAATGCAATTATAGATTCGAAGAAGATTGTGTTAGAATAAGATTTAATCACCTTTAAATCGGAAAGCCTTACAGAAATGTGAGGCTTTTTTTTAGATGAAACAATTATCTGCCCCCTTCAAAGGGGGAAAACGTAGAAATTCAAAATTTTATACTATAAAATATAGAAAAAAACTAATTACCTATAAATAAAAACCCATGTAAAATTAAACTTTAATTTTAATTTTACATGGGTTTTTAGTATATTTACAGCATGATAGCAAGATATATTTTTAATGAATTACTAGAAATTATCCATGAGTTCCCAGTTTTAGGAATTGTTGGACCAAGACAAGTTGGGAAAACTACCATTGCTAAATTATTAGTTAAAGAAATTAAAAAAGAAACTGTTTTATTAGATTTAGAAAATCCGAGAGATCTAGCAAAACTTACAGATCCGATGCTATTTTTTGAAAATAATCAAGATAAATGCATCATCATTGATGAAGTACAAATCAAAAAAGAATTGTTTCCAATAATAAGAGCAGCAATAGATCAAAAAAGAGAACCTGCTCGCTTTATATTATTAGGTTCTGCATCGCCTGAATTAATAAGAGACAGTTCTGAATCATTAGCAGGTAGAATCTATTATAAAGAATTAACACCATTTCATTTTGAAGAAATTAAATCACTTATTTCATATCAAAAACATTGGTTAAACGGCGGTTATCCAGAAGCATTATTAACTGAATCTATTTCAAAAAGCAAAAGATGGAGAAGATCTTTTATTCAAACCTACATTGAAAGAGATTTACCTTTATTGGGTTTGCAAAGTAAAATAACAGATATACATCGACTTTTTAGAATGATTAGCCATGTTCATGGTCAACAATTGAATCATCAACTTTTATCAAAATCACTTGGGTTAAGTGGTCCAACCATTAAAAAACAAATAGACTTTTTAGAACATGCATATATCGTTCGTCTTTTAGAACCTTATTACTTTAATACCAGCAAACGATTGGTAAAATCTCCCAAAATATACATCAGAGATACTGGATTGTTGCACAGCTTATTAGAAATTGATGATATGGAACACCTTTTTGGTAATCCAGTAATCGGTAATTCATGGGAAGGCTATGTAATCGAGCAAATAAATGGAGTATTGCCAGATGGCTACACCTTAAATTACTATAGAACGCAACAAGGAGCAGAATTGGATTTAATTGTGTGTAGAAATTTAAAACCAATTATGGGAATTGAAATAAAATTCAATTCAAATCCAAAAATTAGTATCGGAAATGAAATAAGCATAAATGATTTAGGACTAAAACATTGTTATGTTGTTGTACCAGAAACAGAAAGCTATTTTTTAAAACCTACTATAGAAGTTATTTCTCTAAATGAGATACTTAACATTATTAAAAAATTATAAAACCCATGAAAAATTAAAGTATAATTTTAATTTTTCATGGGTTTTAGGATACAAAAAATGAGATTTAATAGAATATAATGACTCCTATAAAGCAATAACCATATTTTGCTCTAAAAGGGTAAGTTATAAACATAGGGCACAAACTCATGAAAATAGGTTAAAATCGCTAGCATATCAAAATAAAATTCACCCAAAGTTATATGTGAAAAAACAAGATTATTTCTTAATATTTTTCGTCAAGCTTAAAAACAAACCTTTCAAACGCTTTCTAAAAAGTACGAGTAATAAAATATAAGGGATGAACATTAAATACAAAATTCCCCAATTGATATTTGTTCCAAATGAAGCTTCATCCAATTCAGCAGCTTGTTCTGATAACATTTTACATTGCGAACACCCTTGACCAAATGCATCAAAAACAAAGAAAGATAGGAAGATAATAACGAAAATTTGAGTGCTTTTTTTCATCTTAATTATAGATTTGTTTTTTACAAATTTATCCCTTTTTATTAGATTTTAGATAAATAGTGACAAGAATATTACTCGTTTGTATAATCTATTTAGAAATATCTACATTTTTCTATGGAAAGGTGCTATTCTATCAAAAAATCGGAGCTGTATCTTGTAAAAATCGGCTAACTTTGCAGCGTTACTAAATATAAAACTTCAGAAAAAAAATTAATGAAATACATATTAATAATTATCCCATTTTTCGTTCTATTAAGTTGTGGAGATTCTAAATCACCAAATGCAAAAACCACCAATTTAGATAGTTTACTTGTACTTTATCCAGATAGCATTCCTTTATTAATTAAACATGGATCTAAAATGTTGAAGGAATTTCAGTACGATAAAGCATTTGCAGAAGGAGCCAAAGCTTTCCGTTTGGATAGTAATAACATAGAAGCCAGATTGTTTTATGCAGATGTTTTGAATAATAGACCAAATAGAACAGTTTCAGATGTTTTGGTTGCTCAAAGGCATTTTAAAGTGATTATTAAAAAAGACCCTAAAAACTTAAAAGCTTTAGTAAGTCTAGCGACAACTTTCAGTCAGCAACAAGATTTTGATAAATCTTTCCAGTACATAAACGAAGCATTGAAAATAAATCCAAGATACAGAGATGCTTATGTTCTAAAAGGAACCAATTATTTACATTTGAACAACATAGAATTAGCTAAATCTTCTTATGAAACGGCTGTGCAACAAGATCCTAAATTTTTCGAAGCTTATGTAATGTTAGGTTCACTTTATGAATCTGAAAATAATAAAATTTGTTTAGAATATTATACAACGGCAGCTCAATTACAGCCTAAAAATACAGATGTATTATATGCTTTAGCATTTGCAGATCAAGAATTTAATAAACTAAACGAAGCAAAATCTATTTATAGAAAAATGATTGCGTTGGATACAACCTACGCCGAAGCACTTTTTCAACAAGGATACATAAAACAGTGGCTAGAAAAAGAACGTGACCTTGATAGTGCAATGTATTTTTACAACAGTTGTATTCAAACAAAACCCGAATATGTTGAAGCTTGGCATAATTTAGGAATCTGTTATTTGGATAAAGGAGACAAAGCAAACGCTATGCTATCATTTAGAAAAGCGATCAGTTTCAATCCAAATTTTACACTTTCAAAAGAACTAATTGAAAAATACAACTAAAATGAGAATCAACCCAAAATACTTTCAATTAGTGGGCGATGCGATAATTCCTATTCTAGGTTTTTTCTTATGGGATTGGAACTTATATTTTATTCTCCTTTTTTATTTTTTAGATATGTTGACAAAAGAAGTTTTGTTACATCTGAAATCAAATAAAATATGTCAATATAAAAAACAGATTAACTACGACTTCTTTTTAAAAGAAAAGAGAGAGAGGTTAAAATTTGGAATTATAAGTTCTATTTTATTGATTTTTTGCGTGTTTTTAGTTCAACTTTCGATGCCTTTTATTCAATCAGACTTCCATGCAACTGAGCAAATAATTAGTTTTTGGTCCTATAAAGATATGGGCATTGAACAAGGATATATATTAGTTCCATTGGTTATTTTTATGGGGTATTCTCAGTATAAAATGGAGTTTTTAGCACCTTCTATTTTTACTAAACTGAGTATTCAAAACCTTTGGTTGCCCCATTTAAAATCAATGCTCATTTTGATGTCTTTTTCAGCACTTTCATTTGCAATAGTGCGACTTAAATCTTTTCCAGAATGGGTTTTTGTAGTTTCAATTGTTGTAGTATCTTCGATATATCAACTAATTGTTTTGAAAAAAAATGAACGAGAAAACTAACTATAAATTACGATTAATAGTTGACTAAATCCATTTATTTACTCGCTTCGTTGTCTTTTTGCGGAAACGTTTCAAAACTGTTTCTCTAGAACTTACATTTCCACATTTTACGATATCAGTACCCATAAATTGACCTTCACGGTAAAAAGTAAATTCAAAACTAATAGAAACAATTTCATCGCGGTATAAAGGAAAAAGATGACCTGTACTTAATGCTGTTTCTAAATTGTCATGAATTTGTGCCAATTTGAATTTCTTATCATAACCTCTAACCGAAACAGTCATATACGTGTCAACACCTTTAGAAGCAACAATTTTCTGAATAGAATCATTCGTTAATTGCTTAATTTCACTTCCTACTTTTAAAATATTTAAAGAAGGAATTGCCTTAATACCAGCATTTGACAAAATTTCTGTTAATGCTATTTCAACAGAATAACGGTCATCCGCTTTATCTAATTGTCCTATTATTAAAACATTCTTAAGATGAAGATCTTTTGTTTGTGAAAAAGTGCAAAAGCCGATAATAACAAAAAATAATAGATTAACTAACTTCATATAAAAGTATTAAGGTTCTTTTTAAAAAATTTCTCTTACAATTGATTGTACAGAATAAGAATTTCCCATTGAATAATAATGAATACAAGGAACGCCAGCCGCTTTTAATTCTTTCGATTGAGCTATTCCCCACTCTATTCCCAATTGTTCAACTTGTTTATTGTCTTTGCATTTCAACAATTCATTTGCCAAATCTTCTGGATAATCAATATGGAAGAATTTTGGTAAAAATGAAATATGAGATAATGTTTTGATAGGTTTCAATCCTGGAATGATTGGAACATTTATTCCAATTGCACGACAAGCATCAACAAATTCGAAGTATTTTTTATTGTCAAAAAACATTTGAGTAACGATATATTCCGCTCCTGCATCAACTTTTGCCTTCAAGAATGATAAATCAGTAGTAAGATTCATCGCTTCGAAATGTTTTTCTGGGTATCCTGCAGCTCCGATACAAAAATCAGTTGGTTCTAATTGTATATCATCCATGATGTAATTTCCTTCATTCATTCCTTTAACTTGACGAATTAAGTCAACTGCGAATGTATGTCCATCTTCATGAGGTCGAAAATTAGATTCCGTTTTTATAGAATCTCCTCTCAGAGCCAAAACGTTATCAATTCCTAAAAATTGTAAATCAATTAATGCATTTTCAGTTTCTTCTCGACTAAAACCACCACAAATTAAATGAGGAACAGCATCCACTTGATACTTGTTCATTATGGCAGCGCAAATACCAACCGTACCAGGTCTTTTTCGAATAGCTATTTTTTCTAATAAACCTCTTTCTCTTTCCTTGTAAATATATTCTTCACGGTGATAAGTTACATTTACAAAACGTGGTTTAAACTCCATTAAAGGATCTATTCCATCATAGATAGATTGAATACTTTTGCCTTTTAACGGGGGAAGAATCTCAATTGAGAATAATGTTTCTTTTGCTTCTGATAAATGATCTATTATTTTCATTCT
>CANCQX010000039.1 GCA_947380375.1 Flavobacteriales bacterium
GCTTCGGCTTGTTCTTTAATGAATGTTTTATCCCAATATAAATCCATTCCAATTTCACCAACAGCAACGTAAGTATTTGAAAATAAATGTTTCTCTATAATCGCCAATTGTTCTTTCCAATCTTCTTTGATATAACCCGGATGCAATCCCATCATTGAATAACAATTTTCAGGATATTTAGCAGCTAAAGTGTGCATTTTGTCGATACTAGATATATCAATGTTCGGGAGTAATAACTTTGTTACACCTGCATCAATCGCACGTTTCACAATGATATCTCGATCTTCGTCAAACGATTCTGAAAATAAATGGGTATGCGTATCTATAAACATTCTTAAAATAAGATTTAATTATTTTCTGCTTCAAAGTTAAACCTTATTTTAAGAATGTGGATTTTGATTTATGGATTTTTGATTTTGAATTAAATAGCAAGACCTAATCCAATCTTCAATTTACAATCTTCTAATTTATAATTTGATAATAGTTATACATTTCTTCTTGATAATGAAAAGATTCTACACCTTTTTTTGATCGATATTGATTTCTTTGTTTTTGATCAATTATTCTAGCTTTGTTATTACCTCGCCATTGATAATCGAAAATTAAATCCAATTCTCTTTTTAAATTTTCACTTATAATCGGACAACCTACTTCTATTCGTTTGTCTAAATTTCGCTCCATCCAATCAGCACTTGTTATAAAATACAATGGATTTCCGCCATTTCCGAAAATCATAAAACGGGCGTGTTCTAAATAACGGTCAACAATACTGATGACTTTAATGTTTTCACTTTGCTTTTTTATACCCGGAACAATACAGGAGACACCTCTAATAATTAATTCAATTTGTACGCCTGCATTGCTTGCTTCATACAACTTTTCAATCATTATTTTATCGGTTAAATTATTCAATTTCAATCGAATCAATCCTTTCTTTTTCTTTTTTGCTAAATTGATTTCTCCATCAATCATATTGATGATTTTTCGTCTAGAATTGAAAGGTGAAACCATTAAATTACGGAAAAGACCTCTATTGAAATGATTTTCAATTAAATGAAATACTTTTTTCACTTCTCTTGAAATTGAAGGATTAGATGTAAATAATCCTAAATCGCCATAAATTTTCGCGGTCTTTTCATTGAAATTTCCTGTTCCTATGTAAGTGATGAATTGTTCTTTTCCTTTTGAATGACGAATTATCTGGATTAATTTCGAATGGATTTTTAATTCAGGAATTCCATATAAAACTTTTGCACCATTTTCTTTCAAACGATTCGACCAATATAAATTATTAGCTTCATCAAATCGAGCTTGAAGTTCCATCACAACTGTAACATCTTTTCCATTGCTAACTGCATTCATCAGAGCATTCATCACTTGTGATTGATATGCAACACGGTATACATTGATTTTTATAGATACAACTTTTGGATCAATTGCCGCTTCACGAATCATATCTACCACGTAATCAAATCGTTGATATGGAAAATGAAGCATTACATCTTTTTCTAATATAACTTTTAAAAGACTTCGCTTCTCCTCTAAATCAGGATGAGCGTGAGGTGGTCGACTTTCATAAATAAAATCTTTTCTTTCAAAATTTGGAAACGACATAAAATCCTTGAAATTATGGTATTTTCCACCAGGAATTAAATTCGTAGCTCCTTTAAGATTTAGTGATTTAGTTAAATAATCTAATAAATCTTTTGGCATTCTCTGATCGTAAACAAAACGAACAGGCTCTCCTTTCTTTCTGTTTTTAACACTTTTTTCTATTTTTTCGATAAAAGAATCTGCAATGTCATCATCTAAATTTAATTCAGCATCACGCGTAAATTTAAATGTGAAAGCTTCAATTGTATCAAAACTGAAAATTGAGAAAATAGAAGTCAAATGTACGCGAATGATATCATCTAAAAGTATAAAATAATTCTTGTCTGAATTTTGAAAACGATAGAACCTTGGAAATTCAATTGGGATTTTCACTAAAGCATATTGAACCTTATTAGTTTCATTTGAAATCATTTTAATTGCCAAATAAATCGCATAATCTCGCAACCTAGGAAAAGGGGTTTTTGGATCTAGTATTATCGGAACAATTTCGTGTTTTAATTTGATATTATAGAATTCGTATAATTCGGCTAATTGTTCTTCGTTTAATTGTGTTTCGTCTAATTGTTTAATTCCTTCATTTGAAAGCTCTTGCAAAATATTTTTATATGCAATTTCAAATTCTTTTTGTTGTTTTACGACAACAGTACGAATAGTGGCATATAATTCTTTTGGTGTACCCTCAAATCCGGTTACTTTTTTATCTCCTATTAATATTAACCTTCTTAGATTGGCAACACGGACTCTAAAAAATTCATCCATATTACTGGAGTATATCCCTAAGAAACGCATTCTTTCAACTAATGGAACCCTTATATCAACAGCTTCTTGCAATACTCTCGCATTAAAGGATAACCAACTTAATTCTCTATTAAACAAAATCATTTCGCAAAGATGGAAGAAAATGAGGAAACTAATTTTGATTTAATGTTAATTTTATGTGAAATCTATGAACAAATCGTTGTGTATTTTTACATATTATCTTTCAGTTCTTTCTATTATTCAAGTTATATTTGTAATATGGATTTTAATACAGTAAAGGCACTTCATATTATTTTCGTAGTTAGTTGGTTTGCTGGACTTTTTTATATTGTTCGGTTATTTATTTACCATACAGAAGCGCAAGAAATAGATGAAATTGCGAAAAAAATTCTATCAGATCAGTATCAAATAATGGAAAAAAAATTATGGTGGATTATTACTACTCCTGCTATGGTTTTAACAATTTTTTTTGGTACTTGGATGGTTTTAATAAATCCTGATTATTATCTTCAAGCAGGTTGGTTTCATATCAAATTAATTTTCATTTTTCTTTTATTATTTTATCATTTTGTATGTCAAAAAATTATGAATGACTTAAAAAAAGGAATTTTTAATTGGAAGTCAAATGGTTTGAGAATTTGGAATGAGGTTGCAACTTTAGCATTGGTAGCGATTGTTTTTTTAGTTGAATTGCAAGATAATTTAAATTGGATCAAAGGAACTTTAGGCTTTTTCGGAGTAGCTATTGTTTTGATGATAGGGATTAAGATTTATAAGAAATTAAGATCGAAGACTTAAAAGACATAAGATTTTAAGACTTATGTATACAAACTATTTACATCTGTCTTTAATCTTTCCGTCTTTAATCTTCTAGTCTAAAAAGTTATATTTACAAATTGTTAAAAACGGATAACTATGTATACAAATATTCTCATTGAGCAAAAAGGACATATTCAGATTATCACAATAAATCGTCTAGCACAGTTAAACGCTTTGAATAAAGAAACTATTGAAGAATTGAATAAAGCTTTAACAATTGCCAATCAAGATAAGTGGACGGGAGTTATAATTTTGACTGGTTCGGGGGAAAAGTCTTTTGTAGCAGGTGCTGATATTAAAGAATTTGCAGATTTTAATGTAAATCAAGGAGCTGATTTAGCGAAAAATGGCCAAAAGATTTTATTTAACCTTCTAGAGAATTTATCAACGCCTGTTATAGCTGCTATTAATGGATTTGCTTTAGGTGGAGGATTAGAATTAGCAATGGCTTCTCATATTCGAATTGCCTCTTCGAATGCAAAAATGGGGTTACCTGAAGTTTCTTTGGGTGTTATTCCTGGTTATGGTGGAACTCAACGTTTAACCCAATTAGTGGGTAGGGGTAAGGCGAATGAAATGGTTTTTACTGCTGGAATGATTACTGCTGAAGATGCTCTTAAATGGGGGTTAGTTAATTATGTTGTTGAACCTCAAGAATTATTAGTTAAAGCCGAAGAAATTGCTAACAAAATATTAAATAATTCTCCATCAGCTGTTGCTTCAGCTATTCGTTCTGTAAATGCTAATTTTAAGGATGGTGTTAATGGTTACGATGTTGAAATTGAGGAGTTTGGTAAGTGTTTTGGAACTCATGATTTTATAGAGGGTACAACTGCATTTTTAGAAAAACGCAAACCTAATTTCAGAAATTAATGTCTAACCCTATTAAAAAATTATTGGGTCAAACTGCTATTTATGGTTTGCCAAGTATACTTGGTAGACTGTTGAATTTTTTATTGGTACCACTTTATCTTTTAGTTTTTAAACATCCATCGGATTACGGAGTTGTTTCTGAATTATATGCTTGGGTAGCATTTTTAGTTGTTTTTTTAAGTTTTGGAATGGAAACGGCCTTTTTCCGGTTTCTACAAAATAAGGAGGATAAAAATGCAGTTTTTGCAAATAGTTTTTTAACAGTTATTGGAGTTAATGTACTTTTCTTTTTATTACTATTAACCTTCAATCAAAATATAGCTGATGCTTTACTTTTTTCTGACCATAATGAATATATTATACTTTTAGGAGCTATTGTATGTGTTGATGCAACATCAGCATTGCCTTTGGCTAAATTACGTGCAGAAGAGAAAGCTGCTAAATTTGCAACAATTCAGTCTATTTCAATTGTTGTTAATATAAGTTTGAATTTGATCTTAATGCTGTTCTTTTTTAATAATGATCGGCCAGAAGAAGGTGTTATTTTTATTCTTTCTGCTAATCTTTTTTCATCTTTAGTTAAACCTATTTTTCTTTACAAAGATTTTATTAATATAAAATACAAATTCAATCCTAAGTTGGCTAGAGAGATGCTATTATATGCACTTCCTTTAATGATAGGTGGTCTTGCAGGAATAGTAAACGAAACGATTGATAGAATTTTAATCGTTCATTTGTTATACGATGGTAAAACTGCTGTTTCTTTGCTAAAAGCAAAAGCGGAGGTTGGTATCTTTAGTGCTTGCTATAAACTTTCGATGTTAATCACGATATTAATTCAAGCTTATCGTTATGCTGCAGAACCTTTTTTCTTTGCTCAATTAAAAAATGAAGACAAAAATAAAATATACAGTAAAGTAATGAATTATTTTGTTGCTTCAGTATGTGCCGTATTTTTACTTGTGTCGCTTAATATAGATTTAATTAAAATTTTCTTTATACCAAATGAAGCATATTGGATTGGTTTAAAGGTTGTACCTATTTTATTAATTGCAAATGTTTTTTTAGGTGTTTATTTTAATCAAAGTATTTGGTATAAATTAAGTAATCAGACAAAGTTTGGCGCTTATATAGCTGTTTCAGGTGCTTTTTTAACCATTGCTATAAATTGGATTTTTATACCTAAATATGGTTATATGGCGAGCGCTTGGGCGACCTTGATTGTATATGCTTTTCAAATGATTGCTTCTTACTTTCTAGGTCAAAAATATTACCCTATAAAATATAATTTGCGCAAGTTTTTCTTGTATTTATTTAGTGCTATCCTTTTGTTTTTTGTTTCTAAATCTTTTGTTTTCGATGAAGGTTCGGTTCTAAAATTTGTTGTAAATAATAGCATTGTACTTATTTATTTGGGTTTAATTTGGTTTATAGAAAAACCTTCAGTTTCTAAATCATAATTTTTTTATCATGAAAGTTAGTGGTTTTACAGTTATTCGAAATGCTATCAAATATGATTATCCAATTGTAGAAGCTATTCAATCTATTTTACCTCTTTGTGATGAAGTTGTTGTTGCTGTAGGTAATTCTGATGATGATACTTTACAATTAATACAAAATATTGATCCAAAGATTAGAATTATTGAAACAATTTGGGACGATACTTTAAGGGAAGGAGGTAGAGTTTTAGCTGTTGAAACTGATAAAGCTTTTGCAGCTATTTCAAACGATTCTGATTGGGCATTTTACATTCAAGGTGATGAGGTTATTCACGAAAAATATCATACAACTATTATAGCAGCTATGAATAAATACAAAGATGATTTGAAAGTTGAGGGTTTACTTTTTAACTACAAACATTTTTATGGCTCTTATGATTATGTTGGAAGCTCTTTAAGCTGGTATTTAGACGAAATAAGAATTGTTCGTAATCGAAATGATATATTTTCTTATCGAGATGCTCAAGGTTTCAGAAAATTACCAAATGAGAAGTTGAATGTAAAAAAAATTGATGCATTTGTTTATCATTATGGTTGGGTGAAATCACCAGAAGTTATGCAAAAGAAACAAGAAACGTTTAATAAATTATGGCACGATGATAAATGGTTAGAAGATAATGTCATTAAAGCTGTTGAATTTGATTATGAATCTCATATAGATCAATTAACTTTTTTTTCTGAAACTCACCCATTTGTTATGCAAAAACGTATTTCAGATAAAAATTGGAAGTTTGATTATGATATTTCTTATAATAAAATTAAACTGAAGGATCGTTTTAAAAATATTTTACGAAAGTATTTTATGATTGATATTCGTTATAAGAATTATAGAAAAATCTAAAAATTTTTTCTTAGTTTTTCAATATTGAGTAGTTCTAAATAAAAAAGAGTATGCGATAACATACTCTCCTTCTATATTTTTTTTTGTATATTATTTTGCTAATTCTTCTTTTACAATCGTTGATATTAATTTTCCTTCAGCTTTTCCTGCTAATTTTCCTGATAGAACTCCCATTACCTTGCCCATTTCTTGTGCTCCTTTTGCACCAGTAGAAGCTATTGCTGCTAATACTTCAACTCTTATTTCTTCTTCACTCATCATTTTTGGAAGATATTCTTCCATTACAGTCGCTTGAAACAATTCATCAGCGGCTAAATCTTCTCTATTTTGAGCTACATATATTGCATGAGCCTCAACACGTTGTTTATGTAATTTCATTACAATTTTTAATGCCGCTTCCTCAGACACTTCTCCAGACCCTGAAGTTGCTTCTAACAATAATTTTGATTTTATATCGCGCAAAGCAGCTAAACGCTCTTTATCTTTTGCAATCATTGCTGTTTTAATATCAGCGTTAATTTTTTCAGTAAAACTCATTTTTTCTAGTTTATAATATTATTATTAAATGAAAAAATCTAGTCAATTAGACTAGATTTTAAAATATATGATACCGAGTCCCGTCGATTATACCGACTGAGTTTTTATCGAAGTCAGTCTACGTTATCGTGTAAAAATGAATTATTTCCTCTTAAAGTAGTTCCGTTTTCATCTGTACTAATTCCAAAACGACTTACTTTATTCTCAGTGCTGTATTTAGAATTATCTAATTGAATGTTTTGTCTGACGTATGCAGGTTCTTTTTCAAATTCTGAAATTCCATCAGCTTTTTTCAATTTTTGTGTATATTCTTGTATACGACTAATTCTTTCTGCTGCTCTTCTTTGTTGTTCTTCGTTAGATAAAACAGTTCTTGTGTTTAATTCAACAATTCTATCTTCTACAGGGCTTTCTAAATCGTATTTTTTAACTTCAACTTTTTCTTCAATTTTAGATGTTGGAGTTACAAGATCCCATTCTTGAGTATTTGAATTATCTTCAAATAATAATTCTTCTTGTTTTACTACTTCTTCTTTCTTCATGAAAGGATCAGTTAATATCTCTGTAGCCTCTAAATTATTAGTTGTTGGAGCTATTATTTCTTTTTGATTTGTTGCAAAAGGTACAACTTCATCTTCTTTTTTCAAAAATGGTTCTACTTTTACTTGCTCAGATATAGGAGTGTATGTGTTTACCTGTGTTGGTGATTCTAATGGACGAACAATTTCATTTTTAGGTTCATCTTCCAAAGGTCTTACTATTCTTGCTGGTGCTTTTTCAAAACCTGTTATAGGAGCTGAGTTGAAACCAGTTGCTATAATTGTTACACTTAATTTTTCTCCCAATGTTGAGTCATATCCATGACCCCAAATTACATCAGCAGTAGATCCTGCTTCATCTTGAATAAAGTCAGTGATAGCAGTAATTTCATCCATCAATACTTCATTATCACCATATGTTATATTTAATAACACGTATTTAGCTCCGCTAATATCATTATCATTTAATAATGGAGAAGAAAGTGCATGTTGAACTGCTTCAATTGCTCTATTTTCACCACCTGCACAAGCGCTACCCATAATTGCAACACCGCTATTTTTCATTACTGTATTAACGTCATTAAAATCGACGTTGATATTCCCTGTAACTGAAATAACTTCAGCAATTCCTTTAGCTGCCATTGCTAATACATCATCTGCTTGAGAAAATGCATTTCCAATTGTTAGATTTCCGCTTATTTCACGTAAACGCTCATTGTTTATTACTAGTAATGTATCAACATTTTTACGCATTTCATCTAAACCTTCTTCAGCTTGTTGTCTACGTTTACGTCCTTCAAAACCAAAAGGAACTGTTACGATACCAACAGTAAGAATTCCCATTTCTTTCGCTATTTGTGCAACAACTGGAGCGGCACCTGTTCCAGTTCCACCTCCCATCCCAGCAGTTACAAAAACCATTTTAGTTCCTGTGCTTAAAATAGCTCTTATTTCTTCAATGTTTTCAATAGCAGAATTTTTACCAATTTCAGGAATTGAACCTGCGCCACAACCATCTGTAAGGGAAGCTCCTAATTGAACTTTTAATGGTACTGGAGAAACATCCAATGCTTGTCTATCAGTATTACAAACAATGAAATCTACCCCTACAATACCTTGGTTATACATATGGTTAACCGCATTGCTTCCGCCTCCACCTACACCAATCACTTTAATAATTGAAGATGTGTCTTTTGGTAAATCAAATTCTAATGGCATTTTTTTTATTTTTTAGTTTCTGTTAATTTTTTATTTTTCTTCTTCAAAAGTGTCTTTTATTTTTGATAATATTGAATCAAAAAACGAACCCCTTTGTGGTTTTGAATGACCTTTTGCAACGTTTGTTGCTGTGTTTGAATTTGGTAATTCAATTTTATTTAAAGTTTCAAATCCTTTTAATACTAATCCGATTCCAGTCGAATACATAGGGCTTGTCAAGTTTTCAATGTGATTACTATTTGCCAAATGTTCTGTTGGATACCCTATTCTTGTATCCATACCAGTTATATATTCAAATAATTGTGTTACATGTTTTAATTGTGATCCACCACCTGTGACAACAATACCACCAATTAGTTTCTTTTCATATCCAGAATTACGTATTTCATAATACACTAATTCAACGATTTCTTCCATTCTTGCTTGAATAATACTCGCAAGATTTCGTAGTGAAATTTCTTTTGGTTCACGCCCTCTTAGTCCAGGTATACAAACAATTTCGTTTTCTTGACTTTCGCTTGCTAATGCAGATCCAAACTTCGTCTTTAGCATTTCAGCTTGACGCTTCATAATCGTACAACCTTCTTTTATATCTTCTGATATAATATTTCCTCCGAATGGTATTACAGCTGTATGACGAATAATTCCTTCATGAAATATTGCAACATCTGTAGTTCCACCACCTATATCAACTAATACTACACCAGCTTCTTTTTCTTCATCTGATAAAACAGCATCAGCTGAAGCAATTGGCTCTAATATTATATCTTTCACTTCTAATCCTGCCCTCTCTACACACTTGTGAATATTTAAAGAAGCCCCAACATTACCTGTTATGATATGAAAGTTTGCTTCTAAACGAACACCTGACATACCAATAGGATCTTTGACACCTTGTTCAGTATCTACAATATATTCCTGTGGAAGAACTGTAATAATTTCCTCTCCAGGAACCATTACTAGTTTATACATATCTTCTATTAAAGCATCAATATCTTTTTGAGAAATTTCATCTTCAATTTGATTTCTTGTATGAATACCTCTATGTTGTAAGCTTTTAATGTGTTGTCCAGCTATTCCAACATTAACAACTCTTATTGTTAATTCTCCTTCAACTCTTTGTTGAGCTTCTTTTACTGCTGCTTGGATTGACTGAACAGTTTGATCAATATTTGAAACCATCCCACGTCTCACCCCTAGAGACTCACTTGTCCCCATAGATAAAATCTCAATCTTACCATGTTCGTTTTTTGTACCAACGAAACAGGCAATCTTTGTAGTTCCAATATCAAGTCCAACAATTACTTTAGCCATACTAATCTTTTTTCTTGCAAACAATTTGTTTGTCGTATTTCAAGCTGATTTCATCATACTTGCCCCAACCTTCATAAGGCATTGCATCTTTATAAAACACCTTTAGTTTTTTAAATTTTTCACGAACCTCTTGATCTGTGAAAGCCGAACCAAAAATAATTTTCTGCCCTCCAACCTGCGGTATCAGTACAAAATCACCATTTTTTTTACGATGAATTTGACCTATGAGTGCTTGCAACAACTGGTCTCTACAAACATAATGAGAAATCCTGTACAAATCGTCGAGTTTTAGTTTACTTTTCAATACTCTATTGTTAATAATTTCTGTAACAGATTTTGAATTAATTCTATCTGGAATATCTCCCGTAACTATCACAACTCTAGCGGTATATAGATTTGACGGAACCATAGTATGACCTAACTCATCTAAATAAAAACTTTCTCCATAATTGTTAAAAATTCGAGCAATTGGTTTTCTAATTTCTACTTCAATTGTCCATTTTGAACCAATTTTTGTAAATACTTTAGCCGATTTAATTTCACTCATAGAAGTTAGGTATTTTTCTACTTCATTTACTTTTAAACCTTTGTAAATTTGACCTTTATATACATATCCTTTTCTTTTTAGTCGCGCATATAATTCATCTTCAGTTAAGAATGCATTTTCTCCGTTTACATGAATAATTATGTTAGGTTTATCTATAATAGATTCATTTTGAGTTATTTTCACTACACTCATTAATACAAGTATAGAAACTCCAAATAAAATCCACAATGATATTTTTAACCATTTCTTCATATTTTAATTTCCTCCTATTTTTAAAATTTTGAAATTAATTTTTCTTTTAAAGGTTCTATCATTCTATCAATATTACCTGCTCCAATTGTTAGAATTACTCCTTCTTTTATTTTTGATAAATATGTGATAGCATTTTCTGGAGTTAATAATGATTTGTTTTTACAGGTTATTTTTTCTAATAATAATTGACTTGTTATTCCTGGAATTTGTTCCTCTCTAGCTGGATAAATGTCTAACAATATTATTTCATCTATTTTTGATAATTCTTCAACAAAATTTTCTAAAAAATCCCTTGTTCTAGAAAATAAATGTGGCTGAAAAACTGCTGTTATTTTTTTTGCAGGATATAACATACGCATTGAAGATATTAAGGCATTAATTTCTGTGGGATGATGTGCATAATCATCAATGTATATTAAATTTTGTGTCTTTATATGGTATTCAAATCTTCGTTTTACTCCTTTAAATGTTTTTAATCCAAAACGAATTTCTTGTTCTGTGAGTCCTAATTTTTGTGACATACCAATACATGCTAATGCATTTTCTGCATTGTGTATTCCTGGCAACCCAAATTCAATATTCTTCCACTCTCCTTCAGGAAATTTAATATCAAATATAAATTGACCTTCAGTAAATCTTAAATTATTTGCAGAATAATCGGCCATTTCTTCGTTTACGCCATATGTATAAATTGTCGCTAATGATTTTATATTCAATCCTTTTCTTAAAAAGATAAATCCATTTGAATGTGTTAGATTAGCATATTGTTGAAATCCATCTAAAAGTATTTCAGCATCTCCATATATATCTAGATGATCTGCATCAGTAGAAGTTATTATAGATGAAAATGGCGATAATTGTAAAAATGATCTATCAAATTCGTCTGCTTCGATTACTGTGTAAATAGAATCTTTAGATGTAATTAAGTTTGAATTAAAATTACTTGAAATACCACCTAAAAAAGCATTGCATTTTACTGATGATTCATTCAAAATATGAGCTAATAATGTGCTTGTTGTTGTTTTTCCATGTGTTCCCGCAACTCCTAATCCTTTAGAATTATGGGTTAATAATCCTAAAACTTGAGATCGTTTGAATAATTTAAAATCATTCGATTGAAAGAAATTTAATTCCCCATGTTTTTTCGGAATTGCTGGAGTGTATATAATTAGTGTTGTTTCTTTTTCTTTAAATTGTTCCGGTACTGCTGCTCCTAAATCTTCAAAATGAATTATGATTCCTTCTTTTTCCAAATTAGAAGTTAAGGCAGATGCGGTTTTATCGTATCCTGCAACTTCCCACCCAAGAGAATAAAAATAGCGTGCTAGTGCTGACATACCAATTCCGCCGATACCCACAAAATAGGCTCGTTTAAAATCTGAAAGTTGTATGTTTTTTAAATCCATTTTTATATAATGTTGAATGTTTGATGTTGAATTATTAATTACGAATATTTTCATCAAACATTCATAATTAAACATCTAAAATTATCTAACTATTTTTTCTATTTCATTCACTATCGAAATTGTTGCATTTGGTTTTCCTAATTTAGATATTTGAGTAATCAAAGCAACTTGAATTTCTTTTTCTTTTAAAATATCAATTGCTTTACTTACAAGTTGATCTCTTGCTTCTATATCTTTTACCAAAACAGCTGCATTTTTATTCACCAATGCCATTGCATTTTTAGTTTGATGGTCTTCTGCAACATTTGGTGATGGTACTAAAATAACAGGTTTTTTAACTAAACATAATTCAGAAACAGAAATAGCTCCTGCTCTTGAAATAATGACATCAGCTATCGAATAAGCAAAATCCATTCGTGCAATAAATTGCACCAGTTCAATACCATTTAAATTTGTGTCTTCTAATTCTTTCGTCAAGGAGTCTAAGTATACTTTTCCACATTGCCAAAGCACTTGTATATCATTTTTTTGTAATTCTTGTAAATGAGTTTTAATACTTTCATTTAATGTTCGAGCTCCTAAACTTCCACCAATTACCAAAATAGTTTTTTTGTTAGGATTTAAATCGTAAAATTTAAATGCTTCTTCTCTTTTTCCTTCAATTTCAACCATTTCTGGTCTAATGGGATTTCCTGTTAATGTAATTTTATTTAATGGAAAAAATCTTTCTAATCCTTCGTAGGCTGTGCAAATTGCAGTTACTTTTTTAGATAGTATTTTATTTGTTTTCCCTGGGAATGAATTCTGTTCTTGAATCAATGTTGGGATTTTTAAAAAGGTTGCAGCTTGTAATGTTGGACCAGATGCGTAACCACCAACACCTATAACTACTTGAGGCTTAAATTCTTTAATTATTTTAGTTGCATTCCAAAGACTTGCTATAATTTTGAAAGGTAATAAAAAATTAGATAAAGATAATTTTCTTTGAAAACCAACAATTGTCAACCCTTTAATTTTATAACCAGCTGCTGGAACTTTCTCCATTTCCATTTTACCATTAGCACCAACAAATAGTATTTCAGCTTTTGGGTTTCTACGTTTTATTTCATCTGCAATTGCAATTGCTGGAAATATATGTCCTCCTGTTCCTCCACCTGATATAATTGCGCGTTCAATTTTCATAATGATCAAAAGTATTTGTTACTTTATCCTTGTTCTTTGATGTTGGCTCATCTTTTTCTTCGCCATTTGCTTTATTTTGTTTGTGTGCAATACTTTGAACTATCCCAATTTCAACACATGTCATTATTAATGCCGAACCCCCCATTGCTAATAGTGGCATATTTTGTCCTGTTACGGGAAAAGTTCCTGTACAAACGAGCATATTTACAGAAGCTTGTGTTAAAAGTAATACTCCTATTCCTATGCAAACATATGTTTCAAATAAACTTTCAGATTTTATTCCTATTTGCATGATTCTAAATAATAGAATCATATATAATAAAACCAATATTATTGATGCTATTGATCCAAATTCTTCAACAAAACTAGAATAATAAAAATCGGCATATGCTTCTGGTAACCATTCTTTAAGTTTCCCATCTCCTACACCTTGACCTGTAATTCCTCCATTGTATATTGCTAGTTGTGCATTTAAGGCTTGAGCATTAGCCATTATATCGTTTTCGCCTTCACTCATATTGACGATACGATTCTCCCAAGTTTCATATCTTGGTAGTAAATTTAATTGTGGTGCAATTTTATGTATCCCTATTACTAATGATAGAAATAATAAACCACCTCCAATTACAATTGCTAGTTTTCCAAAAGGTACTTTTCCTATAAACAATATTGTTAAACAAATCATGAACAATATTGCTGCTGTAGAAAAGTTATCTTTTACGATTAATCCACAAATAACAAAAATGGGAATCATTATTGGCCAAAATCCTTCTTTCCAATTGTTTAATAAATCTTTTTTTCGAACTAATAATCTTGAAACGGTTAGTATTAATGCTAGTTTAGCGAAATCAGATGATTGAAATGTTAAACCTACAAATGGAATTCGTATCCATCTTCCTGCATCATTTACTCTCGTACCAAAAAAGAAAGTGAATAGCAGGAGTGCTATTGCAATGTAGTAACCAAATTTTGATATTTTATAGAAATATTTTGGATCTTTTTTGTGTAGCCAAAACATTGCGAAAAATGCAATAATAATATATGCAAAATGTTTAAAAAGATATTGTAAAGGTGTACCCCCTTCAATTTTAACTAATATAGGTACAAAACTATAAACACTGACCAACGAAAAAGCCAACATTAATAACGTTATGATCCATATTACGCGATCTCCTTTTAAATATTTTAAGTATTCTTTCACTTACAAAGTTTGATGTATGTTTAAAAATTCTTCAAACTCTAATTTATTTTTTTTCCAATCTTCATTTGATGCAGAGAACAATAAAACTGCATTCTTTTTTTGGAAATTTTTTAATAAACGAAAAGCATCTTCAAGTGAATTTACACCTACTATTTTTTTAATTTTTGACAATTCTTCATTCGGTAAAATGAATCGAGTTTCGTCAAATGTTATAAGCGTATTTAATTGAATGCAAACTGTTGGATCTTCCTCAATTGTTGAAAAGATATCCGACCCGTTTCCAATCCATAAAACTGGAAATGGGAAAGCATGAATTGTATTCGCAAGAATATTAATATTTGGCTTGTACCAAGAAAACACATCCATTCCCCATAGTTTTCCATGCGGACGCAATGTTGTCTCTTTCATATTTTGAAGTCCTTCGTTTCTTGCTTCCAATAAACGATCTTCTAAGCGAATGCCAAGTTTCTTTTCCATACTTTTGGAATTTATATTACAAACGTCTTACAGCTTCTTTAAACATATCACCTCTTTGCTCATAGTTTTCGAATAAATCGAAACTTGCACAAGCTGGTGATAATAAAACAGTTTCGTCTTTTGATGCTAAACGGTAACCATAAGCTACTGCCTCCATTGCTGTTTTTACTTCAACGATAGTTTCTACTACTCCAGAGAAAGTGTCTATGATTTTTTGGTTATCCAAACCTAAGCAGATAATTGCTTTCACTTTGTTTTTAACCAAGTCCATCAACTCAGAATAATCATTCCCTTTATCTACACCTCCTACAATCCAAACGGTTGGTTTTTCCATTGTTTCCAATGCGAACCATGTTGAATTTATATTAGTAGCTTTTGAGTCATTGATAAACTCTATACCATGAACTTTTGCTACAAATTCTAAGCGGTGTTCCACGTTTACGAAATCTGTTAAACTCTCACGTACTACTGCACTTCTGATGTCTAAAACTCTTGCAGCAATCGCTGATGCCATTGAGTTTTGGGAATTGTGCTTTCCTTTTAATGCTAAATCGTGAATTGACATAATTAATTTTTCGTTTATATTTATTGTTATTTGTTCTTCGTTTGTATACGCTCCATTTAGCATATTCTTTACCAATGAAAATGGAGCCTGTTTTGCTTTAATCTCTCTTTTTGAAATTTCAGCTTGTATTATTTTATCATCAAAATTGTAGATGAACCAATCGTTTTCTGTTTGATTTTGAAGTATTCTGAATTTAGAATCTACATAGTTTTGCATTTCATAATTGTATCGATCCAAATGATCTGGTGTGATATTCAAAAGCATCGCTATATCAGCTCTGAATTCAAACATATCATCCAATTGAAATGAACTTAATTCTAATACATACCAATCAAAATCTTCGGTTGCAATTTGTTTTGCAAAGCTTTTTCCAACATTTCCTGCTAATCCAACATTTATTCCTGCTTTTTTCAAAATGTGGTAAGTCAACATCGTTGTAGTAGTTTTTCCGTTGCTACCTGTGATACAAATTGTTTTAGCTTTTGAATAGTATCCTCCGAATTCAATTTCTGAAATGATTTTGATTCCTTTCTCTTTCAGCTTTTTAATGATTTGAGCTTTTTCTGGAATCCCTGGTGACTTAATTACTAAATCTGAATTTAAAATATAAGATTCAGTATGTTTTCCCTCTTCCCACTTCAATTCATTCGCATCTAACTCGTCTTTGAATTCTTGTTTTATGCTTCCGAAATCTGAAACAATAACATTCCAACCTTGCTTTTTAGCAAGAATCGCAGCACCAACTCCACTTTCGCCAGCTCCTAGGATTGAAATGTTTTTAATTTTATTCATTTTTCTTAATCTTAATCTAAACCTTATTTTTTATCGTAATTTTAATGTTACAATTGTCACAACCGCTAACAATACTGCTACAATCCAAAATCTTGAAACAATTTTTGCTTCGTGGATTCCTTTTTTCTGATAATGGTGATGCAACGGTGCCATTAAGAATATTCTTCTTCCTTCACCAAATCTCTTTTTTGTTATTTTGAAATAAGTAACTTGCATTACTACTGATAGATTTTCAATTAAGAATACTCCGCATAATACTGGAATCATTAATTCTTTTCTAATTGCTATTGCAAATACAGCGATTATTCCACCCAAAGCTAAACTTCCTGTATCGCCCATAAATATTTGAGCTGGGTATGAGTTGTACCATAAAAACCCAATACAAGCTCCAACAAATGCTGCGATAAAAATTACCATTTCTTCGGCTAATGGTATGTACATTACATTTAAATAATCTGCAAAATGTACGTTTGAACTCACATATGCTAAAACAGCCAATGCAATTCCAATAATAGCTGATGTACCTGTTGCTAAACCATCTAATCCATCTGTTAAATTTGCTCCATTTGAAACTGAGATTACAATTAATATCACTACTGGAATAAACAATAGCCATCCGTAAGAACTTCCACCGATTAAATCTGAATAATTGAATTCATTTCCTTTTACAAAAGGAATTGTAGTTGTCATCGCATCAGTTTTTATCCATTTTGTTTGACCGTCTTCTGTAATATCTGAATGTAGGTGTGTAACAACTGTTTCGTGTGCTTGTAATTTATGATTTAAAGGAACTTGTTTGTGAACTTGAACATCTGGGCTGAAATATAAAATTCCACCTACTAATATTCCTACACCAATTTGACCAATAATTTTAAATCGCCCTTTTAATCCTTCTTTGTTCTTTCTAAATACTTTTATGTAATCATCTAAAAATCCTATTGCTCCTAACCATACTGTTGAAACCAGCATCGTTATTACATAGATATTATGCAGTTTTGCAAACAATAATGTTGGAATTAATATTGCTCCAAGGATTATTAATCCTCCCATTGTTGGAGTTCCTTGTTTTTCTACTTGGCCAGTTAATCCTAAATCACGAACCGTCTCTCCAATTTGTTGACGAGATAATAAATTGATGATTCTCTTTCCAAAAAAGATAGAAATTATTAACGATGTAATCAAAGCCATTGCAGCTCTAAAAGAAATAAAGTTGAATAGTCCTGCTCCTGGGACATTCATTGAATCAAGGTATTTAAAAAAATAGTATAACATTATTTCTCTAGTTTATTAAACAATTCAGTTACTAATTCCATATCGTCGAAGTGGTGTTTTACTCCTTTGATATCTTGGTATTTCTCGTGCCCTTTTCCAGCTATTAAAATGATATCTCCTTTTTGAGCCAATGATACAGCTGTTTTTATTGCCTGTTCTCTATCAACAATTGAAAGCGTTTTTTTGAAATGTTGACCTTCTACACCAACCATCATTTCTTCGATGATTGTATTTGGATCTTCTGAACGTGGATTATCCGATGTGATAATTACTTTGTCACTTAATTCGCAAGCAATTGCAGCCATTGTTGGACGTTTTAATTTATCTCTATCACCACCACAACCTACAACTGTGTAAACATTTTCATTTCTAGTTCTGATAGAAGAGATCGTTTTTAAAACATTTTCTAAAGCATCGGGTGTATGTGCATAATCAACAATTGCTATTATTCCTCCGTTACTTGTTGTGTATTGAAAACGTCCATCAACTGATTCAAGAGCGCTTAAAGCAGTTAATACTTCTAATTTATCTTCTCCTAATAACTCACTTACAGCATAAACTGTTACTAAATTATAAGCATTGAAATCTCCGATTAATTTTGACCAAACTTCAGTACCACATAAATTCAGAACTAGTCCTGAAAATTGGTTTTCAATAACTTTTACTTTAAAGTCTGCTGGTGATTTTAAAGCAAATGTATATTTTGAAGCTTTTGTATTTTGTAACATTACCATTCCGTTTTTGTCGTCTACATTTGTCAATGCAAATGCTGAACTTGGTAATTCATCAAAGAATGATTTTTTCACTTTAATGTATTCTTTGAACGTTGAATGGTAATCCAAATGATCGTGAGTAATATTTGTAAAAACTCCTCCAGTAAATACTAATCCACTTATTCTATGTTGATGAATAGCGTGAGAACTTACTTCCATAAAACAATGTGTACATCCTTCTTGAACCATTTCATTTAATAATTCGTTCAATGCAACAGGGTCTGGAGTTGTATGTGTTGAAGGTATATCTGTGTTTCCTATTTTATTAACTACGGTAGAAAGTAAACCACTTTTATAACCTAATTTCATAAAAAGATTGAACAACAAAGTTGTAGTAGTAGTTTTTCCATTAGTACCTGTGATCCCAACTAATTTTAATTTTTCAGAAGGGTGATCATAAAAGTTAGTAGCCATTAATGCTAATGCTTTTGATGAATTGTCGGTTACTAACAACGTTACATTTTCAGGAACTTTTACTTCATATTCTGCAATAATAATAGTACATCCTTTTTCAATCACACTATCTATAAATGAGTGACCATCAACTGCTGTTCCTTTGATTGCAACAAATGCCGTACCTTTCGTCGCTTTTCTTGAATCAAAAACGATTGTACTTATATTCACGTCAATTGAACCATTCGTAGAAAGAATGGTAACGCCAGAAAGTATGTCCTTCAGTGTTTTCATTTTTATTTTAGAATTAATTCAATTAAACCACCATTAAAAGCGGGTGTTCCAGCTGGAGAAGATTGTTTTATAACTGTTCCATATCCTCTTATATCAACATTCATCCCAATCGATTCGATAAGATAAACAGCATCTTTAGCACTCATTCCCTTTACATTTGGGACAACTCCTTTTATAGAGCTACGTTTAGAAAATTCAACTTTTTTACCACTTGAGATAGTATTCACCCATTCATCTTGTACTTTATCTGAATAAGGAATATTTAGTTTGTTCATTACAGTTCGTAAATCGTGAAGATTTCCATCTTTAGATACAGGAGTACTTTTTACTTTTACTTTTTTCTCGTTTACAGCTTGGTGGTATTTTAAACTTGTAGCATAAACTTTATTAGCTATTGCCGCGAAAACTGTTCCCGATACTGAGGCGCCATATATATTTTCACCAGAAGCCGCAATTGAAACGATACATGAATAAATAGGATTTTTAACCGGGAAATATCCAACAAATGAAGCTAAATATTTCTTTTCTCCTTTGTTACCATAGTGCATATCTTCATTTAATATTTCAGCTGTTCCAGTTTTTCCTGCAATATCAAAATAGGAAGAAGTTAGACGTTTTCCAGTTCCTTCTTTCATCACACCTGCTAAACATTTTTGAAGATCTTTTAATGTTTTATTTGAACAAATTTTTGATTTAATTACAATTGGTTCAAATTCTTTTACAACTTCGGCACCTCTTCTAATTTCCTTTACAAATTGTGGTTTTACAAATTTTCCATTGTTCGCAACTGCATTATAAAATGCTAAAGTTTGAAGTGGTGTTTGTTGCACTTCATATCCAACAGCCATCCATGCTAATGAAATTCCAGACCAACTTTTTGAACCTGGTGAATACATTGTAGGACTTGCTTCTCCTTCTAGCTCTAAGCCCAAAGGTTCACTTAAACCGAAAGACTTTAATCGGTCTACAAATTCTTGCGGTTCAGTTTTATAAGCATCATTTATTACTTTAGAGATAACATTTGAAGATAATTCAAAAGCTGTTTTAATATTTATTCTACCATAATTTGCTCCGTGAGCCTCATTCAAGGTTTTACCATAAAAAGTATATTTAGGGCCCGAATTAACCATATCATAAATACTAAATTTTTGGTCTTCCAAACCAGCCATTAATGATGCTAATTTAAATGTAGAACCAGGAACTTCTCTCGTCCCAATTGCTTGGTTATATATTTCATAATATTCACCATTTGTTGATCTTGAAAGGTTGACGATTGCTTTTACAAATCCTGTTTTCACGTCCATTACCACAACACATCCATTTTTCGCACCTTGTAGTTTTAATTGACTAATTAATTCAGAATGAGCAACTTCTTGAATTTCTTTGTCAATTGAGGTTACAACATCAGCTCCTTCAACTGCGTCTTTTACAATTTGACCTGTTTTTTTCCATCCAGTTGAAATTTTTTGTATAATTTCTGCACCTTCTTCACCTGCTAAATATTCATTATAGGCTCCTTCAATTCCAACTCTCAATTCTGGATGATTTCCTTCGGCAGGCTTGTAATATCCTAATGTTCTTTTCATAAGTTCATTATGAGGACGTTTTCGGGTTGAAGTAACATGATTGTCGATTAATCCACCTTTCATTCTTCCTAATTTGAAAATTGGAAGTGCATTTAATTGTCTTCTTTCTTCGTTGGTTGCTTTACTTTTAATTTTTAAAAATCTGTTTTTAATTTGTCTCTGATGTCTTATATAATTTTCCCATTCTCTTGAAGGCATTGATGGAAATAGTTTTGATAAACCATTTGCTAAATCCGTAATTTGTTCATCAAATATTTTTTGATCGATAACTGTTGGATCCATGTAAATTTCATAAAATGAAACCGAAGTCACCAATGGGGTATAATTGATATCTAAAATTTCTCCTCTTCTTGGAATTCTATTAATTATTTTGGTCGGTATTTTTTCTCGCGTATCTGAAAGCATGTTTGTACGGCCTTCTAATTGAATAGAAAAAGTCTTAAATAGAACCAATATCAGAATAGCTACAAATCCTATGTAGACTATAACAGTTCTAATTAATATGTCTCTTTTATCGTCCATTTTTCTATCAATCTTCTTTTTTAATTCGAATCACTTTTGTTGGATTTACCGTTTCATTTAATCCTTTCGAGCTTAACTTGTCTATCAATTTATATCTTCTCGTTTCTTCTTCTAATTTTGCTTTTGTTTCTATATAATTTGCAGATAATTCATTCAATTCTATTTGAGCTTTGTCTGCATCTTTTGATAATTGTTTACCATAATAACCTTTACCTACTAAAATCAACAAAAGGAAGATGATGAAAAAAATAAAATTTAAATTATTCAACATAAATTCCTTCGTTAAGAAATCACCATTTAAAATCTGAATTAGAGCATTTGGACGTTTTTTTTTCCCTGCTACTTTCTTCTTAGCTTTCTTTGGTTCCTGTTTTTTTTGTTCTTCGTGAACCGTATCTTTATCTATGTACTCGTTATCCATCATTTCGAACTGCTATTCTCAATTTTGCGCTACGTGCACGTGAATTTTTTTCTAACTCATCTTCTTCTGGAACAATAGGATGTCTAATAACCTCTGTAAAAGGTTTTAAAACATTCCCGTAAAAATCCTTTTTGATTTCACCTTCAATTGAGCCTCGTTTCATATAGTTCTTCACCAAACGATCTTCTAAAGAATGATATGACATTACAACTAATCTACCACCCGGCGCTAAAACATCAGCTGTTTGGTTTAAAAAACGTTCCAGAACATCCATTTCTCTGTTCACTTCAATTCTTAAAGCTTGAAAAACCTGAGCGAAAAATTTATGTTCTTTATATTTAGGAGCACATGATTCTATAATAGTCATTAAATCTCCAGTTGTTTTAATTTTTTTATTTTCTCTTGCCATTACGATAGTAGTAGCAATTTTATAAGCGTTTGAAAGTTCTCCAAATTCGCGGAAAATTTTAGTCAATTCGCGATCTGTATATTCTTGACAAATTGTTCTTGCCGTAACATCACCCGATTGATTCATTCTCATGTCCAATGGATCATTCGAACGTATAGAAAAACCTCTGTTACCAGCATCAAATTGATGAGAAGAAACTCCAAGATCAGCTAAAATACCATCGACTTTTGGAAATCCCATCATTTTAAGATGGTTAGAAATAAAAGAGAAGTTTGAAGCAACAAAATGAAAATTATCAGCTTCCCATGCGTTTTTACGAGCATCGGGATCTTGATCAAAAACGATTAATCGACCTTTAGAAGAAAGTTGTTTGAAAATTTCACGAGAATGACCACCACCACCAAAAGTTACGTCAACGTATATACCATCTGGATTAATAGCTAATCCATCAAGACATTGTTTCAACATTACCGGTACGTGGTACTCTTCTTCTTGTTTATTCGTCGCTGTCATCTAAGTCACCCATTACTTCATCCGCCAAATCAGCGAAATCTGCCATGTTTCCTTCGATCATTTCGAAGTATTTAGACTTATCCCAAATTTCAATTCGATCATTGTAAGCAATGATCATTGCGTCTTTTTCCAAACCTACACGTTCCATATGCGTCACAGGAATATGAATTCTACCGACATTATCCAAAGAAACATTTTTTGCTCCTTGGTGGAAAAGTCTGTAAAACATTCTGTTTTTAGGTTTGAATAAGTTCATTTTAGAAAGTTTAGCACTTATTTTTTCCCATTCATTCATCGGGTAAAGCGTTAAACAATCTTCAAAACCTTTATTCAACATGAAATTTTCTTGGGCAGCAGGAGACAGTTGCTTCCGTAATCCGGAAGGAAATAAGAAACGCCCTTTCGCGTCCAACTTTACTTCAAATTCTCCTACTAGTCCTATCATAGCATTATAACGAGCAAAAATAGTAGATTTCTACCACTTTTTACCACCAATAAACACATTGTTGATAAGTTCTAACGAGTAACGAATGAAAAGGTTTCAAGAAGATCAAAAATAGTTCAGTATTTACAAGGATTTTGAATAAAAATAAGGTTGTGGTAAATTGTGGGAGTTTTTGAAATGATGTTGATAAAATTTAGGTAAAAGATTATCAGATTCCAGATTGGAAAATTGACAGATTATAATGACACATTAGCTAAAACAGCTCAATCTTACAATATGCTAATTTGAAATTTGTAATTTAGCAGAATGGGAAAAGATGCTAAAAATTGGATGTTACTATTAATTCTTGCTGTTATTTGGGGGAGTTCATTCATTCTGATGAAACGTGGAATGTTCACAATGAATGGCGAAGCAATTTTTTCAAGTCACCAAGTTGCTGCGCTGAGAATGACTATTGCAGGAATAGTATTATTGCCATTTGCATTAAAAGGTCTAAAACAAATCCAAACCTTTAAAGAGGTTATTTTATTGACAATTGTTGGATTAAGTGGGAATTTTTTCCCCTCCTATTTATTTACCTATGCACAAACAGGTGTTTCATCAGGTTATGCAGGAATGCTAAATAGCTTAACCCCAATATTTACAATGATTATAGGATTACTTGTATTTAAAAATAGATTATCATTAATTCAGTTTATTGGATTAGGGATAGGGTCAATTGGTATTGTCTCGTTAATCATATCTGGAAATAATTCAATAGAAAATTTAAAACTTAATGGATCTTGGCTTCATATTTTAGCAGTTGTAGTTGCAACATTATGTTACTCAATAAGCTTAACAACTATTAAATTTACCTTGCAAAAATTCAAAGCAATAGAAATAACATCTTTAGCTTTCTTAATGGTTTTAATTCCGTCACTTATTTCCTTTTTTCAACAGGATACCATAAATACAATTCGATTTAATTCTCACTCTATAGAAGGCTTAGGTTATATTACATTATTAAGTGTTATTGGTACCGCTTTCGCTGTTTTACTTTTTAATAAGTTAATTTCAAATTCCTCAGCATTATTCGCGAGTAGCGTCACCTATTTTATTCCAATAGTTGCTGTATTAATAGGTGTATCAATTGGGGAGAAAATAAACATCCAGCAAATTGGAGCGATGACAATTGTTTTATTAGGTGTGTTTATTGCAAATTATTGGAATGTTTTATTTGGGAAGAAAGTTTAGACAATAATTCTCCTCAAAAGAGGTCCGTCTGATGTTAGCTGCAATTTTTAAAATACAGATAATTAAAAATAAAAAAATAATTGTTAACAACTTATGTTTTATAAATAAAAATCCTATCTTTGTTTTCCGATTTTCGGATTAATTAGTAATTTAATAACAGCTATATGTACGCAATTGTAGAGATAGCAGGGCAGCAGTTTAAAGTGCAAAAAGATCAAAA
>CANCQX010000040.1 GCA_947380375.1 Flavobacteriales bacterium
TAGTATTTTGTAAAAAAAAACTAAAAAATGTTAAAGTAGATAGAAAGATTAATAAATTAGGTAATAATAGTTTGTTAGTATCAAAAAAAAGTATTTAAATAAAATCTAAAAAATTAAAAATCAATAACATACTGTAAAATGTTTTCAAAAGAAGAATCACGTCAGCTTAATTACTCATTTTGGAATGGTTTTAATGAATATATGTCTAAAACAAGATCTTCAAACGGTAGAAAAATTAATTGGATAAATTATCCATCTGATGTTAAATCAATTTATATACGTTTAGAAGTTGATTCAAAAGGTGCGCGTTTATGTTTAGATATACAGAATAAAGATGACGAAATTAGAGCTTTAATTTGGGAGCAGATGACTGAATTAAAGATGGTTCTAGAAGAAATTACAAGCTCCTCTCCTATTTGGGATGAAAACTTTTATTATTTAAATAAACAATATATCTCAAGAATTATTTGGGAAGACACTACTATAAATTTTTACAAAGCTGAACATAGAGAGTCGATTTATATATTTCTTAAAAATAAATTGGTTAAATTCGATTTATTTTATCAAGAATACAAAGAAATTCTAATGTCTTTAACAAATTAATTATAAAGGTTCATAAATAGATAATATCTAAAAAATCATTTTATTATTAATAATATCTTTTTCAACTTCTAGAGATATTGAGTCTTTCAATTCGGCTCTTACAGGTCCTCCCCAATCGGCTCCTTCTATTGCCTCCACTGAATTGTACTTATAAGAATTCCCATCCCATTTAAATACACAATTGTAAAAAACATCTTGACCTTGATCTTTATCATTAAAACGTAGAATAAGATCATCGTGTTTCGATGCTGATTTTTTCGAACCTATTAAATTAGCTACGAAACCATTTACTTTTATAAGCACTCCTCTTTCTCTTATGAATACTAATAATCTTCTTAATGGAAATCCGTTAGTTTTTGATTTTATTTGAATTAAAAAAGCATTTTCAATTGGTGTATTTTCAATAAAAGGTAATATTGAAAAAAAACGAGGTGAACATGAAGGATTCATATAATCATCAACACCTTTATTTTTATCTGAACAAACTTTTAATTCTTTTAATAATTCTACTATTTTTGGGTTATCAAATTCATCTTTATCAAATAGTGTTTCAATATTTGTAATTAAATCAACTTTTTCATCTGAAGTATTATTATTAGTTGAATGTTTATCAGAAGTTGAATCTGAAGAACATGATAAAAGAAAGATTATTAATAATAAACTAAAATATTTTTTCATATGTAAATAATTTGTTTTTAAATAGTTATACGTAATACTCCTTTTTGATCTTCAATATTATTTGTGTTTCTAATCGTGGCTATTTCACAAGTATTATTTTAATTTGGGAAAACTTTTAATGCTTTCGAAATAGCAGTATTAAAATAAATTGTGTCTATACCTGATTTGATATTATTTTGATGAAACCATTCTATCATTATTTCTGTAGGCATATTACCTGTTAATTCATTTGAAGCCATTGGACAACCACCAAAACCTTTAATTGCACCATCAAATCTTCTACAACCAGCACTGTAGGCTGATTCAATTATTCCTTTAGCATTTTCTGGTGCTGTATGTAAATGAGCTCCAAATTCTACCTTGGGTAAAGATGGAATTAAAGCTTTAAATAAATACTCTATCGATTGGGGAGTAGCGATTCCAATGGTATCAGATAGAGCTTGAATTTTAATATCAAATTTTGAATATAATAATTCACACCATTTAATCACAATATCAGCATTCCATTCATCCCCGTATGGATTACCAAACCCCATTGATAAATAAAGGACAAGTTCCTTATTATTTACAACGGTAAGTTTTTGAATTGCCTCTACTCTATTGAGAGATTCTGAAATTGAAGAATTTGTATTTCGTTGTTGAAATGATTCTGAAACAGAAAAAGGAAAACCTAAATAATTTATTTCTTCAAAATTACAAGCATCAATAGCACCTCTTTCATTAGCAATAATTGCTAATAATTTAGTAGAGTTAATTAATTCTAATTTATTTAAAACTTCAGCTGTATCTCTTAATTGAGGTATAGCTTTAGGTGATACAAAACTTCCAAAGTCAATTGTGTCAAATCCACATTTCAATAATGCATTAATATATGATATTTTAGTTTCTGTGGGAATGAAATTATGAAGTCCTTGCATAGCATCTCTAGGACATTCAATTATTTTAACATCATTTACCATATGAATTTATTGTAAGTTTTTTAAAATAGCTTCATTAATTTTTTTAACAAGACTTGGTCCTTCATAAATAAAACCTGTATAGAGTTGTATTAAATCTGCCCCAGCTTCAATTTTTTCTAAAGCATCTTCCGCTGAATGAATACCTCCTACTCCAATTATTGGAAATGACTTGTTTGATTTAGTTGAAAGGTACCTAATAACTTCTGTAGATCTGTTTTTAACGGGCTTACCTGAAAGTCCACCTGCCCCGATTTCATCAATTGTAACTTTATTTGTTTTTAGATTTTCTCTTGAGATAGTTGTATTTGTTGCTATTACCCCATCTAACTTAATTTCTTCTACAATTTCAATAATATCATCCAATTGTTCGTTTGTTAAATCTGGAGCAATTTTCAATAAAATTGGTTTTGGATTCGATTTTAAACTATTTTGATTTTGGATTGAAATCAATAATTTTTTCAAAGGCTCTTTCTCTTGTAACTCCCTTAAATTAGGAGTATTAGGTGATGAAACGTTCACTGCAAAATAATCAACATATTCAAATAATTTATTAAAGGAATAAATGTAATCGTCAGTTGCATTTTCATTTGGTGTGATTTTATTTTTACCAATATTGCCCCCAATAATAATCGAAGTATTATTTTTTTTTAGATTTTCAATTGCAATATCTACACCATCGTTATTAAAGCCCATTCTATTTATTATTCCTCCATCTTCTTTTAGACGAAATAATCTTGGTTTTTCATTCCCTGATTGACCTTTTGGTGTAACTGTTCCGATTTCAATAAATCCAAATCCACAATATGCTAAATCATTATACATTGAAGCATTTTTATCGAAACCTGCGGCAAGCCCAACTGGATTTTTGAAAGTGAGACCAAAAACTTTTTTTGATAATTTAGGATTATCTACTAAAAACAATTTATTCCAAATAAATTTCATTCCAGGTATTTTCAAAAGTTGATGTATAACAGAAGCTGAAAAATAATGAACTTTTTCAGGATTAAATAAAAATAAGATAGATCGAATTATTTTATACATAAGATATTTTTTTTAAAGCTTAAATGCAAAACGAGGTGACTTAGCCACCTCGTTTTTATAAATATTAAATCCTTAGAATTTGTATTTACCTTTTGATAATTTATAACGTTTATGAACTTTAGTGTAATTACGATATGTAATATTTCTAGTTAAAACAATATTCACAAAAAAGTAGGTATCTTTTTGTTTATCTCCCCTTTGCTGACCTCCAACAAACCAATTATGTTGATCAGGATTATTGAAATCACTTCTATCTGATAATGCTACAGCTAAAGGACCTTTTTGAGAACCTAGCAATCCTTTATCGTAATAGACACCATGAACATCGTCTATATAATCAGAAAAGGTTTTCATGTAAGAAGTCTCTACACCTATTCGCCACTCACGACTAATACCAACTCTAAAACCTAATCCAACAGGAATAGTTACAGTAACCGGTAATGTTTTTTTAGTACCACCTAACAACCCTTGTCCTTCCGTCGATAAAGGTCTTAAGTTATACCATTTACCTTCATACAAACCTTCAGGCATAAAACCAACCAAACCTATACCTGCAAAAATATAAATTTGCTCATTTCTATTTTTAAAACCTTTAATCCCTCTAATATTATAACGTTTACCAACTTTTTCATAGGTATATAACATGAAGTCAATTCGTTGAGTTAGCTCAAGAATTGGGGCTCTGAATCTTAAATTACGAGCCTTTCTATACTTCTCAGTCGTTAATGCATCATCACCTCTTAACATTCCAAGAGTAAGAGAGGTTGTTGTAGCAAACTTGGAAGAAAATCTGTAACGATAACCAAACATCCCCATTAAATTAGTTGATTTTAAATCCAAATCTTTCAAGCTATAATCGGTTCCAACTTGATCTTTCCCTCCTAAATCTCCTAAAAATTGAGTCGCACCAATACTAAAGCGAAATTCTTTTCTGTTATTTGTCCAGTTTTTTTGATTATTGAATTTAGAACCGTTTACACTAAAAACGTCATAAGGACTTTCATCTAGAACAGTATTTAAAATATTTTTTCTTTGAACCAAAAATTGATTTGAAGGCATTTCAAATACTTTACTTTTATTTTGATTAAAACGTAAACTACTACTGAAATTCAAAACTGAATTTTGCTGACTAATTGAAAAAGTCGAAACAAAATAAAAAATTAAAATACTTAAAATATATCTCATACTACAACAATTGAACTAGCCTAAACCATTCTTTAGGTCACGAAAATAAAGAAAAATATCTAATAAACATAGTTATAAATGAACTATTTAATCATTTATAAATCATAAAAATCATAAAAATTATTCTAATAATTGAAATTTGAAAATAGTATTATCTAAAATTGATATTAAAATTATTGAATCTTTATTAGGCTTTTCAATATAGAAACTCATTGTTTCCGAAGGTTCATTTTCCTTTTTAAAATGAATAGTAGATAATTGATTACTCCCTTTTTTAATTGAATCACTGTTAGTTAAGGCATTTGACTTATAGATGTTTTGACTATCCTTAAACCTTAGAAACCAATCATAAACTTCATCACTTGGTTTATCAATATTGGCTAAATAATAATTGTAATCTGAATCTACCAATAAATACCATGATTTAGTTTCTGCTAGAATACCTTGATAAAGAGATAAATCAGTTTTTTTTATGATTACTGTTTCTTTTTCTTGAGAAAAAACAGAACAACAAATTATCAATAAACAGATTAATATTTTAATTTTTAGGTTAATTTTTATCATTTTAATAAAGATTGTAATTGAATTAATCTTTCAACATTGAATAAAATAAAGTTTTAAATATTACGATTCAATTGAAGTTTTCTGTATTAATTTCGCTAATATTTCAAGTTTTTGATCTTTTTTATCTAATAAATTTATTTTTAAAATACCGTTATTAATTTTTGAAGAATTAAAATTTAAAACATATCCTAATCTTCCTTCACGATCAATAACTAATAAAGTGTTTACATGTTCATCAAAACAGCCCAAGTCACTTATTCTATGGCTTTTAATTGCCCCAAAGGAATAACGAGTATCATTTTTTTCGTCAAAAACAAAAGCTCTAATAATTTCAACGGGATTTAAATTATTATATCTAAAAATAATTTCATTATCAATTGGTCTAGGATAAGAGATTTGTTTATCACAATTATAAACGCCAAAAGTTGAAATTGTGAATTCAACTTTAAAATTCTCTTTTACAGAAATTTGTGATGAATTTATTTTATTATCAACTCCATTCATATATCCTTGATCTATAACTTTTAAGATTTCATTATATTTTAACTGTTGTAGATTCAGTTTTATTGTTAATGATTTTAGTTCATTTTCTAACTCATTTTTTGTCTTATTATAAAATTCATAAGATTTTGAAAACTCCAATTCTGCTAAATCTTTTCCTTTTCCATTTAAAACTGGTCTAACGGCAATTTTAAATTTATCTTCTTTAGATGAAAAAACGGCAAAATAATTGTCATTTTCTTTTATTAATTCAACACTACTCCACGTCTTTTTTGTAAAAGATTTATCATAGGCTACTTTATCAGAAATTACTTCAAATTCCATTCCTTTGAATCTTTCTAATTCTGGAAATTCTTTTGTGTTAAAATCCAAATCGAAATGTTGATTTTCTTTGACAGGTAAATTATATGAAATTAGATTTGGTTCAACTAATTCTTGAATTTTTCGATTGTTTTCCTTTAATAGATTTTGAGTTCCATTTAATTGTTTTTCAATTTTAGTATAAGTTGGAAGCTCTGAATTTTCAACTAGATGGGCTTCAACTTTTTTAAATTTTGAAGGGTAATTACTCCATTCTTTTTTTGATTCATCTAATTTCCAAAAATAAAAGTTTCTAGGATTTTTAGATAATACCATTGAAATTTTTAGTGGTTTTGATGGAGATATTACTACTTCTTCCCCATCTCTAGTTCCTCGAATTTCTATCATTCCAGCAGATTCAAACGAAAAATTTTCTTTGTAATCCATTGGAATACCCGCAATAAATGATTCTATTTTTGTTTCAAATTCACGTATTTTGATTTCTATTTTTTCAGATGAATTACTATTTAAACTTCCTTGAGGGATTGTAATCTCTGTTCCAGAGGAGAGTTTTATAATTTGTTTAAGTTCTGTATTTATAGAAAAAGTTTGGAATTTATATTCTAAATTTTCTAGAGGCTTATGAATACATTTTGTATCTTCAGGAAGTGTATTTTGATTATTTAAAGTAATTGTTTTATCATTTAAATTAATATTAGAATTTGAAATTTCTTTATCTACTCCTATTGTAATTAAAAATAGAATCGAGGCGACTCCAATTGGCCCATAAAACCATGGTTTTTTCCATATTGGTTTTTTTAATTTCTCGGAACCATTCAAAACTTCGTTGAAATTTTGTTTTGACTCTATTTTTTCTGAGTTCAAATAAGGACGATCCAAGTTTATTTTTAACTTTTTCATAACCTAGTTTGTTTATTTGCAAATTGTTGTTTTAATTTTTCTATTGCTCTAAATGTTTTTACTTTAGCATTATTTTCTGTCATATTTAAAATTTCGCCAATTTCCTTAAAATTTCTTTTTTCAAAAAAACGCATTTCAATTAATTGAATATCCTTTTCTTTTAAAAGGGATAAGCACTTATAAATAAGCACCTTATTTGCTTCACTAAAATCTTCTTCTAGTTCTTCAGCTACATTTATTAAATTAATAGTATCAACATTGACCATTCTTTCTGCTTTTTTGTCTCTAAAAGCTTGATATAATTCACTTTTTGCAATTCTGTACAACCATGATGAGAAGGGAACTCCCCTAAATTCATATTTATGAATATTATTCAATGCTTTCATAAAAACCTGAGAGGTTACATCAAAAGCTAATTCCTCATCATCCATTCTTTGATAGATATATCTGAATATTTGTTCATGGTACTCTTTATACAAAGGGCCAAAAAAAGCAGGATCTTTTTTTGCAAGGTTTATACAACTCTGTTCTTCATCGAGTCTAACGCTAGTCTTGTGATACAAAGAATTAATAGACATGGCCTTGAATATTTAGTTTCTAGAATTATGTAAAGATTTTAAACTTTACAATAGCAATAACGATACATACATATTTCGTTACACATTAAACGAAATAAAATATTGTTTTAGTATATGTCACTTAATTAAAAAATAAATAGGCAGGACTATTTTTTTCTTACAATATAAAGTATTTCACCTTTTTGAAGTCTATACCTATTGTATTGTTCCAAAGAATAATGATTTTCAGGTATAAATTCTTCAACATCAAAACCAGCTCTTTTTAGCCAATCAGGATAATCCTTACCAAATAAACGAACATGGTCGTATTGCCAAAAATGTTTTTCTCGTTCTTCTGGGGTAACAATTGAAGCATCTTCATAAGTAACCTCTCTAGAAAAATCTTGAGGAACTTGCATGATTCCCCATCCTCCTGGCTTCATTACTCGGTATAATTCTTTCATACATTGTAAAGCATCTTCAACGTGTTCAAGAACATGATTACAAAAAACAACATCAAAACGATTTTCTTCTAATGGAATAGAATGCAAATCAAAATGAATGTCGGCAATAGGAGAAACTAAATCCCCAGTTAAATAATTTAAATTTTTTTGATTTTTAAATCGTTGATGAAAGCATTGTTCAGGTGCAATATGTAAAACATTTAGTTTTTCAGCAGTTAAAAAATTAGAATGATCTTTTAAATATAACCACATTAGTCTATGTCGCTCTAGAGTTAGATCAAATGGACATAATACATTTTCACGATTTGCAACACTTGAACCATAAGATAAAAATTTACGGAATGATTTTTCACAAACAGGGCATTCAACATTATCACCTTTATATAATATTGGAGCTATTTTTTTAAACGGATAACTAAGCTTAATTAAAAGTGGTCTTGGAAGCGTATTTAATAAAAAGGAATATATTTTTTTCATCATAGTAATCTAATAATACAAATTTAAACAAGAAATAATAAAGAACACTACAAGATTATTATAACAATCATTAAAAATAACTATTTTACTTTTAAATTTACACTTAATTATTTGAAATGCAAAATATTGAAAATGCATAACAATTCATAAATAAATTGAAATATGAAAAATGAACCAACTTGTAAGATAGAAAATACTGAATTAATTACTCATAATCATAGTAGAAACGATCCTTTTTTTTGGATGAATGAAAGAGATTCGAAAGATGTTTTAAAATATATATCAAAAGAAAACAAATACACTAAAAATTACTTTAAAGAATTAAAACCTCTAAAAAATATTTTATTGGATGAATTTGAAGCAAGAATAAATCCGAATGATGTTAATTCCCCATTCAAACTAAATTCAATATTTTATCAAGAAAGAAGTTTAAAAGGAAAAGATTATAACCAAATATATAAGTTAGAAGGTGATAATGAAATTCTATTTTTTGACGAAAATATAAGAGCTGAGGGGAAAAACTTTTATTCTTTAGAAGACTGGAGTCCTTCACTAGATAATAAATTACTTGCAATAAGTGAAGATTTTACCGGGCGTAGAAAATACACAATTAGCATTTTAGAAAATAAAACTCAAAAATATTTAGAGGATCAAATTTTAGAAACTGACGGATCAATTGTTTGGGCTAATGATAATAATTCAATCTTTTATGTTAAAAAAGATCCTGAAACATTAAGAGAATTTCAAGTTTTTAAACATGAATTAGGAACACTACAAAAAAATGACATTTTAATTTTTGAAGAGAAGGATGAACGCTTTTCTGTTGGAATCGGAAAATCTATTACGAATAAGTATATTGAAATTCACAGTCAAAGCTCTACAACTTCTGAAATACATTTAATTGATGCTGATTCTATTACCGAAATACCTAAAGTGTTTTTACCTAGAAAAAATGGTCATATTTATTCTATTGAACATCATGAAAAAGGTTTTTATATACTTACTAACAATAAAGCAAAGAATAATAAATTAGTTTTTACAAAATCATTTCCAATATCGATTGATGAATGTGAAGTAATCATTAAACATAATTCATCTATATTGCTAGAAAACATATTGATACTTCAAAAATATATTTTAACAGAAGAAAGAATTAATGGTTTACAAAAAATAAGAATTCTCGACATTAAAAGTAAAAAAGAAAACTTTATAAATTTTGAAGAAGAAACATATAATTTAGCGTTAACAATAAATGATGATTATTTAGAAAACCACATCTACTTCTCTTATAATTCATTAACTACTCCTTCAACTATTTTCAAGTATAACTTAATTAATCAAAAACGTGAAGTATTTTTTAAAAAGGAATTATTAGATAAAAACTTTAAAAGTGAAGATTATAAATCGGAAAGAATTTGGGCTACCGCAAATGATGGGACAAAAATTCCAATTTCTTTAGTTTATAAAAGAGATACCATTTTAAAAGATGCTCCTTTATTACTTTATGGATATGGTTCTTACGGAATAACAATTCCAGATGTGTTTAATCCTATTCGAATAAGTTTATTGGATAGAGGTTTTGTTTATGCAATTTCTCATATTAGAGGTGAAAAATACCTTGGTGAAGATTGGTATGAAAATGGTAAATTTTTAAAAAAGCGAAATACATTTACTGATTTTATAAATTCCGCTGAATATCTAGGAATGAAGGGTTATTGTGATAAAGATAGAATCTATATAAAGGGAGGTAGTGCAGGAGGATTATTAATGGGAGCTGTAACTAATTTAGCTCCTTACCTCTGGAAAGGAGTGATTGCACAAGTTCCTTTTGTGGATGTGGTTACAACAATGTTAGATGAATCAATTCCCTTGACAGTTGGAGAATATGAAGAATGGGGAAATCCAAACGATGAGGAATATTATTGGTATATGTTGAGTTATTCTCCTTACGATAATGTAAAAAAAATGGACTACCCTTCTATGTATATAACAACTGGGTATCATGATTCACAAGTGCAATATTGGGAACCTTTAAAATGGGTTGCGAAAATCAGAAGTTTTAAAACAAATAATTTACCTTTGTTATTCGATTGTAATATGGATGCAGGACATGGTGGAGGATCTGGTCGAACAAGTGAACGAATAGAATTAGCTAAAGAATATTCATTTATACTTAATTTAGAAGGGATTAAAAAGTAGTTTATGAGCTCATTTTCAAGAAATATTTTTCATTTTTTAATAACTATCTTTTTAGGCTTTAATTCTTATTCTCAAAAAGATACATTACCTTATGAATCATATAACAAGAGTGCAGTTTGGTATTCTGATTTTGGTTTTAATACGGCACCATTTTCATTTAATTATAAATTTAATAACGGAATTGATAAACTTAAATATAGAAATAATTATAAAAATTTAATTGGTTTAGGTGTTTCTTATAAATGGTTATCTCTTCGTTTATCTTTTGCAATTGGTGAAAATGCGAAACCAATAGATAAATTTGGGAAAACAAATTACGGATCGTTAGGATTTAGTTTCACTCATAAAAATTATTATTCGGATGTTGAGTATAGAAATGTATCTGGCTATGTTATTAAAAATGCATACAAATGGAATGAATCCTTAAATGATTCAAAACCAAATGAAATTCGTTCAAAAACTATTTCTTATGGTTTTTCGGTAAATACCTGGTATTTTAAAAATGATCATTTCAAAATGGATGCTGTTATGGGTAAAACAGGGCATTTTTTAAAAGAAGTTAAGACTTGGTATTTTAAAAGTTCGTTTAATGTTTACGGGGTTAACAATGGTAGTAATAGTTTAATTCCCAAACAGATGGTTGACACTAATAATAGTAAAACTTTATCAACTAATTTTTCTGCTGTTGACTTTGGAGTTATACCTGGCTATGCCTATGCAAACCGAAAAAATAACTGGCAAATTTCAGGTTTACTCGGTTTTGGAGCTGTTATTCAAAACAAATATTACAATATAAATGGAGCATCTAGAGGTTTTATTGGTTTAGCCCCAAGGTATGACGTTCGTTTGGTTGCGGGTTACTCTTCTCCGAGTTATTTTTTATTTTTTGTAACAGATTTTGATAATAAATCTATAAGATTCAATAATTTGGTATTTAGGCAGAGTTTTTATTCTTTAAAATTAGTTGCTGGAATTAGATTGAATAAAAAAGTGAAAAACAGTACTAAATAAAATCATTTATAATTATAATGAATTTCTACTGTTGTCGCTCCTTTCCCATATTCTCTAAAATCTGAATCGAAATATTCAAGCCCCTCCTGCTTAGATAAATAAGATCTTATTTCCTCTTTCAAAACACCTTCACCTACTCCATGAATTATTACAATTTTTTGAATGTGTTTTGCTTTTGCTTTTTTGTAAAACGATTTAAATTCATTTATTTGTTTCGTAAGTATCTGAAAATTGCTAAGTCCTAAATGACTTTCTACAATTTCTTCAATGTGTAAATCAATTTCCCAAACGTCAACTGCACGTTTTGATCCAGTTAGGACTTCTTTATGCTCATAATGTAAAGGAATAGAAAGAGTTTCGTCTTCATTCATTTGTAAATCAATTGAATCTGACAATTTATAATCAGAGCCATGTAATTTTACTAATTCATTCTCTTGGAAAGTTCTGTCAAATCCTGATTCATCTTCCACTGAATATATATTATCCTTGAAAGATGTAATATTACCACCTCCAATTTCATATAAGAATCCTACCTTTTCACCTATATTAAATTTCATCTGTATTGTTTTAAATTTCTTTTATACCACGAAACAACCAAGAGATTATCTCAATTTTTAAAATTTTAAAAACCCTAAATGATTAATTAGAATAAATGGTGATATAAATGCTGATAACCAAATGATTAAAACTATTGTTTTAAATAATAAGGATGCATTTTTTTTCAAAGGTGTTACTAGTATATTGTTAACTTGATCAGCAATTATTGGATTTAATGTTTCATCATCAATTTGTCCCATATATTTTCGAAGAGCTGGTGTAAAGTCTAAAACAAACTGCTTTATTTTCGCGAAATCTTTATTCGTAAGATGTTTGTAGTTAGTGTTGTAGTCAATTTTCTCTTTATTTAATTCTTTATGTATAAGATAATTTTTTTGAACAGTTCTAACTCTTAAACCCATAATAAAACCAAAAATAACTAAAAGCCATAATTCATAATACCAACCAATACCAATCATTATTAATGAAGAAATAAAAGAGAAAATTAATTGGAACAATTCAGGACTTTTATTAATTAATAATTTTAAAATTTGACCTCCATCTAAAGGATCTAATGGCAAGAGATTTAATATATTTAGAAATAAGAATAAAAAAGCTAAATCATTCATCCATTCAAGCTTCCATTCAACACCAAAATAGAGTAAAAATAAACCTAAAATAATTCCTGGAATAGGACCAGCCAATAAGACAATTAAACTTTCTTTTTGATGGTATTCTTCCTTTTTACCTTCTACGAAAGCACCCATTAATGGAATAAAAAGCATTTTCACATTCGTATATCCAAACTTTTTCATGAATAAAAAATGTCCTAATTCATGAATAACTAAAACCGAAACGAGGTAGAAAATAAAAGTATAATCGCTCGAACCTATCATACTAAAAGTTATAATAAAAAGAAGTAATGAAAATATAGTATTTCTTGTGTTTTTTTTAGAAACTTTTTCAATTAGTTCTGGTTTTTCAGGATAGAAATCATTTTCTCCCATAATAATTTAGTTGTTTACAAAATCCATACTTCCATTTTTCATCTGATTATATGCTCTTGCTATATAAGCTAATAATACCCTCATAGTATCAAAAGCCTCTTCAGATTCTGCACTGATTTCCTTTTTTTGCAATCTCAGTAGTAATTTCATATACAATGCATGAAAAGCAATTTCGATAGGATTTTTATCTTTTAAATTTGATTTCTCTTTAAAGTCCTCAATATTAGGTAATGAAGATTCAAAAAGCGTCTTGTATTTTTCATCTTTAACAATGTTTAGCAAAGTTGTATGAAGATAAGATATTTCAATCATCACTTCATTAATCTCATAGAGATGGCCTGATTTTTCAATTTTCTGCGATTTCATATTGTTAATCAAGTTGGTGTACCATTTCGTATAACTTGATAAAAATGAATTATCAGGAAGTTGAGGTTTTACATAATTTTCTAAAATCAAATCTAAATCAAATTGATAAGCTCTTATAACATCTTCAATTTGATACATATACAAGATATATTCCGCAATATTTTCTTTTAATTTTTGTTGAGCTATTAGCATTTTTTTTTATTTTTTATTCAAGTCTTTTTGAATCGATTTTTGTTTTTGATTCAAGTAAGCAGTAAATTCTTTTGTTACATTCATAGTTGGGTTGATATAATTGAATTGACCACCTTTTGCATAAATCAATAATATGTCAATTCCATTTTCCTCACAATAAGCTTTACTAAACTGTTCTATTTTATTACCAACAGCTTCTAGTTTCTCTAAAGTTTCTTTTTCTAATTTAGCAGCTTCTCTTTCTTGGTATTGCATCATTTCAGCTTCTTGATTTTGAAGATTTCTTTGATAACCTTCACTTTCAACTTGAGATAATTCATTGTTTTGAGCACGCTTCATAAAGTTATTATAATAGGTCTCCATTGCTTTTCTTTTACCTTCAATTATTCCTTGAAAGGCTAATTGTTTTTTAGTTACTATAGCATCTTGTTCTTTATAATATGTAAAATTAGCTTTCATACTATCTTGGTCATAGTATGCGATTTTTAATTCTCCGATTTTCTGAACTTGTACTTTAGGTGTTGTGTTTTCAATTTTTTCTTTTTTTTCACCACCACATGAAGCAACTGATAAGCCAATTGCTGTAATTCCAATAAAAGCTATTTTTAACATTGATTTTTATTTACTAATTATTAATTTCTTTAAATGCATTTCCCCAATCAGACCTCATTTCAATAAAACGAGTTAAGCTATTTTTAAGTAAAGATTCATTTACCATTTTCACAACTTCCTCTACTCCATTAACATCCGTTTCACCAATTTTATAAACCTGTTCAAATTGATCTAACTCAATTTTAACAATGAATTTAGAGTTATAATTGAAAATTTGAATTTTATATCGTGAATGTGGGACTTCAGTAACCAACCTCATTATTATATTTTTTTACAAAAGTAACAGAATAAATAGAAAAAAGACCCATGCAGTTGGGTTTTCTGAAGCCAGAAAACACGTTTAGGGTAACCGATAATCGCTGTAATCCACTGTTAGGAAAAATCCTATACTTTCTAAGAAAGTTGTGGCCCGCCATTAATTAACAAAGACTTCCCTTAGGGTCATAATTATTGCTTCAAGAATAATCTGCATGGGCTCTCTTTCGAGATAAGGTTACTATATCAACTTCGTGAAAGAACCTCTAGTGCAAACCTAATAAAAAAAGTCTAAAAAAGACTTATTAAATAATAAGCAAGATTGATGATCGTTGTTATATTTTAAATTATTCGATTGAACTTGCAATAGAAATTAATCGATCAGCTGTTTGAAAACCTACTATAGACTTTATTAATTTACCATCTCCATCTATATATAGCAATGTAGGATACGCTTGAACTTTATACATTTTAGCAATTTCAATTCCGTCAGCATCTTTTTCCATGTCAACTTTTAGATTAATGAATTTACTATTATAAATTTCAGAAACTTTAGGGTCTTGAAAAGAAGTAGCGGCCATTTTTTTACAAGGTCCACACCAAGAGGTATAAGCATCTATAAAAATTATTTTTTTTGTTTTATTCGCTTCAATTTTTGCTTCATTCAGTGAAATGTGTTTAAATTTTATTCCTTCATTATTAGTAGATTTCAAACTATTTTTTTTAATAGTAAGTCCTAATGATAAGATTGAAAATAAAAATATTCCTATTAAATTGCGCATATTAAGCATCTGTTAAAATTTTATATTAAAATATAGTAATTAGAATTCATTCTATAAAAGTAGCTAACTTTACTTTATATTCAAAATAAATAGAATTGAAGTCGATCGATATTATATATATTAATAATAACCTTGAATTAAAGAAACAGATTGATGATTTTTTAACCTCTTGGTATGACACAAAAGAGTACATTGAAACCTACACATCTGGCTCTACAGGTAAACCAAAGTGTATTCGTATTAAAAAAACTAAAATGAAGGAATCTGCCAGAATGACTGGCGAATTCTTAAAATTAAAGAAAGGTGATACTGCAGTTTTATGTCTATCTCCTCTTACTATAGCCGGAAAAATGATGATTGTGAGAGCGATAGTGCTAGAATTAAAACTTTCGGTAACACTAATTAACTCTAACCCAATCAATAATTTAGATTCTCAAATTGAATTCATAGCAATGGTCCCAATTCAATTACTAACTACATTGGAGCTATGTCCTGAAAAATTACATCAATGTAGAAATATTATAATTGGAGGTGCTGAAATTTCTGAAACATTATCTAGAAAAATAAAAGATGCTGGCTTAACAGTTTACCATACTTTTGGAATGACGGAGACTATTTCTCATATTGCAATGCGTAAAGTTGGAATTATTACTGAAGATTTTTTCACAGCTTTAGGTGAAACATATTTCACAAAGGAAAACGAATGCCTTGTTGTTCATTCTCCGTTACTAGATGCCGGAAAATTAAAAACAAATGATTCTATTGAACTAATTGATAGTGAAAGGTTTAAATGGAAAGGGAGAGCTGATTTCATTATAAATTCAGGAGGCATAAAAATTCAACCTGAACTCGTAGAAAAAAAAATAAATCATTTGTTAAGTGTTCCTTTTTTTATAATTGGCATTACAGATGAGAAATTAGGTCAAAAAGTAGTGCTTTTTGTAGAATCTAGTAATGAATTATTAGTTAATAAAAATGATCTGAAAAGCCAATTATTACCTTATGAAAATCCTAAAGAAATTTATTTTTTAAAGGAATTTATCCGAACAGAATCAGGTAAAATTAATCGAATAAAAACGAAGGAACTTATATCAAACTAATTATTATGATTTAATCTTTTTAATTCGATCCATATCACGTTTATCGTCTTTTTCTTTCAAATCGTTTCTTTTATCGTGGGTTTTCTTACCCTGAGCACAAGCAATATCAATTTTTGCCCAACCTTTTTCACTTAAATATAATTTTAGAGGAACCAATGTATTTCCTTTAACTTTTAAAAAACGCTCAATTTTATTAATCTCTTTTTTGTTAAGAAGTAATTTTCGATCAGATTTTGGTTTATGATTGTAAAATGAACCATTTTCATATTCAGTAATTGACATATTTCTAATCCAAACTTCGCCATTCAAAAAAATACAAAATGCCTCAAGAATACTAGCCTTACTATCTCTAATACTCTTAATTTCAGTTCCACGTAATTGCATACCCGCAGTATAAATATCAAATAAGAGATATTCAAAACGAGCTCGTTTATTACGTATATTAACTTCTTTATTAGCCATAGTACAATATTAAGAATTCTTAGTGATGAAGAATGAAGATGATCAAATAAAATTTGACATTCTATCAAGTATGAAAATCAAATTAATTATTTAAACTTTTAATTTCAGAGCGTTTTTTTGCTCCGATAAAGAAAAAAACAATACAACTCAACATCAATAAATGACTTAAATCATCTTTATTAAGCCAAGTGTGTGGGTTTATTTTAAAAAAGAAAATGAAAATTGAAGGAACACATACAAGAACTCCAAAAATCATATATTTTAATTCTACAAAACCTTTCTTGTAAAGTGAATAGGCAACAAATCCACAAAATATAAGATAAGTAATTATAGCATCAACTGCTACAAAAACGAATTTTTTGGTTGCAATTGATGCTAATAGTAATGAAGAACCTTTTAAAATTAAAAACAATTCATACTTCTTCTGAAGTAACTTATCATTTAAATTGACGATAATTGCTTTCCCTGCATAATATCCAGATAATATACCTGAAATCCAATTTGGGAATTTCCCTTGAATACCGAAATAATTAAAAAATAGATGACCTAATCCTCCAAAAAAAGTACTTACCGCAAACCAGAAGAAAAATTTTTTCCAATATCTAACATCTTCATTTTTTGATAATTTCAAATTAGAAAATGCATAGATACTAAAAACTGACATCATCCAATTAGTTATTAATGCCATTGGCTCTAATAAATGAAGTCCTAAAAAATCAAAAGCTATTTTATCAGTTGTCATATTTGGCAAAAATAATAAATTTGATTTAACATTTAAAAGTTTAAAAATGATAAAAAAACTGATATTAATTATGTCTTTATCATTTATAGGTTTTCGTACATTTGTAATATGAATATTCCATCAAAATATATAGAAGAGTCTGTTGATCAATTATCATCTTTGCCAGGTATTGGTAAGAGGACAGCCTTGCGATTGGTTTTGAATTTATTAAATAGATCCGAAGAAGAAATTGAGCGTTTTGCGAATGCTTTTATTAGCATGAAGAAAAATGTTAAAAAATGCTCTTGTTGTGGTAATGTTTCCGATTTAGAAATGTGCACAATTTGTTTGAATCCAAGAAGAAATAAGTCGCAAATCTGTATTGTTGAGGATATTAGAGATATTTTAGCTATTGAAGCTACCGAATCTTATCTTGGTGTTTATCATGTGTTAGGAGGTATAATTTCTCCTATGGATGGTGTCGGGCCAAGTGATTTGAATATATTACCTTTAATTGAAAGACTAAAAACGGAAAGTATAAATGAAATCATTTTCGCTTTGAGTGCAACCATGGAAGGAGATACAACTAACTATTATTTATATAAAAAAATCGTCCCTTTTTCTATAGAAGTCACCTCATTATCAAGAGGAGTTTCGGTAGGCTCTGAACTTCAATACGCAGACGAACTAACATTGAGCAGATCTTTGCTGCATCGTCAACCTTTTCAGGTAATTTGATATATTTTTTTATTTTTAATTAAAAAAATATATCTATAATTACGTTGTATATAAAAATTGTTTATTTTCGTATCATATATTTATAATATTTAACTTTTAAACATTAATAAATTCGGGATTCCGATGCTATTTTTTAGATTATGACAAGTATTTTTGTAGCCAAATTAGACTTTGGAGTTACGAGTGAAGAATTGAAACGTACTTTCGAAGAGTATGGAAAAGTATCAAAAGCTTCTGTTGCGATGGATCGTGAAACAGGAAAATCAAGAGGTTTTGGTTTTGTTGAAATGGAAGATGTGACTGAGGCTAGAAATGCTATTTCAGCTTTAGATAATTACCAAATGAATGGACGTCCAATTTCTGTTAAAGAAGCTGAACCTCGTGAAAGTCGTCCTACAAGAGATGCAGGTTCTAGACCACCATTTTCAGGTTCAGGAGAAAGAAAACCTTTTCAGAGAGCAGAAACAACGAGAGTTGCTTCACCAAATCTAACTCCAGAAGACTTTGTTAAACCAACTGTTTTCACTAAAACTATTGATAAAAACAAGAGTGAGCCAAGGAAGAAAAAGAACGGTTCGATGGAAGCTTATAAAAAGAGTGGAAAAACTCCTCGTTATGATTTAGATGATGATTTGGATGATTGGAAACCTAATAGTGGAAAAAAGAATATTCAATTTGAAGAAGATGAAGAAGATGATTACTAATTAAATCATTGATTAACATATTTTTAATAAATCCTATCTTTAATTTGATAGGATTTTCTATTTAAGTACTTTTAACAAGATAAATCCATTTTTATCATTACTTTTGTAACAGTTCTTTGGGGTCGTATTGGATTTGACAGCGATAGCGGTTGTCAAGTGTAAGCATGTAGAGCGTTGAGGTGAAGCTCTTTAATAACTTGTCTCAAAATTTAATTGACAACACGTCATACGCACTTGCTGCCTAATTTGTTAGACAAATTAAGCTTTATTCCAGCTGAAGTATAGTAAGCGGAACGAGTACTTCCTTCAAGCCTCTGTCCATTAGGTTTGGAAATCGGGAGTTCAAAATTTTGGAATAGGCTCTACCCCACTTCGTGGTAGGGATGAAAACTCAAGAAGATAAGTTGCTATTTTGGGTGTTCTTGCTCGTGGTAGTGATCGAAAATTAATCAAGAAATAAACATGTAGAAAGCTTGTTAATTCGTCGTTTGGACGAGGGTTCGATCCCCTCCGACTCCACTATTAACTAATTTTAAAAAGTGTAATTGATTGTATTTTAATCGGTTACACTTTTTTAATTTAATAGTTACCCCATATTTATTACTCATACTCCAACTCCTTCTAAAACAATATTAACGTTCAATCTTACTGTCAATAATTAGTGTAAGATACAAAAAAAAAGCGCCTTCGGAATACCAAAGACGCTTTCCTTAAAATTCAATACTCTTTTTAATTATTTCCGAAATATTGCTTGTTAAATCCTGCTGAATCGAATGAAAACGCTTTTTCGCTTTCCGTTTTATCTAGTTTATTATTAATTGACAAACTCCAGATGACAATTTCCATAAAAAACAAGCGATCTTGTTCTTCTAAATTTGGGTTGTATTCATCTACCAATTTACATAATGGCTCAATTTGGTTGAGTGCATTATTGAAGTCATCGTCCGTATCTGTATAATTCAATTCTAGAACATTTTTTTCGAACCAATTTATAATATCTGAATAAGTTGTTTTCACTCCTTCTTTTTCCAATTTTGGAATGTGTGGGAATATTTTTTCAAATTCAGTTACAATTGCCTGATCGATCAACATTTTAGCCACTTCTGCAGCTCCCTCCTGTTCTCCTTCGTATACCAATTCAATTTTACCGGTGATGGATGGAATGATCGAAACAAAATCAACCAGACGAATTGCTGTTTTTTCTGTACCTGTTTCAATTAAACGTAATTTTGCAGCTGCTATCAAGTTTTCCATTGCACTAATTGTTAATCGTGCACTTACTCCACTTTTAGCATCTACATATTCGCTGTTACGTGCCTCAAAAGCAACTTGTTCTAGTAAATCTCTTGCAGTACTACAAATTGTTATACTTTCTTTGTCGTTATCCGAAATTTTCGCTTCCTGTTCCGTAATTTTTCTAGCTAGTTCAATTGACTTTGGATAATGTGTAAAAATCTGTGATCCGATTCGATCTTTTAACGGAGTTACAATACTACCTCTATTAGTATAATCTTCTGGATTTGCTGTAAATATAAATTGAATATCCAATGGCATTCGTAATTGAAAACCACGAATTTGTATGTCTCCTTCTTGTAAAATATTGAACAAGGAAACTTGTATTCTAGCCTGTAAATCAGGAAGTTCGTTTAGAACGAAAATACAACGGTTTGCCCGAGGGATCATTCCATAATGCAAAACACGTTCGTCTGAATATGGTAATTTTAAAGTAGCTGCTTTAATTGGATCGATATCTCCAATCAAATCGGATACATTTACATCAGGAGTCGCTAATTTTTCAAAAAATCGTTCCGAACGATGTACCCAAGAAATAGCTGTGTTATCTCCTTTTTCAGCTAATAAATTTCTGCTGTACTTCGAAATAGGATGGAAAGGACTATCATTGATTTCAGAACCTTTCACAATTGGCATGTATTCGTCTAATAATTCAACCATATTACGGGCAATTCTCGTTTTTGCCTGACCTCTTAACCCTAATAAATTGATGTGATGTCCGGCAAGAATTGCTTTTTTTAATTGCGGAACAACTGTATTTTCGTATCCCCACAATCCTTCAAAAACGGGTTCTTTTGATTTAATTTTTCTCGAAAGATTTGCTTGCATCTCCTCGTTGATAGATTGGTCTTTGTATCCTGAATCTTTTAATTCTTTGAATGTTATTTCTTTTTTCATTTTGTCTATTTTAATACGTTTATTAAATTCTTTTTACTCTGTTTTTTTCGTAATCTTCAAAGATCATTTGTCCCAAACCAGATAGACCTGTTAAGAAAGCTTTCCCTTTATTTTGAGCAGTAAATAACTCTACAAATTGCCTCAAATAAGGATCTTGAGCAATCATAAATGTGGTAATCGGAATTTTTAATTTTCGGGCTTGTGCCGCTTTATTCAAGCATTGTCCTACTATCATTTCATCCAAACCGTTGCTATTTTTGTAAAATTCACCATTGGGTAATTTAACGCAACTTGGTTTACCGTCTGTAATCATAAAGATTTGTTTGTTGGTATTTCGCTTTCTTCGCAAAATGTCCATTGCTAATTCTAAGCCTGCTACTGTATTGGTATGATAAGGCCCTACTTTTAAATAAGGTAAATCTTTTACTTTGATCGGCCAAGCTTCGTTACCGAAAACGATAATGTCTATAGTATCTTTTGGGTATTTCCGATTAATTAATTCCACCAAAGCCATAGCTACTTTTTTTGCCGGTGTGATTCGATCTTCTCCATATAAAATCATCGAGTGACTAATATCAATCATCAGAACGGTACTCATTTGAGCTTTGTGTTTTGTATCTTCAACAATCAAATCATTTTCAGTAAGTTTAAGATCTGAAATCCCTTGATTAATCTGCGCATTTTTTAAACTTTCGGTCATGTTTACCAAGGCAAGATCATCTCCGTATTGAAACGTTCGGCTGTCTCCATCCCGTTCATCACCAACTCCTATCTTTGTTGTTTTATGATTTCCTATTCCGCTTTTTTTCAGTTTACCGAAAATTTGGTCCAATGCAAATTCACGAAGTGCAGATTCCATTTTGGCTGTGAGCAAGTTTTTACTTTTTCCTTTGCCTGCATTTCCATCTTCAGTATCGATTTCTTCTTTGATATAGCCTCGTTTCTTTAGATCTTCTTCAAAATCAGCTAACGTGTAATCATCGGTGAAAATAGAATATTCTTTGTCTAGTACGTCCAACCATTCAAAGGCTTCTTCAACATTTCCGGAAGTGTGTGTCAGCAATTCTATAAAGACATCAAATACTCTATCAAAATGAGTAATTTCTTTTGGAATGTGTTTACTGAAAATAAATCCTTTACCTAAATCAAATTGAATTCCTTTCATACCATTCTTTTTATAGTGATTGTGTACCACCTTTTTTATCAACTAAATAACTTCCCCAGGATGCAATTTGACCAAGAATAGGAATTAACCCCTCTCCTTTTTCAGTTAAACTGTATTCTACTCTTGGAGGGGTTTCTGGATAGGATGTGCGAACAATCAATACATCTTCAACCAATTCCGTAAGTTGCGTTGTCAAGACCTTTCTAGATATCCCTTCTATTAAAATATCTAGCTGTCCAAATCTCTTTGGTGACTTGTCTAAATAATAAATAATCAGAGGTTTCCATTTTCCTCCAATTACTTCTAGAGACATACTCAAAGGACAATTGCAATTCACTTTTTTCATTTTTTTTTAATTAGTTTAAACGATTAATCTTCAATTTCAAAATCATCGAAATAAGTATAGAATGTATCTGCACCTACAATTGTTTTTAACTTTTCAATTGCTCTCAATATATAAACAGCAGTATTATTAAGTCTAGTTATTTCATCCATTTCTTTTATGGATTTATTTTTGAAAAATCGCAGGATAATCAATTGACGATCACGTTCATTAAGCTGCATTAATAAATCTTCTACTTTAATTTTTTTTACACTTCTAGAAGTCGTTACTGTGGGTTTTTCAGCAAACATAGATGTTGATATTTCATAATCTAAATGAGAATCATCAACGGTCGATTTCTCTCTGCTCGAAACACGCTGGAGAACTCTCAATATTGAAATACATTTATTTTTTACCACTACTTTTATCCATGATTCAGCTTCCCATTTCGAAAAACCTTCACCGTCAATTTTGTTTAATTGTTCAAAAACATGTATCATAACATCTTGATAAACATCATCTTGATCCATTGAGTTTTGAAAGTATTTGGCAATAACTCTTTTAATAGGCTTGTTAAATCTATGAATTAACTCTTTGAATACTATAGTATTTCTTTTTTCCATAATAAATTCTATTTTAACAAAATTCTAAACCCTTACTTTTAACAACTGCTTCATCAAGTCCATTCTCTAAATGAAATAAAAATTCATTCATTTTAAATTCTGAATCTTTTTGGCTGATTACCTGATGAAAAGTTTTAGTAGCTTTCGTTTTATATTGATTTGACAATATCAACGAATCTTTAAAAGGCATAGCTTCTTTCAAAAAAAACATAGAAAATCCAGAAACATCTACCATATTAAACTCATCTGATGGATCAATTTTATGTACAACTTCAAATTCAGAAACCGTTTCTTTTATTCTGTTTAAATTGCTTTCTTCAAAGGTAGAGACTTCAATTAATGCTTGAACTAGAATCTCTGAAGCATCTCCTATAATCAAACCTTTTTCAAACGGGATATTTCTATCTTTCATAAATTGAGAAATTGGCTTTTGAAGATCAGAAATTACATAATTCCTTTCTTTCATTGGAAAAAATTCATCTAGATAAACAATTTCAGCCGACAATGAAAATTCAGAATCAATCCTTGAGTAAAGTAATACTTGATTATCAAAATTATTTAAAATTAATTGATCTGTATTTTTAAAAACTTCATGGGAGTGCTCACCTACCCAATATATTTTTTCTTTAATTTTAGTATTGTTTTTCATATTTTTTTAATTGTTTAATCGTTGTTTAATTAAATTTAAATTAGACTTTGTCTATTCAAAAAAATTTTGAATTAAATTAGGTACGATTTAAATTATAAAAGATAACATTTTATTTGAAATGATTCTTAAGACGGCATCCAAATCAGCATCTTCAAATAAAAAATAAATGCTATTTAAAAGTTTTCTTAAGCTTGAAT
>CANCQX010000041.1 GCA_947380375.1 Flavobacteriales bacterium
TAATCCCCTTCAAATAATAAGTAGTTTTATTCTTTTCTTTATAGAAAGAATTTTGTAAATTAACTTAAACAATTAATATATTGTATCATGGCTAAGAAGAAAAAAATATACGTATTGGATACATCAGTTCTTTTACACGACCATCAAGCCATTACCAATTTCGGAGAGAACAATGTAGCAATTCCTATAACAGTATTAGAAGAATTAGATAAATTTAAAGTTGGAAATGATTCTAAAAATTATAGTGCTAGAGAAGTTATCAGATTTATAGATAAACTATCTGGAGAATCTAGTTTACAAGAATGGATTTCACTTGGTAGTCATCACGGTAAATTTAAAATTGCCTTAGAAAGTAATCCACGAGAAATAAATGCTGAATATGTTTATTCTATTGGAAAAAATGATCATAAAATAATCAATGCAGCTCTATATCTTAAAGAAACAGAACCAAATTTCGAGGTGAAGTTGGTTACTAAAGATATTAATATGCGTATCAAGGCCAAAGCTCTTGGAATAACCGCAGAAGATTACGCAACTGGAAAAGTTGATCCATCAGAATTAGATAAGTCTGGAACATATACGATTGACAATGTAGATTCTGAAGTTATTCGCCAAATATTTACAAGGGGTAAAATTGATGAAGATGGTATTCTAGGAGATAAAAAAATGCCGAATGGATACTATATATTAAAAAGCGGAAAAACTTCGTCATTAGTCGTTTACGATGAAACTACAAAACAAATTGAAAGAATAGAAAAAGAGTTTGTGTATGGAATTAAACCTAAAAATGCCGAACAAGCTTTTGCTTTCAATGCTTTATTAAATAATAACATCAAATTAGTCGCTTTACAAGGTGTTGCCGGTACTGGAAAAACACTTTTAGCATTGGCTTCTGCTTTAGAACAAGCTAAATTATACCAACAAATAATTTTAGCTCGTCCGATTGTTCCTCTTTCTAACAAAGAAATAGGATTTTTACCGGGAGATGCAAATGATAAGATTAGTCCTTATATGGAACCATTATGGGATAATTTGAAATTCATAAAATCTCAATTTGGAGAGAATGAAAAGAAACACCGTGCCATTATTGAAATGGAACAACAAGGTAAAATTGTCATTACTCCTTTAGCGTTTATTAGAGGTAGAAGTTTATCCAATATCTTATTCATTGTGGATGAAGCACAAAATTTAACTCCACACGAAATTAAAACGATTATTACACGTGCAGGTGAAAATACAAAGATTATATTCACAGGAGATGTTCACCAAATTGATACACCCTATTTAGATGAGCATAGTAATGGTTTGGCATATTTAATTGATAAATTAAAAGGTCAAGAATTGTTTTCACACGTTAAATTAGAAAGAGGTGAACGCTCGGATTTAGCGAATTTAGCAAATGACTTATTGTAAATATTTCAAATAATTTAATTTTTTAAAATCCGTCTTTTGGCGGATTTTTTGTTTTAATGACGTTGGAAATAAATATGTTTTTTACAAAGCTCTCAAATATTAACATTATACAAACAATATGTGAGTATTTTAAAATATTGTCGAATAATTTTCAAACTTTAACAAGCATTGTTTACATTTGTTTGAAGAGGAACTAAAAATTATCTCTTTTTTGTTTAACTATAAAATGAAAATTTATGGAAATAACACCAGAAATTATTGAACGATTAGAACTACTTGAAAAAAAGTACAGTGCGATTGGTCAAGATATGCTTTCATACCTAGATGGTTTACTTTACAATGATAGTGTTAAGTATTGGGACTATGTTGAAGTGGATACATTGTTGAGTTTGCAAAAACCAAGAACAGATTTTCCAGATGAAGTTATTTTCATAATGTATCACCAAATTACGGAATTATATTTCAAACTTTCATTGCGTGAATTTGAGCAAATTGGATTACAAGAGAATTTAACAGCGAAGTTTTTTGTTGATCGTGTCAATAGAATCAACCGTTATTTTGAAGCGTTGACGCATAGTTTTGATATTATGATTGACGGTATGGAAAGGGAGCAATTCTTAAAATTCAGAATGTCTTTACTCCCTGCAAGTGGTTTTCAATCAGCACAATATAGAAAAATTGAAATTTGTTCTACCGATTTCAAAAATTTGGTTCATAAAGATGTTCGTGCAACTATTAAAGAAGACAGTTCGATTACTGAGCTTTTCGAACATATCTATTGGAAAGAAGGTGCTACTGAATTAGCAACAGGTAAAAAAACACTTACACTTATTCAATTTGAAGATCGTTATAAAGACGAATTCATACAATTAGGTGAGAAGTATAAAACATTGAATTTATGGCAGTCATATCTTCGTTTAACTGCTGAAGAACAAGCGTTGCCAGAAGTAATCAATGCTTTAAAGAGAAATGATACAAACGTAAATATCAATTGGCCTTTATCTCATTATAAATCAGCGGTTCGTTATTTACAAAAAGCCCCAGCTGATATTGCTGCAACAGGCGGTACAAACTGGCAAAAATACTTGCCTCCGAGATTTCAAAAACGTATTTTCTATCCTGCACTTTGGTCTGAAAACGAGGTTGAAGAATGGGGAAAAGCGTGGGTTGATACTATTATTGGTTGATATATATATAACGTAGAAGGAGCATTACTTTTAATGATTCTTCTACGTTTTTTACATTTCTATCCATTCTCCATTTTGCTGAAATGCAGAAAACGAAGTTTTAGGGGGAATCTTTAAAAACGGATATTGTACCTCTGACAAAAATAATCCTTGAGGATGAGCAACATCAAATTCTGGTGGTGTGATTTTGGAAATCAATAAGCCTTCAAACTCCTCAATCGTCATTTCACCAGCGCCTATTTGTAATAATTTTCCTACAATAATCCGAATCATACCTCTCAAAAACCGATTTGCTGTAATTTGAAACCGAATTCTGTCTCCCGCTTTATTTTTGTATAAGCGAGCTATTGATACATCACAAATTGTACTTGAATGTGCATCTGGCGTTTTACAAAAAGCACCAAAATCGTTGTAAGTTGTCAATAATGAAACAGCTTTAGCCATTTTTGATGTATCTAATTTATGCTCGGTATAAAGAGTGCTTATATTTCTTAAAAATGGATCTTTGTAGGTATGAATAAAATAATCATACGTTCTTTTTGTAGCTCCAAATCGTGCGTGCTGTTTAGGTTCAACTGGTAGTATATCAAAAACAGAAATATCAGGTGGCAACATTTTATTAAGCCGAAAAACAAGGTCAAAATCCCATTGAATATCTATTTGAAAATGTACAAAATATTGACTAGCGTGTACTTGGGCATCCGTTCTTCCACAACCGACTACAAAAACAGGTTTTTTAAAAACTTGACTGAGATTTTTTTCAAGAACTTCTTGAACACTAACAACGCCTTTTTGCATTTGCCATCCTCTATAATTTGTACCACTATAGCCGATGTGAAGAAAGTAACGCATTGATTGATTATGAATTAATGTGAGCTAAAAACAACGACATATCGTCAAATTGATAATCTGCCAAACTCAATTTAGGTTCCGGTGTATGTGATTTTTCTGGTATGCAAATTACCTTCATACGAGCTGCTTTTCCTGAAATTATTCCATTTAACGAATCTTCAATCACAATGCATTTATTGGGATGAACATCTAGTTTATTAGCAACTGTTAAATATACTGCTGGATGCGGTTTTCCGTGTGATTCTTTCTCTGCCGAATGAGTAAAATCAAAAAAATCGGCTATCGAAAGTGTATTTAGAACTGTTTCTATCAAAATTGTGTACGAAGATGTTGCCAAACCTATTTTGATTCCTTTAGATTTTAAAAATTGCAGTGTTTCAACAACACCAACTAAAGGTGAACCGTTCTCTTTTAATAAAAGTATCATTCGCTGAACGATTTGGTCTTCTACTTCTTTTGGTGTTAAAGTAGACCAACCAGTATGTTCGTACCAATATTCTATTACTTCATCCAAGCGTAAACCTACCGTTTTTTGAAAATCTTGACGTGTTAATGGACAACCAATAGATTTGAAGACTTGTTCCATCGCAATCTTCCAAAGTGGCTCAGAATCTATTAAAACACCATCCATATCAAAGATAATGGCTTCAAAAGAGGAAAGTTCGATCTTCATTTCTTTTTAGATTTTTTATTTTTCGTATTTACCTTGTAAAGATTAGCTCCTCCGAGTAACTTTTGTTTTTCATCAGCAATATAAACTTTACCTTTAGAATTTACCGCAACTGCTTCAATTTGTGATAGTGGAGTTAATAAAATGTGTTTTAAAAATTTAAATTTTCCATCCTCAATTGTATATATCATCAATCGATTATAGGTCAATATATAGCATTTATCATCTCTTATATCAACTGCTGTTGCCGAATCTTTAAACCATCCATCTTTGCCTAAAAATAATTCAAATTGCTTTGTTAATTTATAGGTTCCAACTTTTGTAGGAATTTTATATCCAAAGCATTTTCCATCAAATGGTTCGGTTCTATTTTTTGTAAATATATAAAGGGTGTCATTAAAAAAAGCTAATCCTTCAGCATCGAAATGACGATCAGGTTTTGATTCTGGGAATGTGTTTTGTTCGGTATAAGTAAAACTAATTTTCTCTGATTTTACCGAGTCTTTTTTTAAAATGTTTTTCGAATTGACCTTATAGATACATAAGTCTTTTCTAGCATTGCTATTATTTCCTATATCACCGATGTATAAATATCCTTTTCCATCGAAAGTAATATCTTCCCAATCTACATTGGTTGCTCCAAGCAGTTGAACGCGGTGAATTTCTTTTCCTTCAAGATTTAAAAAATAGAGAATTGGTTCGCCACCACTATCAGTATGGGTAACTAAAACAGAGTCGTTTAAGAAAGCTAATCCTGAAATTTCCTCCAAATCTTTAGGTAGTTTTGCAATTCTTTTTTTTTGAGCTAATGCCGTATTTAAAGTAAATGTAAAAATCAAAAAAAGGAATGTCAATCGGCTAAATTTCACCATATTGATTTTATTTGATTAAGATTCGAACTGCCTCTATTTTTCGGTCGCTCACTTGTTCAATAATTAAGTTGTATTTTTCTAACTCAACTTTTGTTCCTGTTTCTGGAATTGATTCAAGTGTATGAATAATTAAACCTGCAAGTGTTCCGTATTGACCAGAATCTGCTAATGATAAATTGTATTCTTGATTGATATAATCAATGTCCATTCGACCAGAAAAAAGGTATTCTTTCTCAGAAATTTTTTCTTCTAATAATTCTTCAACATCGTGTTCATCATCAATTTCACCGAAAATTTCTTCTATAACATCTTCGATTGTAATCATACCAGCTGTACCACCATATTCATCGACAACAACAGCAATATTACCCGATTGTTTTGTAAACATTTCCAATAATTCTTTCCCAGGTATTGCCTCTGGCACATAAGCAATTGGAAGCATTATTTGTTTGATTGAAGTTGGTCGTTTAAACATTTCAAATGAATGAACATAACCAATTATGTTATCTATATTATTACGGTAAATTAATATTTTCGATAGTCTTTGCTCCACAAACATATCCAATAGAACATCAATATTTTCTTCAATATCAATTGCTATTATTTCTGTTCTTGGAATCATACAATCTCTTGCTTTCAAGCTTGAAAAGTCGAGTGCATTTTGCAAAATTTGCATTTCATTTCCAAAATCTTCTTCCTCTTTAATTCTACCACTTAAATCTTGTACATAGTGTTCCAAATCTATTTTAGAAAAGACTTTTTCTGCCGTATCGCCATTAGTTTTAAGTAGTCTAAGAACAGAATTACTAATGAACATTACAATCTGAGTGGGTAAATAAAGTAACCAATGCATTATTATCATTGGAATAGATGCAAATTTTAAAAATCCATTAGGATTAATTTGAACCAATGCTTTCGGTAAAAATTCAGCTGTTATTAGAACTAATAGAGTGGAAATAACGGTTTGAATTAATAAAATAAAACCTTCACTAGAAATACCCCAAGATTCAATTACGGGATTTAGCATACTAGCTGCAGAAATACCAAATATAACCAATGAAGCATTATTTGCTAATAATAACATAGCAATAAAATGTGATTCATCTTTATAGAAAACCCCTAAAATTCGACCATTTAATGTCCCTTTTGAACGATCTAATTCAACTTTTAGTCTGTTGGAAGACATAAAAGCAATTTCCATTCCTGAAAAAAAAGCAGAAAATAAAAGCGTTGAAATAATAATTATCAGTTCGGGGTCCATTTATCGTTGTTACTTCTTAAAAGTACTACTTATTCTATTAAAGTACATCAAAACCAATATCTTTACGATAGTATGAATTTTCAAATTCTATTTTATCGGCTGTTTCATAAGATCTTCTCAAAGCAACAGTCAAATCTTTTCCATAAGATGTAATTGATAACACTCTTCCTCCGTTCGACATTACTGCAGGTCCGTCTGAACTTGTTCCAGCATGAAAAACGATACTATCTGTTACGGCATTTAAACCATAAATTTGCTTTCCTTTCTCAAAAGATTCAGGATAACCACCAGAAACCATCATTACTGTACAAGCACTTCTGTCGTCAAATAAAACATCTCTTTCAGAAAGTGTACCTGAAGCAACCCCTTCAAATAAATCTAAAAGATCTGATTTTAAACGGGGTATAACAACTTCTGTTTCAGGATCACCCATTCTGCAATTGTATTCAATTACATAAGGTTCACCTTTTACACTTATTAAACCAAAAAAGATAAATCCTTTGTAGTTAATACCTTCAGATTTAAGTCCTTTTACGGTTGGTATAATGATTTGATTTTTGATTTTTTCTTTAAAAGTATCATCTGCAAATGGCACTGGAGAAATTGCTCCCATACCGCCTGTATTTAAACCTTTATCTCCTTCCCCGATGCGTTTGTAATCTTTCGCTTCTGGTAATATTTTGAATGAATCTCCATCTGTAATTACAAAAACGGATAATTCAATACCTTTTAAAAATTGCTCAATTACAACTCTCGAACTTGCTTCGCCAAATTTAGCATCTGCAAGCATATTTTTTAATTCAGATTTTGCTTCTTTTAAATTATCTAAAATCAACACACCTTTTCCTGCACATAAACCATCTGCTTTCAATACAAAAGGTGGTTTTAGTGATTCCAAAAAAGCATAACCTTCTTCTAAAGTATCTTTCGTAAAAGTTGCATATTTTGCAGTCGGAATGTTATGACGCATCATAAATTTCTTAGAAAAATCTTTACTTCCTTCCAACTGAGCTCCTTCTTTATCAGGACCAATAACGGGTATATTTTTTAATTCGTCATCAGCTAAGAAAAAATCATGAATCCCTAAAACAAGTAAATCTTCGGGACCAACAACAACCATGTTGATTTTTTTCTCAAGAACAAAAGCTTTTACGGCTTCAAAATCAGTTGTGTCAATAGCTACATTTGTTCCATGAGCACGAGTTCCTGCATTTCCTGGTGCGATAAAAAGCTCTTCTAAAGTTGAACTTTGAGCAATTTTCCATGCAAATGCGTGTTCTCTTCCACCTGATCCTAAAAGTAATACTTTCATTTTTATTTCTTAATTTGTATAATCAATCTCTATTTTCTAAATGAATTTAGATTAACAGAATTTTAAAAGTGATTCAAAAATTGCTTTACCATCTTCGTTTGCAAGTAAATGATCTGCAGCTCTTTCTGGATGTGGCATCATTCCAAAAACGTTTTTACCCGCATTTGTAATTCCTGCAATATTTAACAACGAACCATTTGGATTTGAAGCATCGTCAATTGAACCATCTGCTGCACAATAGTTGAAAATAATTTGATCATTATCTTGAATTTTTTTCAACATATCATCTGGTGCAAAAAATCTTCCTTCACCGTGAGCGATTGGAATTTTATATGCTTTTTGAAGCTCTAAACCTTTTGTAATTGCCGTAGAATTTGAAGCAGGTTTAATAAATGTATTTTTACAAATAAATTTTTGTTGATCGTTATGTAAAAGTGCTCCTTCTAATAATCCAGATTCAGTAAGAATTTGAAAACCATTACAAATCCCCATCACATATCCACCTTTATTTGCGTGTTTTATAACTTCGCCCATAATCGGAGAAAGTTTGGCAATAGCACCAGAACGTAAATAATCTCCATAAGAAAATCCTCCTGGAAGCACAACAAAATCAACACCTTTTAAATCGGTATCTTTGTGCCATAATTTTTCAACTTTCTGACCCATTATGTTCTCAAGAACATAAACCATATCCTCATCACAATTTGAACCGGGAAAAGTAACTACACCAAATTTCATATACTAAAATTTTTAAAAAGGAAAATTTGTTCTTCCTTATCATATTTCACGACGCAAAAATAGTAAAATTTCAGGAAGTTGAATGGTAGAAATTCTGTTTAAATGATTTTGTTTATAAGAAAAACTTCACAAGTGAGTAGGTCAACGTGACATAGAAAAGTCCGATAGCCACAGCACTTAATGTTTTGTGAGAAAATGAAAACGTTAAGAAGAATGAAAAAGGGATCATTATTAGACTAAAACGTTGAATTTGATTAAATAATAAAAAATCTACAACCCCAATTATTAACCCAACTAAAACAAACCACCACAGAATTCTAGTCATCTTTTTCAAACGAATAGAACTCTTTTGGATATGTGCTTGGATACTTACCAAACTTAATAATAATGAAAACAGAAAAATTCCTGATGTTACCAAGAAATCAAATTGCTGACGATCGTAATTTGTGGTAGTCTTCAGAAGTTTTAAATCGATAGATGTTCCTGTATATATTAAATAAAATCCTGCATAAAATAGAGGGACCGAAAATCCAATAAGACACAATAAAATTTCTCTAAAAACAAAAGGTCTAATATTCCAAATCATAAAAAATAAAAATGGACAAAGAACAATTAAAGGAGGGTGAAAAGTAGCTGCTAATCCACCAAAAAAGGCAGCATTAAAAACGGATTTTCTACCATCGTCATTTTGTCGAAGGAAATAAAGTTGGTGAAGGCAAAAAATCAAAAAAGTATGTGAAATCAACAAACCATCCAATTGGTAAAAAGAGTGGTAAAAACTTAATAGTACAATATACAATAGCGAAGACATAAAACTATTTCGCTCCAAAAATTGATTCCAATTGAAAACTGCATTTATTCCAACAGCATTACCAATGATAAATAAACTTGCGATAATTTGAGATGCAATAGGATTAAATTGGATATTATTTCCCCAGAAACCAAAATTTGCTACTTCTGAATAGCTATAATAGTTAGTAAAATAATTCAATACAACATAAACTAATACCACTAAAGGCAATAGAAATTGTACAATTGAACGGTTACTTAAAAATAATTTTACCACAGCACGAAGATAGGAATTTCTTATAAATTATTGACAAGACTTATAAATAGGATGAATTTATAATGCAGAATTTTAGCGTTTATTTTCGAAAAATAATTTCATTAAATCGCTGCATTCTTTTTCCATTATACCATTTTGAATTAATGTTTTAGGATGATATAATTCATTTTTAAATCTTCCTGCCCCTCGTTTTTCATCTCTTGCAGCAAAAACTATTTTATCAATTTGAGACCAATACAAAGCTCCAGCACACATTACACAAGGTTCGAGAGTAATATACATAGTACAACCACTTAAATATTTGCCTCCCAAAAACTCTGCCGCTGCTGTTATTGCTTGAATTTCTGCGTGTGCTGTTACGTCATTTAACTTCTCTGTGAAATTATGAGAACGGGCTATTATTTGGTTATTTGCGACTACAATTGCACCAACAGGAATTTCACCCATTGAAAAAGCTTTTTCTGCTTCCATATATGCTTGTCGCATATAATATTCATCGTTGTATGGTGTTATCATATCCGTAAAAGTATAAGAAATGGTCTATATTTATTTTGATTTTTAAATTAAAAAACTTTTTAATTATAATTTCATAAATTTGCTTGTTATGAAAACAGCTATTCCCGCAATTCAAAAAGGAGATTTGATATACATTACCTCTCCTGCAAAATCTATTGATAGTCAATCTGTTATTTTTGCAAAAGAATTTTTCGAAAAAAATGGATTTCGTGTTTTAATCAGTAAACATTGCTTGGGTGAATATCATTATTTCTCGGGAACAGATAGTGAACGAACTTTAGATTTTCAGGAAGGAATCGATAATCCAGAAGTGAAAGCAATTATTTGTGCAAGAGGCGGTTATGGGTGTGTGCGTATCGTTGATGCTTTACAATGGGCTTCAATAATAAGGGAGCCAAAATGGATAGTTGGTTTTAGTGATGTGACTGTATTTCACCAACGGATGGAAAAATTTGGCTTAAAAAGCATTCACGGTACAATGCCTCTAAATTTTTCAAAAAACTCTGAAGCTTCTCTTTCAACATTGTTATCTGCACTAAAAAACGAATCATATTCTCTATTTTCTCCAACTGATAAATTCAATAAGAAAGGAGACATAAAAGGAAAATTAGTCGGCGGAAATTTATCTATTTTATACAGTCTTTTAGGAACAGATGATCAAATTGATTATTCGGGTTGTATTTTATTTATCGAAGACTTGGCAGAACAATTATACCATCTTGACAGAATGCTTTACGCCTTCAAAAAAGCAGGTATTTTAGAACGTATTTCAGGTTTAATTGTTGGTGGTATGACAGATATGAACGATACTGCTATTCCATTTGGAGTATCTTATGAGGAGATTATTTTAGCTCATTTTGAATTTCGAAATATTCCAGTTGCCTTTAATTTCCCTGCCGGACACATAAATGATAATCAAGCATTGGTTTTGGGTAGTGAAGTTGAATTTAAAGTAGGGGAGAATGGTGCAGAATTGAATTTCTTGGGTTAAATTTCCCTTGACCCTATTTCTAAAGTTCTTAAAACATAGAATTTTTCCTTTTTAGACTCACAAATATTTATGCTTAAATTTTCGCTCCCCACAACAATTCGACTTGATCCTCAGTACCTTATAAAACCAAAAAAGACCTACATTTCTGTAAGTCTTTTCGCTCCCTCTCCTGGGCTCGAACCAGGGACCCTCTGATTAACAGAGGTTTAAAGGGTGAAATTATAGACTGACAGTCAGTAATTTATCTTTTTGTTATTTTGCAAAAGTAAGCATTTTTTAGCATTTATGCACCTATTAAGTGCACTTACACTTAACGAATTATTTTATCTTTTCCAGTTTTCTAAATTGCTTGTTTGTGTCTCTCCAAACATCTTTGAATTTTGGTAGCGATTTCATTTGGTGACTTAAATTTTTATCCCAACCCATTTCAAATGTCTTCTCTTTAGCCGATACTTTTTGGATAAACTCGGATGGATTTTGATTTTTATGTTCGGCTTTCCGTTGAAACTCATAATAGACATCTTGTAGTTCTATGCCTTCATTATTAGTTAAGTATTCGAAATCATATAAATCTCTAGGTATGGTTCTTCCCATTAGAGCAGCCATTTTTTCAATAACAACCTCCTCTAACTTGTAGGATTGAACTTTAAAAGTTTCAGATTCTTCTTCTAAATCTGAATATTGATGAATTACAATTCCTTGGTGAATATCAAATTCAAGTTTCTCTCCTCTAGTTATATCCATTTTCACATGGTCACCATTACCACCAAGAGGACCAACATAATCAATATAAAATTTAATACTTCCAGATGTTTCATGAACATCTTTTGAGGAATCTGGGATTGAAATATCAATGTTTGCAACATCCTTGATTTCTCTAAAAATACGGTTGAATGCTGAATAGATTTCATTATCTAAAATATTCGCTTCCATATCTGGATGAATTGTAAAATCCATGTCCTCTGAATAGCGATAATCTTCGAAGTATATCTTTTTTAAACAAGTACCACCTTTAAATATAATTGCCTTTTTAAGAAACTTATCGTTAGAAATACCCCATAAAATCCAAGAAATAATATAATCCTTTTCGATTTGTTGTGGTCGAACACCTTCTTTATTGGCAATCTTACTGAGTTCACTCGGTTTTATCATGAGTATATTGCGTTTTTAATTGTTAGGACATCCATGTTGATTTTCAGTCCAAATTTTGAATTGTATTTTCCCTCATTTGGAGCGGATGTGTCTAATAAAGAATAATTACTAACGAGTTTAGTCATCATTGATTCATGGTCAATCGTCCAATTTATACTTAATAAGTTACAAAGAAACAAATATCTTTTGATAGCTGCATTACTATCATTTTGAATCAAGTATTCAATCAGTAATTCCAGATTAACTTTTTCTCGTGTTTCATAAATTGCTTTGGCTATCTCTACAATACCTCCACATAAATGAGGTTTTGTTAAAGCATCCACCAGTGTTTTTTCAAGATTACTAACCATAACTTTATCATGCTTGTTAATCCAAGTATTTTTGAATCCAAAAAAACGTGTTTTAGTATGCGTGACAAATTGAAATTCTACACCTTTAATTTTAAGTTTAGATGGTTTAATCTGTGAATCTGTCACAATGATTTCATTCAAGCTAGGTTGGGTTATTAAACCATGAATTTGCATAGCAGAGTAATAACCAATGTAATATTTTTTTCCTTTTACAAGTTCTTTTGCTACTACATGCCAATCTGGAATATAGGTTGATGCATCTGAATCAATAGGGACAATAAAATAGATGTCTCTTCTTAATTTAATCAGCATTCCTTTTCGAACCATATTTGAAAGAACATTAGATAGATATTGTCTTTCAGTAGTTGGAAATTTCTCAATAACATCCGCAAAATGAAAGCAATCTTGACCATCATTAGAGAATGATTTTAGGATATTCCAATTAAGAGTATTTGTAATTGATACATTCATTATCTTTTTATTATATATTAATGATTTATACAAAGATAATAAATGTATTTATTTTTACATAAATTATCTATTTATAATTTTTTTAACTATATAAATCGCTAATAATTGTAATTACTAGTCTTTATGGACCTCTATAAGCTTACAAATCATCAATATAATTCAATATCAATGTTAAAAGAATATAATAAATCGGTAACATTTTTCGTTGACTTCAAAAACAACATTAATTTAGATTATTGAAATCAATGAAATGAATATGACAGAATTTCTTTTTAGACATGAAAACTACATCAAACATGATGACCTTAAAGAATTTGAAGAGGTAATGATGGAATTTGATTTTATGCCAGAGACTATTGTAGATTTAAAAGATTTCGGAATTACATTTTTTTTCCTCCTTAATTTAACTGAAAAAGCACCAAATTTTATTCAAGCCTATGAGTATGCTTTAAAAATGCTTTCAAATACAGAAACAAAAGATACAATAGTAGCTATTACAAAAGATTTTGAAAGCAAAATGTTTGCTGCTTGTTTCCGAGTTGCTGAAATGGAAGATATATTCAATAAACAAGTGCCATGGAGTTGGCATGAAAACCGCCCTTTGATTAGAGGTTTATATCGATGTGGTGAAAGTATGTGGCAGAATAATGAATTTGAAAAAGCAAATGAACTATTTTCCAAAATTTTCAATACCAATAAAAATGATAATATTGGTGCTCGATATTCAGTTAAAGCAACAGCTGAAAAAATGACCTATAATGATTTTGAAAAAAAATTTACAATTCTTCATGAAGATGGAAGTTCCTTCTACAATTCAGAGGAACTCGGTAAATGGTTTGGTAAAGAATAAGATTATTTTACAATCAGTAAAACGCAATCAAGACAATTGCTGAATCTTTAATCGGATTTCAGCAATTTCTTTTTCTAGCCTTTTCTTCCTCAACTTAATTTCCAATCGTTCTCGCTCATCTGGAGTTCTTGCAATTGTGATTTGTTGAGATATTATGTGAATCTGTTGGTCATACTCTTGTGGTGTCATAGCCTTGTTTTAATGATAAATATCTCATCAAATAACCAAACGTCTAACTTTTTTAAAAAAATTCGTTAAATCGAGGCTAATACTCACACATAGCATTATGTTAATGATTATAAAGCTATGATTATGCTTTAAATCATAAGAATATAAGTTTGCTAATCAAGGTACAAAAGGAACAAATAAAATAGCCGAAAATCCAAAAAAATATTATTTTGGAAATGGACCTACCGAATTGCAAGTCCTTTTTTTGAAGTGAAAATTACTTAGAGATTTTAAAAGCCATATCGAGGACCTAATTTTATAACTTCGATAATTACCTTTTATTGAGGCTGGTAACGAGATTTATATAAATTGATTGGAAGTAGGGGGCTACCTCATCGATACAGCCCCCCTCCCAGTAAAATTAAATAAGTTTAATTTCAAACACACAATTTCCAATCTTTGAATGAAGATTTTGATACTTTGGAAGATTAGGTAGAAAAATGGCATCATGTAAACGAACAGCATTTTCATCTAGTCTATTCCATTCCTTGAAATCTTTTATTACTTGTTCTTCTTTCTTTGTCATTTCTCTGTAAAACCCACCTTTTTCTTTTGAAGTGATTTTAATTATCTTTTGGATTTGTTCATTGGTATACCCACAAATCCTAAAAAATGCTCTAGCCTCTATTATATTTCTTCTGTAGTCATTGAGCATTGAGTTATAAAGTGTTTTTGCTTGACTTCTATCTACCTTTTTCTTTATCTCAATGTTTTTATAAACATCTTGTGCTATATTGCTCCCTACCATGTCATCCAAGAAGGTAGCAAATGCACTTTTGATGTCACATTGTAACATTTGATAAGGTGTATATCCTCGCAACTGTCTTGTAGTTTTGGTTGCTGGATTGAATACTCGATTATCACTTCTTGTAGTTTTGAATCCAAAAATATGACCAGCACAAGATATTGATAGAAGCGAAAGAATATAGTATTTATGTCTTTCAACTTGTTTTCTAATACTATATGTATTCATTTTGATTGTATTTCGAATTCCGTGTTTACAATTTATCAAAGATGCCTTTATGTTTGTGGCTTTGTCCATAATTTGATTTATCTCATCTTGATGATAGTTCTCAAATCCATCTAGTTTTTCTAATTTTTTCTCTATGTCTCTACTTGTATTTTTGAAGACTTCACTTGATTTTAATTGATGAGCAAACTCATTTGTTAATTCTTTGAGCATTATTTTATCATCACTTATTACCAAAGCCTCTACATCAGTTCCAGATATGTCAGAAAGTGCTTTGATATAAACTTCAATTAGATATTCGCTTACAGAACTGAAACCATGAACTATTCTTTCTGTATTGGTAGAATATTTTCCATTTTCAACCAGATAAATCACATATAGACTGTTTATGATTTGCTTGGCTTTGTTTAATGTATCATCAAAATATTGATTACTCATTTTAGTGTAGATAGTTTCCTCAAGTTCCTTAAACTTATAATTTGGATTTGTTGAATTGTTTACAAACTTTATTGGTTTTAGAACTTTGCATAATGCACCATCTTTGATTGCATTCTTTTGACTGTTTTCAGAAACTCTAAATTTTGTTATCTTATCCATTTCTGTCATATAATTTGGATATGCTAAATCATTTACATCAATGAATGCTTTGACTCTTAATAGAAGTCTCTCGTATCTTTCGGGAATATACTTGGTCAAATAATCTGAATCAGTAACAACACCTATATATGCAGCCGCCCACAATAGTAGTTGTTTTTGGTTGTAGCCATTGTAACTAGAATCATCTCCTTTGATTTTGCTATAAACTTTTATCAACTCTTTTTGTAAGAATAACGGTTCCTTGTTTTCTTGATTTATTAAATTTTGATATTTATCACCAAACGTTGAACTAGTACTTCTAACTTCATTTGAAGTTTCATCTACTTTAACTTCAAAACCATATTCAGTCAACGATTTGATTAAATTAGATTGAGGATAACTCAAAGCATTATTTAGGCTTCCAAGATGAGATTGGATGTTAGTAAGATAAATGGAGTTGTATTCAACCTCGTTAATTATTTTTTCAATCTCATTGATGCTTTCATTTTCTATATCGTTTGAGTTATAGAAGATACTAGCTTCAATTACATTTTTTCTAATTCTACCATAAGCTTGAACAAGTTGATTTGCATTGAAGTTGTCAACCTCAGAATTTTCATTCATAATAATTCCAACTGACGCATCAAATTCCAAATCGAATCCAATAAGATATTTGGTAGATAAAATAAAAACATTTGCATCTAAATCAACCATTGATTTCTCAAGTAGGTTATACTCTTTGAGAGATTTAGTTTTGATTGCACTTGTCTTAATTGCTAATTTTTCACCAAATAAAAGTTGAAACTTATACCCAAATTCATCATTGTTAATCAAGTTTTTAATCTTATCGATGTCGTTGGTGAATAGGACCACTTTATTCCCTCTATCACAATTACTCTTGATGAAATTGTAATAATTATTCAGTGGTTCAATAGTTAATGATTTCTTTCTTTTTTCCATTCGTTTTATTGTAATAAGTTCCATACTTGTCAAGATATGATTTGGAATATCAAGATTTTTATAGGTAGGTGTTGCTGTTGATAGAGTGAAGTTCCCTCCATGCTCATTAAAGAGAATGTTATAGAATTCATTCATACTTTTTCTATAGTCACTTTCACCGTATACTTGGAATTCATCTACAAAAAATGGAATATCCATTATCAATTGAAATAGAGATGGATTATTTTTTTTAAGTTCAATGATTTGTTCTGGAGTAGTGTTTAATATTATAAACTCCCCACTTTTAATTTCTTGCTCATAATGCTGCCATTTGTCTTTGGAGTTTTGATATATGAACATTTGGTGTGATTTACGGTCACTTTTTTGTTCTTTACCAACTATCATTCCAGCCAAAGGTGATATTATAATCACATTTTTATCTGTTATGTTTAGGATAGAGGTTGTTCCACCAATTCCAGTATCACCCTTTACAACAAGTTTATTGTTGTTGAAGTTTGTTATTATTGCGTTTGCAATTTCATCATTGCTTACGAAGTCATTAATCAAAATAGTTTTCATTTACTTGTTTTTTATAGGTTATTATTACAATTTTTTCGGTTAATAAGGGCAACCAACCCCCTAGTTGCAAGCTAGGAGGAACCCTATGCTTAAGGACATAGTTATCCTTTTAGCATAGTCAATTATACTATCACTTTGATTGAAAGTAAAGCTTATCGGATAAGATTCTTTATGAATCTAATTGAATTAGTGATTAAAAAAGTGAGCGAAAATATCGCTCATAAAATCAGTTAATAAAATCAATTAAATACTTGTATATCAACTATATGGATACAAATATTGTACTTGCCAATATTGATGTTATTATTAAAAAGATAAGGATAATTGGCAAGACTCAAATTACTCTAAAGCCACTTTTTTTAATCATATTTCATTCTTTAAAATATCCAAATCCTCGATTAGCAATCTCTTGTACTATCTTTCGTTTATCAATGTAGTTCTTATGAATCACGTTAGCTGTTTTTTGATATCCAGCAGCACTAGTTAACCCAGTTTGCATCTCCAACTTGGTTAGAAATGTTTTTCTGAGGTGTTTGATACTAATGTTTTTGGGCACACTAGCTTTATCTCTAAAGAAACTAAAAGAATGACTCATCTGTTTGGCTACAGTATTCCTACTCAAATTCTCATTTCCATCAAGTATATATCTATCACTATTGATGTGGTCTTTGTAATTCAAACGATTAAACAAATCTTCCAATTCTGGAGTGATTGGAATATAAACAATCTTTTTTTCTTTTGAAGCATCCCAATTATGAGTCCTTTCAAACTTCAAATCAGTACCTTCAAGATAAGCCATTCTTCCGTCTGGATGAAATTTTAGGTCTGAATACTTGAATATTGCAATTTCTTCCAACCTCATACCAGTATATGCTGCCAGCTCAATACCAGTTCTAATATATGGTCTAAACATATTTTTCTTCTCTCCATTTTTATAAACTTTGATGTTTGGTTCATTCGAACTCTCATCAATTTTTTTAAGAATTTTAGTTAAGTCATCATCTTCAACACTTCGAGGGTCTGGGTTCTCATATTTCAATTTGATTTTCTTAACCAAATTCGGAATCACATATTCTTTTTCGTTGATTAAAAAGTTATAGAAATTCTTTAAAGCACGAATATTATGGTTGTATGTTGTTGCTTTATTTGTAATTGTCATAAGATACTCAACATATTCACCAATGATATATTTGTTCATTTCATAGATGGTAAACTTATTGAGGTTGTATCCACTTCTTCCAATAAAATCAACCATCCGTTGTACATAACCAATACATTCTTTGATATACTTATCAGTTCTAATCTTTTGCTCGTGTTTTGGAACATCAACATTTTCTAACCAATCACCAAACATCAAAACACAATCAGTTATTAAATCGTGTTTTACTACCTTCTTTTTTTTTGGAATTACAATAGATATTGGGTTCGCCAATTCTTCTTTAAAATCCAATAGTTCTTTTACAGCTTCATCATATTCCAACGATTTTAAATCTTTGGTTTTACGTCCTCCATTTATAGTAATTACAGCTTTATATCGCTGTTTTTCAATTGGATGATTGCAGCCGTTGTATTCAACATTTGAAACTTCAATTTGCTTTCCACACTTCTTGCAAACGATGTGTAAGCCTTGGAATTTTTTATACTTAAGTTTTTTCATTTTACTTTTTTGTTAATGCGAGTGTAACTCATTTTTACTTCTTTTTCAATATTTTGCTTGTTATTTTGCCTCTTGGTATATAACTGGACTTGGAACTTGTCGAAATGGTCGTGATTTCTAACATCTTGAATAGCTCATCTTTGTTATATGCATCATAGTAATCTATCCAACCATCTCGATACTTTGCTTTTAATTTCAAAATCAAGGGACTATCGTATGCCAAATCAAAATCGTTTTCATATACAAATTCACCAGATGAATCTTTGAATATTTGGAGATGGTTTTTTTTGCACCATCTCCTAATTGTTCTTTTGTCGGTTCTATGAATCAATTCTCCGATTGATTTCAAATAGATTCTATTTATAAAAAAATACATACTTCTCTTTTTTAAATGTTTACCTTATTGTTTTTCGATTCTCTAGTACACATAGTTTTCCCTTATTGGTATAAAAGCCAATTTCAATTTTGTTGAAACTTGTGTTTTGCTGAATCTATTCTTGTTTAGAATAGTTGGAAAAGATTTAACTTTCTAATTTTGAAGTTGAACTTTAATAAATTGTGTTTGCCCAAATTGTATAAAACCAAAAACCACCGTTACTATTCATAAAAATCACAACAATTTTATCTGGACACTTCATTTTGGTTACATAATCAGAGATTGGTTTTATATCATTTTCAAACATTTCAAACTCAGAAAGCTTCATGAAATTTACTTCAGCAAGTCCATTATTTGGCATTACAAATACAAAATCAGATTTTTCTTCTTCTGATTTATTTGATAATAGGATTTGATTTTCTATTAACCATAATCTTCTCAAGGTTTTACCAATTTCTAAATTGGTAAAAACAGTTGGTAATTTGTCGTTTTTCATTTTACTTCGTTTTTATTTAAAATGTATAAAATATCATCATTCCATTGAACTCATCACTTTTGATAACATCTATCTTTGTCAACCAGTAGATATTCATCATATAAGTCATTTTTTGCTGATGGGTTATTTCTTCATTTGATTCCAAAAGGTGCTTAATTTCATTCAATTGTTCTAGAAGGAAATCTTCATCTGACTTTAATGTCGTTACTGGTACTTTATCAAGCTCATTGATGTAATCATTTAATCCTTTATCTTTTTCCATACCCAAATTCGTGTGTTTATAGAAAAAGTGAATATTTATAATTTCACATTTTGGGTTTGGAATTCCCCCTTTATAGTTACTGTCTAATATAATTTGTTCCATTAATTTACTTTTTTATGTAAGTTTTTAAAGTGTTCTCTCCCAGTCCATCGCATGAATAGATTTTTTTTCAAGATTGTTTTTTTGATTTATGCTTATCTGAATTGATAAGACTTATTTTGATTTTGTGGATTTCATCAAAGATGATTCGTTTTACATCTTGAATTTTTTATTCAAGCAAAGACAAAATTCATAGAAGTTTGAAATTTCTAGTATTGGTTCATTTGACTCTCTCTGATATTCATTACCATTTAAGCTTACCACATTATCTTTAACCAATACTATTTCTAAATTGGTATGGTAAAATGCACCAGCTCTATTTGCAATATCTATCATGCAATTCAAATTGAATCTTTCATTGTTGTCACCTTCAAATATTGAGTCCATATACTCAGAATACAAATTTTTCAATATCCACATGTGTGTTTTTTCCTTATTGATAAGTTTGTTTCTTGTATCAATGATTTTTTCAATTTCATTTAGGTCATTTTCCTCTAATAGAAATTTAACTTCTGCTACAATGTTTTTGAAGTCTACTCCATTTTTGAACATTGCTTTTACTGTCTTTTTTTGATGATTTTTCATTTGTCTTTAAAATTTTTGCATAAATATCCACCCTCACATTTGTAAGTATTTTTTTGGACCCTTTAAGTTTATATTTTGATTTCTTGCTTTCCAGAATAGGAAAGACTATAATATCATTTTAACTATCTATCGATAAATAAAATGTTTTGTTTCATATTGAAACTAACTGGTATTTTTTTCTTTCATTGTATCATTGTTTTTAAATTAAACATTTTCAGTAAAGTTTTTTCCAATTGAAATATTGTTTACTGATTGGATGATACAAATGTATATTGGGTCAAAAAAAGGGTTGACCCAATTTTTACAATTAAAGTTTAATTGATTGATTATCAAGAAAATTTTTTATTTCTTCAGTGTCTTTTAATTTTAATTCACTATATGTTTTGTTTTGTAATTGTTTTGCATTGTCTGGATTTATACCCATAATCAACGCAATGATTTTGTATTTGGACATCTGCTTTGTTGTATTTAACTTTGTAATGATATCTTCAAATCCTAATTTTCTAAATAATTCATAACGTTGGCGAAGATTAAAATTTGGCAAACCACTCAAAGAAAGTCTTTCCAATTTTGAGGATTCTAATTCTATAATTTTAACCTTTGTTGAATTCCCAATTGTATATAATTCAACACCGTATCCCATTTGACCTAATTCATTTTTTAGGAATCCAATTTTTTTAATTTTTTCTAGATTAAAAAATGTTTTGTTTTCTTCTGTAAAATATTTTCGATAGGGCACAAATAAAAAATAATCTTTATTTAGAAAGTCTGAATTTGATGCTTTTTCATCTTTCAATTCATCAAAATCATTTAGTTCTTTTGAGATAACTGACATTATTTTGTCAATAAATGCAATTGTTGAAATAAATTGGTTTGAAAGTTCAAAGAAAACTTCATCTAATTCTTTATTATGAACTTCCTCTATTGTCAATTCAGTTGAATCATCATAATATTTTCCTTTAATATTTTGTAAAGACTCTTTTTCTTCTTCAGTAAAATGTTTATTGTGTTCCATTTGATAATTATTTTTTATAAAAATAATTATATACTTCCATTATTTTTCTATTTATCACATCTGGTATACAACCTTCTCACACTTGTAGAATTATGTCTTTTACCATTTGCTGTTCCAAAATTCAATTCATTCAATTTCAAAGCGATTTTGTCATACGAGTATCCTTTTTCTCTATATTCTATTATAAGAGCTGTTGATTGAATGTTAGATTGGTTGTTTCTTGCCTTTTGTCTGATTGATTCCAAACCTTTAAGTTTTCCTTCATTGGTCAGATTTTGAGGGGAACCCAATTTGAATCCTTGTTTCTTTTTTTCAGCCAAAGCATTCCTAGTTCTTTCTGAAATTAATTTTGCTTCCATTTCTGCAAGGGCTGCATATAGATGGATAGTGAAATTCGTAGCTTGTGGAAGGTCACACGCAACAAACTCAACTCCAGTTTCCATAAGTGAACTTACAAAAAACACGTTTCTGGCCAAACGGTCAATTTTGGCAATTACTAGAATTGCTCCATTTTGTTTTGCAAATTCAATTGCTTTGAAAATTTCAGTACGTTTTCTTTTTGATGTTCCAGTTTCGATTTCAGTAAATGAATTGATAAGTTCTCCATTATTTGTGTTGATGAAATTATTCACCATAAATTTTTGAGATTCCAAGCCTAAACCAGATTTTCCTTGTTCAGCTGTACTCACTCTATAATATCCAACGTATTTCTTCATAATTTGCATTTTTTCGAGTTTCACAGCAAACGTTAAACATCCGTTTTGAGTTCGCCGTATAGACACGAGTGTAGGTGTATTACATGAACCACGCAAATTTCATGGCAATTATTTTCATATTATTTATTAACGTTCATAAAACAAAAAAATCTCACCCTAGTTGGATGAGATTTCAATGAATGCTTTTTAATGTCGTTTAGATTATTTCATAAATTCGGTAATATTTCTTAATTGTTCATTTACATATTGAACATCACCAACAAATGACCAATTAGGATTCCGAATGAAATCCTTTTTGTGTTGGTCCAGTTTCTTCTTTAATTGTTTCAAACGATTTTGTAACTCTTTGAATAGTTCTTGATATTTTTCTTCGGCTCTCATATTACTTCCCTTCTATAAAGTCAATAACTGGGACAAGCATATCACAAAATACATTTTCTACAACCTTAACAATCTCACGTTTCTTGTTGATGAATGTAATTGTATAATCATCAACCCATCTCAATTCTACTTTCACCCATCCTTTGTGTTTAAGTCCGTTTACAGTCATTTCTAATCCACCTTGAAATTCTTTACTTTCTTTTATTGCAGCGAATCTAGTGGCACCCCAAGCCATTAGTGCTGAACGGTCAGCGTATTTAATTTGGTCAAGTATTATTTGAGCTAGTTCCATTCTTTGTTTTGTTGTTGAAGTTTCCATAATTGTTTCGTGTTATTTATAACACGAGTATAGGTGTTCCTTTTAGATAAACACCTGGGCATCAGTAAAATAAATCAAAAAAGTTATTAACGTAATCACTTCATCCTAGGGAGAATATAAAATATTTTCATTTTCCCCACCCCAAATCAAGGCGTTTAGTCTACACCGTGATATTTATTAATAAACGATAAATATTATGAATAAAAATGAACCTAAATCAAATGGAATCAATGTCCTATCGCTATTCGATGGAGTTAGTTGTGCAAAGTTAGCACTAGAAAAAGCTGGAATTAAGATAAACAAATACTATAGTAGTGAAATATGTCCTCATGCACTAGCAATTCAGAATTATCATTATTCGGGTGATACCAACTTTATCCAATTGGGAAATGTGTGTGATATTGATGGATTTGATTATGCTAATGAAATTGATTTGGTGGTATTTGGTAGTCCATGCACCAATCTATCAAGCATCAACAAAACTGAACGAACTGGACTTGAAGGAAGTGAATCCAAGTTGTTCTATGAAGCTTTGAGAATTATGGGACAGATATATACGTTCCAACCATTATTTAATAAACTTTATTTTTTGATGGAAAATGTAGCCAGTATGAGTCGAAAGGATAGAGATATAATTACTAGTGAATTGGCTGTAATATTTCCAGACATCAAGCTATATAAAATCAATTCGTCAGATGTTGCTGGTGCTAATCGTAGAAGATATTATTGGTCAAATATTCC
>CANCQX010000042.1 GCA_947380375.1 Flavobacteriales bacterium
TATATACAGATAGAAAAGTAAATGTAATGGGTCTTGGAAGAGATGCTGATATGGGAACTGGAGTTGGAAATTTATTTTCTAAAAACGAAGATTTCAACCCAACAACTGTAAGAGCAAACTTTAATATTTGTTTAACTACTAAATCAACATATTCTGTGACTGTAAATGATTCATATACATGGAATGGAACGAATTATACAAATTCAGGAACATATACATATAACACAACAAATGCTGCAGGATGTGATTCAATAGCAACTTTAGCATTAACAGTTACACATCTACCTTCACAACCTGCAGATTTTACAGTTAGGTCTTCTTCAGTAATTTATGGTCAATCAGGTGTTGTTTATACAGTCCCAAATGATCCTTTAGTAACTTATTCTTGGAACTACAGTGGAACAGGAGCAACAATTAATGGAACAGGAAACAGCGTTACAGTTAATTTCACTTCAAATGCAACAAGTGGTATTTTAGGTGTTACTGCTTTAAATAATTATGGAAATAGTGTAGCAAGAACAATTAATGTTTCTGTTATCTCAACAGATTTTACACCTGGAAGAATCGTTGTATTACAAACAAATGGTATAGTAAGCAAATCTTCTAATCCTATAACATTGAAAGAATTTACTTCAACAGGTACGTCAGGTGTAACCGTAAATTTACCTTCAACTGGAACTACTCCAATACAATCAGCAGGTGTTTATGGAGGATCAGAAGGATTTCTTACTACATCTTCAGATGGAAAATATTTAGTAGTTGCTGGTTACGGTACTTCATCAACTTTTGCTGATGTTACTGCTACAGCTTCTAACACTGTACCAAGAGTAATTGGACAAGTTACTCCTTCAGGTTTATACCAACAAATGTATTCAAGTTCTACTATGTTTAATTTAAATGACATTCGTTCAGCAGTTTCAGATGGTACCAATTATTGGGCAGGAGGAGCTTCTACTGCAAGTGTCGATGGAATTAATTATGTAGGTCCAAATGCATCAACTGTTTTAGGAGGAGGAGCTATTCCGTCAAAAGCGTATTCTACTAGAATTTTTAATAATCAAATTTATTATTCTACACAAAAAGCTGGACCGTCGAATTCAGCTACTCAATTAGGTATATTTTCTATAGGTTCAGGATTACAGACTTCAGGAACGGCTACACCTATTCAAATTATTAATACAGGTTCAATTATACCAGAAGATTTCTCTTTTAATTCAACAACTGATATTTGTTACATAGCAGTTAATTTAAATACTGCATCAGGAGGAATTCAAAAATGGACTAAAACAGGAGGAGTTTGGTCACTTGCTTATACTTTAGGAACAGGAACTTCAAATATTGGAGCTTATGGTTTATTAGTTGATTACTCAGGTGCAAATCCTATAATATATGCGACTACTTTTGAATCAACTGGTAATAGAGTGATAAAAATAACTGATACTGGTTCTAGTTCAATAGCAACAACTTTTGTAGCTGCCGTTGCAGGTGTCTATAGTAAAGGTATTGCCTTTGCACCAGTTAGTTCAGGAATACCTTCTGTCAATTTATCAGTTAGCAATAATGCAGGATCTGAATCTGGCACATCTGTAATAACAGTTACTGCGACAGCTTCTTCAACATTGGCTTCAAATGAAACAGTTTCAATCGCTGTTTCTGGAACTAATATTACCAATGGAGATTATTCGCTTTCAAATTCAACTATAACAATTCCTTCAGGAGCTTCATCAGGTTCAGTTTCATTCACAGTTATTGATGATATTGTAATGGAAGGAAATGAAACAGCTGTTCTTACGATTTCAAATCCTTCTTCAGGATTATTACTGGGTACAACTACTTCTCAAAATGTAATAATTTCTGATAATGATAATAATGTACCGACTATCTTAATGAATGTTGTATCAACATCTAATTTTCTAGATGGAGGAGTTATCACATCACCAATTAGTCCATATACTATCAGTGCTTCAAAAGGCGATGTTACTGATCCATTGTCAACTTTAGGAATTGATTTTCTGATTAATGATATTGAAACAGTTGCTTCAAGTTTAATTGTAACAGTTTCAAGTAGTAATACTTCTGTAGTTCCAAATGGAAATTTAGCTTTAACAGGTACATCTGCAATTCGAAATTTAAAAATCACTCCAAATACTGTTGGTTATTCAACTATTACTGTTCAAGTAAGTGATGGTATAAACAGTGCTAATTATGTAATTAATTATGCCGCTTCTGATTCAATTCCAAAAATTGTTTTAAATAATACGCAATGGCACACGGGAATGTCTGATGCTTCAGATGCTATTGCGATTGATAATGATTATTATATGACAGCAGATGATGAAGTAGATATTATTAACGTTTATTCACGACATAATTCCGGGTTACCTGTTGCATCTTTTAATTATGCTTCTTATTTAAATTTACCAGATCAAGCTAAACCTGAAGTTGATGCTGAAGCAAGTGCAAAAAGTTATAAAACACCAAATAGATACTATTGGTTAGGTTCAATGAGTAACGGAAAAGATCCTTTTGATAATAAACCAAATAGGGATCGTTTATTTGCAACTACAGTTACAGGTACTGGAGCTAACACTTCTATTTCTGTGAATGGCTATTCTGCAATTCGATCTTCATTATTAACCTGGGGTGATGCTCATGGATATAATTTCACAGCAAGTGCAGCTGCGGGTGTTGATTCTAAAGCAGCTAATGGTTTTGCTGCGGAGGGGATGGTGTTTGGTCCAGATAGCACTACATTATGGATTGGTTTGAGAGCTCCTTTAGTACCAACAGTAAACAGAACAAAAGCAGTAATTGCTCCAATTTTAAATTTTGAATCTTGGTTTAACAATGGTTCTCAATTTGGTAGTCCCACATTCGGTTCACCTATTGAGTTAAATTTAGGAGGGAAAGGAATACGAGATATTATTCGTTTAGCTAATGGTAATTATATAATTGTTACAGGTGATGCAGGTCCAAATCTTGCTTTAAGTTCAATTTATAAGTGGACAGGAAATGCTTTGGACACACCAATTTTAGTTTCTACTAAAGGAAATGGGAAATTGAATATGGAAGGAGTAATGGAAGTTGTTTCAAATGATACGTTATCGATGAATAAATTGCAAGTTATTTCTGATGGAGGCTCAGATGTAATTTACAATGATGGTTTAGAAGCAAAAGATTATGGAAATCTTAATTTAAGAAAATTCAGATCGGATGTGTTAAATTCATTAGATTTATGTATGCCTTTAGCTCCTTCAGTTGTTTTATTATCTCAAGGAACTTTAACTTCTTGCCCTAATTTCCCAATAACTATTTCCGCGCAATCAGTACCAAATGAATCTAAAATTGTATGGAATACAGGTGCTACATCTAAAACAATTAATATTTCAAATTTCGGTAATTATTCTTCTATCACTACTGATGCTTATGGATGTAAATTCAGTTCATATTCTAAAATAATTAAAAATTCATTATCAGGAGATTTTAATAACAATGGTGTCAACAATGTAGATGATTTTTTATTATTTCTTCCACTATTTAATACTTCATGTATCAACTGTAATGAGGATATTAACAAAGATAATTTTATTGATGTGAATGACTTTTTAATATATGGCCCACAATTTAATGAAGTTTGTCATTAAATTTTAATAATTGAAAAACAAAACCTCTTAAAATAAAATTAACATTAAAGCAATATTCGGTAATTAAAACATATTTCATTGATAACATAGACTTCACTCATTATTAGAATTACCAACCGATATTTGTAATGAAAAATTAAGTGTAAAGTTTGCATGAGATTTAAAAACATTTTTAATTAAATAATAACAAAAATGAAAACAAAAATGAAAACAAAAAAACAATTTTCTAAACTAGTTGCTACGGCAACTTTAGCTATGGCTGCAATTGCGCCTAGTTTTGGACAAACTACTTTAGGTGCTGCTTGTGGTTGCCCTCCAGTAGCGCAAAGAGGTGCACCAGTGTTATTGTCTTCTTTAAATGGCTTTACTACGTTAGGTAGTGGTACTGGTAGTGGTGAGTTAACTCTAGGAGCTACTTTAACATGTGATAAAACGTATATTATTGATCAAAAAATTTACATTCCTTCTGGTAAAACAATTACCATTGAACCAGGTACAGTTTTAAAAGGAAGACTTGCGCCTATCGCTACTACAGGTTCATCTGCGGGACTTCCAGATCCTGCTCTAGCTTCTGCTTTAGTAATTGAAAGAGGTGGTAAAATCATTGCTAATGGTACTGCTGATTGTCAAATCGTTTTTACTGCTGAGGCTGATATTTTAGATGGTAAATTTCCATTAACTAATAAAGGTCAATGGGGTGGTTTAGTAATTTTAGGAAAAGCTACAAATAACTTAACTAAAAGTGCTAATGGTACTTTTGCGGCAGGTTCAGGTAATGGTAAATTAGCTAAAGGTGATGGTTTAGGTATTATTGAAGGTTTTGCTACTGGTGCTTACTATGATGCTTTTGGAGCAGATTTAACAGGAACAGCATTAAACAATGGTATTGAAACTTTCAATGATGATGACAACTCTGGAATTTTAAGAAATGTTTCTGTTCGTTTTGCTGGAGCAATTCTTTCTATTGGTTCTGAGATAAATGGTATTACATTAGGTTCAGTTGGAAGAGGTACTACTATTGATCACGTAGAAATTATTTCTGCAGCAGATGATAACATCGAATTTTTTGGAGGAACTGTTAATATGTCATATGTTGCAGGTTTATTTGGAAATGATGATATGTTTGATTGGGATTTAGCTTATTCTGGAAAAGGTCAATTCTTATTTGGAATGAAAACTGATAATACTGCTTCTGTTGATTCTGATAATGGTTTTGAAGCAGATTCTGATGATGGCCAAGGTGCTCTTACTGGAACAAAAATGGCTCACCCTGTATTTTACAATGTTACATTGTTAGGTAATGAGAAATCTCAAACTTCTTCTGATAATTCAGGTCTATCTGCAATTATGGCAAAAGAATTAACTGAAGGTGAAATTTATAATTCAGTATTTGCGAACTTCTTAAATGGATTAAATCTTCAAAAAACAATTTCTTCTGGTAAAAGAACGAACTTCGCTTATGAAGCTTATAATAACTGGAACGGAACAACTCCTGGTGGAGCAGGATTCATTTTTAAATGTAACACAATCGTTGGTGCTAAAAAACCATTAAGAATTGATGCTAATAAAATTACTTCAGGTGGTTTATCAAATGGTGCAACTCCTCCTGTATATACGTATTCATCTGCATATCCTGCGATTTATGGTGTAGATCCTTCTACAGCAGATTACACTAAATTTGTTGTGACTGATAAAAATGATACAATCAACGGTAATAACTTGCCAGGATTTGATTACACTTTCACAGTAGATAATGTTGGAAGTTCTTCTGCTAATAAATTCTCTAAAGCAGTTGATGCGGTTCCTAATCCTGCAATTTCAATTTCTACAAATGGATGTGATACAAAACCTCCAGTAGATGGTTTCTTCAAAACAGCTAATTACAGAGGTGCTTTTGATGCAACAGTTGGATCTAACTGGTTATCTGATTGGTCTTATTCTCAAGTAATTGGTGTTAGTAAAGGTTTAGTTCATTGCCCAACTGATATCAATAGTGATGGTAAAACAGACGTAAATGATTTCTTGATCTTCGGACCAGCTTTCGGTACTTCTTGTAACTAAAATAGTTTTATAATTTCATAAGTGTCATTCGATGGCACTTATGAAATTATAATTTTTTAAATAGGGTTAACCTATAGTTTTAAAGTGTTAATTAATAGCTAGACACATTTTTAACTGAAATAATTATAAATTGCTTATAGAACTATAGTTATTCGAAGTATATAAGTAGGATTTACATTTATTATTTTTAGTTTTATCACATTTTCCCCTCGTTTTTTATTGATATAAGAGTAGTATAAAGTTTCTTAATGTGATTTTATTTCCATAAAACTTTACTAATTCAATGAAGTGAATCATTAGTTAAAACTAGTGTTAATGTGATAAAACTGATTAATAATTGATAATTTTTAATTTAATAAAAATAGAAAAAATGAAAAAAAACAGATCAAGATTTATCTTTGGATTGGGTTTAGCTTTCATAGGAAGCATGGCTCAAGCTCAAGGATTGCAAGGTGTTGTAGTTGAGAAATACTACAAAGCAAATGCTGCCGATGTTGCAAATGCTACAAACAATGGTGCGGTTACACCATTAACAACAAATTCTGTAACGTATAGAGTTTATGTTGATATGGCTGCAGGATATAAATTCTTATCTTTATTTGGTAATCAAAACCATAATTTTAAAATTAATTCAACAACTGATTTTTATAATGACGCTAATAATGGTGTTAAATGGGCACAAGATTTAGGAGCTGCTAATGCTAGAAAAAATACAACTTTATTAGATTCATGGTTATCTGTTGGTGGTGGTGCTACAGGTAAAATGGCTGTTTTAAAATCTGAAGATACTGACGGGTCTCCAGGAAATGCTCAAGGGATACTTCAAAATAACCCTGGTGGTTTGTTTGGTTTACCAATTAATATCGGTAATGCTTCAAATGCTAATGCAGCAGATGGTTTAATTAATGGTTCTCCAATTTCTCAAAACGCATTAGGATTCACAACTGAGTTTGATATTTTTGATCAAACTGCTGGAAAATCTTTCTTATCAACTACTGGTGCTATCGCTGCATTAGGTGGAGCAGTAGGAGCTACATCAAGTAATATGATTTGTATTGGTCAGTTCACAACAGATGGTGTTTTTGGTTTTGAATTAAACGTTCAAATTCAAAATATTGCTACTGGTGTAGCTGAAACTTATGTTGCAAATAACGCTCAATCAGGTGAAACTGTTTTTGCTGATTTAACATTAAAACCAAATCTTCCACCAACAGTAAGTATTACTTCACCATCTAATAGTGCATCTATTATTACTGGTTCTACAGTAAATATAATTGCTTCTGCTGGAGATCTTGATGGACAAGTTACAGGTGTTGAGTTCTTCGTTGATGGTACTTCTATTGGTACTGATAACTCTACTCCATATGAAGCTACTTATACTGCTGTTATTGGTTCTCATACAATTACTGCAAAAGCTACAGATAACAAAAGTGATTTCACTGTTTCTTCAGGTGTAGCAATTTCTGTAGCAGATAATCAAGCTCCAACAGTTTCTGTTTCTGCTGCTACTACTGCTGTTGATGGTGATGTTGTTACTTTATCTTCAACTGCTTCTGATGTTGATGGTACAGTTTCTCAAGTTGAGTTTTTTGTAGGTACTACTTCAGTTGGATTGGGAGTGAGAACTCTTAATACGAATACTTATACATTAAATTGGACAGCAACTGTTGGTTCTAAAACTATCAAAGCAATTGCTACTGATAATTTAGGATTAACAAAAACTTCTACAAATGCTAATATCTCAGTTGCGGCAAACAATCCTCCAACTGCAGTTATTACATCTCCTTTATCATCAGCTACTATTATCGCACCTACAGAAGTAACATTTAATGCAACTGCTACAGATTCAGATGGAACTATTACGGGTGTTGAATTTTTTATTAACAATGTTTCAGCTGGACCAGGTGTTAGAGATGGTTTAACTTCTTCTTATTCTTTCAGTTGGACAAGTACACCAGGTGTAAAAAACATCACTGTTAAATCAACAGATAACAAAGGTTTAATTACTACTTCTTCTGTTTTAACATTGAACATTGCTGATCCAAACGCACTTCCTTACGAAGTTGTTACTGTTTCTCAAAAATGTAATACTGCTACTTTCAATGTTCCTATTGCTGCTGCAGTATCAACTCCAGTTGATAATGTAATTGGTTATGATATAATTTTAAACTATGATAAAACTAAAGTAACTCCTACAGGAAATATTACAGTTTTAGATAACTTGATTAATCATACTTATGTTCAAACATCAAATAAAATTGATGCAACAAATGGAACAATGACTATATATTTAGTTTTCAATGGATTAGCTCCAGATGGAACTGAATTCAATGGTGTCGGTAATCTATTTACAGTAGAGTTTACAAAAACTCCAAATTTTACATCTGTTGATGAAGCGGTTATTTCAGTTCCTTTCTTACAAGAAAGTTACTACGGAACAGGTGTTTCAACAAAAGCGGTTTCTTCTGGAAAAGCAATAACTTTTAAAGATTATTTCTTTGTTGGAGCTTTAAAATTCTGGAAAGGAGATGGTGCAATTAATTACAATTCTGCAAGTCCAAATGATCATTTAATTACAAATGTAATTGGTGCAAATGTTAATACAGGTGCATTAAGTACAAATCCTGCTGTTCAACCAGATGTAAATGGAAAGTTCACTTACGATATGAGAAATGGTTTAGGAATTAGTATCAACAAAGATATCGCTCCAACAACAGATTTATTTGGTATTCATACTGGACAAGATGCTGCTTTAGGAAAATTGTTATTATTGAATGATCCTTCTTTTACTCCTTCTATCTATCAAGTAATTGCTTTAGATGTAAATTTAGATGGTGTTATTAGTGCTGGTGATATTTCTCAAATGCAACAAAGAACAGTATTAAAAATTCCGGAATACAAACAAGCTTGGAATTATAATAATACTGGTGCATCAAATGGAAAACCTTCTAAAGATTGGATATTCGTTGACTCTTTAAGAATTAAAAATGACAACGCATACAAAATCTCTACTACTTTCCCTTTAAATGATGGTATTGGTTTCTCTAAATCAAGAGTTCCAGTAACTCCTTTTACTTTAGCTGCTACTGTAACAGATTTTGATAACTGTCCTGCTGTTACTGCTGAAACATACAAAGGAATATTACTTGGTGATATTGATGGTAATTTAGAAACAACTTCTAATCCATTAGTTAAAAGTGGTGTTGCTGTTGGAGATCGTTTAGTTTTTGATTTCACTAGAGCTTCAATAATTGGTACTTCAGTTGATGTTCCTGTTACTATTGTTTCAACTACACCAGTTACATCTTTTGACTTCCAATTAACATTTGATGAAAATAATATTTCATTCAATCAAACAGTTGCTGCGAATGATGTTGATGGTTTAGGTTATTACAATACAAACGATAAAACATTACGTTTCACTGCAAGTAATACGACTGCTTTTGATGTAACTTCAGATTTATTAGTTGTTCGTTTTGATTTATCAAAAGGATCTATTAATACTAATGATTTCAAAACATACAAAGCATTATTGAATGGTAAAGCTGCAAATGTTGAATTGAAAAGTTTAGCTTTAGGTTTATCTTCTCTTAAAGCATCTGAAAATGCTGTTAGTATTTATCCTAATCCAACAAGTGGTTTATTAAACATTGTTGCTAACGAAAATTCTACAGTTGAAATTACAGATCTTACAGGTAAACAAGTAATGTTTGTTTCTAATTTAAATGCAAATGTTAAACAAGAAATAAATTTATCTGATTTCTCTAACGGTATGTATATAGTTAAAGTTTACAATGAAAATTTCAATTCTATTGAAAGAATAGTAGTAAACAAATAGTTTATACATTGATTGAACGATTAAGGTCGTAGTCTTCGGATTACGACCTTTTTTTTATTTTAATAATCGACCTAGAATATTTATAACAGCCTTTATAGATTTGAATATTAATTCTATTGTTAATTCCTTTAAATTTTAATAATACTCCCTTCATTTTGAATTAGTACTAAAGATCTATTTTTATGTACTGATAAATTTATTCTCTTTCGGTAGGATTTAAGATTACTCAGATTGTAAATGATTTAATATTTCTAGATAATGAAAGCACTTTTACTTATTATTACTTTTTTTGGATGTCTCAGTATTTCTGCAAATGTAAATTTTATTTCTCCGCCACCTGCATCTTCTTCAATCGCTGATGACACAATGTTTTTTGATTTACAGAATGCAATATACTCAAGTGCAAGTGGGTCATTCTTTTTAGATTTGCCAGTTTATTTACATTCTAAAAGCAATATTAGTTCATTTGATTTTAGAATGAAATTTGATCAAACTAAACTTACTTATATTACCACAAATAAAATAATTTCACAATTAGATCCACTTTCATATTTAAATCCAAACGATGGTTTTTTAAGAACTACCACTTCAGGACCATCATTTAATTATGTAACTCCTAATAATACTCCTTTAATTTATTTGCGTTTTCAATTGGCTACAAGCTGTACTAAAATAGATGTTACTGATTTTAATTCCTTAGATGTTTTGATGAATAGTATAAATTGTAAAAATTTTATTACAGTTCCTTTGGCTTCAGTTTCAAATGTAAACCTAACTTCAGGTGTCATTTGTTCTTCTGAAGATATATCATTTACATATCCTTCTACATCTTTCGGTAGAACTATCACAAATTATTCTTGGGATTTTGGTAATGGTGCTACTTCAATTCTTCAGAACCCAATATCAAATTTTAAAAAAGATGGTACCTATTTGATTACTTTGCGAATAATTACCGCTGAAGGTTGTAAAGATACAATTAAAAAATCTTTAAATGTAAATCCTACCCCAGTTTCAAATTTTTCATATATATCTGATAAAATAAAAGATAGTATTTTTTTTACGAATATTGTACCTCAAACTAATTTGTCTGCTTTAAGTTGGGAATGGAATTTTGGAGATCAGGAAACAAGTACAAAACAAAATCCAGCTCATCAATTTAGTGTTGGAGGGTCTTATACAGTTTCTCTAATAACAAGAACAGATATAGGATGTACTAATAAATATAGTTCAATAATTATAATTGATAAACCAACAGTCAATTTTACTTCAAGTTTAAGTAAATGTAAGGGTGAAATGATTAATTTTAAAAATTCTTCAACTTTCAGTAATGGTTCAGTAGTAAGTTGGGATTGGGATTTCGGAGATAATACAACTTCAACTTCTCAAAATCCAACTCATGTTTATTTGAGTTCGGGTACTTATACGGTTAAATTAATCGTAACAAGTAACACAGGTTCTAAAGGAACTCTCTCACAACTTATTGTGGTAAACAATAAACCAATTGTTCAATTTGAGGGAGATAATTTATCGGGGTGCTCTCCATTAGAAGTTAATTTTACTAATCTTTCAACTACAGATATTGGCTCTTCTTATTATTGGAATTTTGGTGATTTTATTATTTCTTCAGAACAATCACCTTCTCATACTTTCTTGTCAACTAGATCATATACAATTAAACAGGTAGTAACTTCACCAGGAGGTTGTAAAGATTCGTTGATAAAAACATCATACATAACGGTTTTAAATTCACCAATTTCTGATTTTACTACTTCGAGTGGTTGCCTAAATACGGTCATTAATTTTACTGATAAATCAACTGTATTATCAAATAAAATTATATCTTGGGATTGGTCATTTGGTGATAATTCTACTTCTGCTTTACAAAACCCAACTCATATTTACACATCAAACGGTAGCTATACAGTTACTTTAAAAACATCAACAAATTTAGGTTGTTCACATACTATTACTAAAACAATAATTATTAATTCTAAACCTATTGTTCAGTTTGATTTAACAAATTCTTCTGGATGTATGCCTTTAAGTGTAGTGTTTGAAGATCAGTCGTCTACAGCTGTGGGTTCTACTTCTAATTGGTCATTTGGTGATCATTCAACTTCTATTCTTAAAAACCCAACTCATGTTTATATTACAGATGGATTATTTACTGTAAAAGAAGTTGTTGTTGCTCCTGGAGGTTGTAGCGATTCATTAATAAAAACAGATTATGTTAATGTATTAAGTGCTTTAATACCGAATTTTATAGATTCAAATAGATGTACAAGTTCACCAACTATTTTCAAACAAAAATGTGTGATTTCAACAGGTTTTATTACTAAATGGGCTTGGGATTTTGGGAATGGGAATTCAAGTTCTATTGAGAATCCAACTTTTTTATATACTTCACCTGGAAAATTTAATGTGAAATTTACCGCTACTACAAATCAAGGTTGTAGTAATTCAATTGTTAAAGAAGTTGTGATTGATTCTAAACCAATTGTAAATTTTAAAGGAAATAAATTAGCTGGATGTGTGCCTGAAAATTTTATTTTTTCAAACTTATCCGTTGCACCTGATAGTTCAAAATATGTTTGGTATTTTGGGGATAGCACAAGTGTTACAGGTAAAAATATAAATCACACGTATAATTTCGTAGATTCATTTACTGTAAAATGTATAGTTACCTCTCCACAAGGGTGTATAGATTCATTAGCAAAAGAAAAATATATTTCCTTAAAAGCAGCACCATCAGCTAATTTTACATTTGCTGAAAATTCAAAATTCTACCCTGATTTTTCTATTTCATTTTTGAATAAATCAGTTAATTCAAATAAATATTATTGGGAATTTGGTGATTTTTCTTATTCAGGTATACTTGACCCTAAACATACTTATGCCGATTCGGGTAAATATGAAATATGTTTAACGTCTTCATCTTCTGAGTATTGTACTTCAAAGGTGTGTAAGCCAATTAAGATTATATCATCCAAAGTGTTAGCATTACCAACAGCTTTTTCTCCTAATGGAGATTCTAATAATGATGTGTTTAAATTATTAGGAGGACCTTGTAAAGAACTCAATTTCAGAATTTTTAATGAATGGGGAAATTTGATTTTTGAAAGTACTTCACAAGAATTGGGTTGGGATGGAACGTTTAATGGCGACATACTTCCAATGGGTACTTATAATTATTCAATTACTGGTTCAACAGTGGATGAAAAAGAAATTAATTTAACTGGTTTTGTCAATCTAACTAGATAATAAATTGTTTAAAAAATGAAAAATAAAATTTGTTTAGTAGCAACTATACTATTTAATATATCGATTAGTATTGCTCAAGATTACCATTTAACACAATTTGATGCAAGTCCTTTATTTTTGAATCCTGCTTTAACGGGTGAACGATTGAATTCTCAAAATGGAGTTCGTTTTTCAGCAATTTATAGAGATCAAACTGATAAGTATTCTAAAACTAGTGCTTCCTATGGTACGATGACTATTGGAATCGATTCACCTGTTAGTAATCGTTTATCTGTTGGTCAGTATATTGGTAATAATAGAAGTGCAGATGGTGGTTTTAATTCTTTTAATCTTTTGCTATCTGGCTCATATAAATTGATTTCATCTAAAGATGATAATAATCGTCAGAATTTATCAGTTGGTTTTCAAGCAGGTATTTTAAATAATAGTATAAATACACAAAAATTCACGTATGCTTCTCAGTATTCTCCAACCGCTATAACAGGTTTTGATAATGCACTTTCTAGCGGGGAATCCTATACTCAATATAGTTATACTAAATTTGATTGTAATTTTGGGGTATATTATCGTTTAAAATCTAAAAATAATAAATCAATTTTTACAAGTGGTTTTTCAATTTATCACATTGGTGAAAATAACGATGTCGAGAATCCTAATAATACAATTGGGGTAAGAAAAAACTTCCACGCATCATTAATTTTTAACATAAATAATAAATTTAAATTTACTCCTCAAGTTTTATACATGGATCAGTATAAATCAAGTGAATTTAATTATGGTTTCTTATTGAATTACATGATAAAAGAATCGCATGAATCTATTATAGGAGTTAGTTTATTAAATACAAGTACTGCTGTTTTTCAATTTGGAATGATAATTAAACGAACTACAGCAAGAGCAAGTTATAGTATTCCTTCAAATTTCAGTAGAAATTTTTCTAATAAAGGTTTAGAATTTTCATTAATTCATATTTTTAAAAAGTCCGAAACAAATAAGATAATAAAAGAATCACAACCTTTATAATTCATTAAACTATTTTATTCCCAACTTTCAAAAGTGATTGATTGACTTATCTAATAAATAAATGCGAACCAATATCTTAAATTTTAATATTATTTGTTTAATTTTGATAACAAGCATGCTAGTTATGAGAAAGATGATTAATATTGATTTGAAATTTTAAAAAATCAAACAATTAATTACTTTATCTTTTAATTAGGTATTTTTTAATTACTCACTAGATTTTAATTTTCTATTAAGAACTTTTAGTAATAAAATTTAGTTATTAATTTGAATAATTTAATCGTATATGATTGGTAAAAAAGCAATATTAATTATTGATGATGAATTAATTATTTTGGAATCATTGAGAATTCAGTTAAGTAGAATTCTTGATGAAGAAATTATTGTAGAAGCTGCTTCATCAGGCGAAGAATCTATTGAAATTATCGATTATTTTTACAATAATGGAATAGATTTACAAGTTGTAATGACTGATTATAATTTGGAAGATGTAAAAGGGACGGATATCTTAACCTATGCACACGAAAAATTCCCTCTTTCAAAGAAAATCATTTTAACGGGGCAATTTGATCTTAAAAATATTGTGGATTTTGAAAAAAACATTGGATTACAGGGATGTTTGTCTAAACCTTGGGGTTTTGATCTTTTAAAAGAAACAGTTTTAAAGGCTTATGAAGATCTTAAGTTGCTTTAATTTTTAAATCAATATTCAATAGTTTTATTTTAGTTGTTTTTTATAATAGTCTGAAATAATAGTTCTTAATATTAAGTTAACATAGAGGTGTCTCTTTATGTGTTATCTTTACCTAAAAAAATAGTTAATTAAATGAATAATAGTTTGCTTTTTGAATTACAACTTAAAAATATTTTTGCTCAATCTGAGAAAAAAAATCTCACCTATGAAGAGATTTTAGAGCAATATTCAAAGTTTGATGAACATTTATTAAGTGAAAAAAATGAAAAAGAAATTATTGAGAATTCATTTTATAATTGGATAAAAAATGAGTTTGATGATCATTCATCTTTTGGATTATTAGCTTTTGATTTTAATAAAAATGTTGCTTGTGTAAATAAAAAATGTTGTGAAATTTTAAATATTGAACATACTTTAACTACGGGTTTTGAAACAGTAAAAAATCTCTTAAATTTAGTTGATAAGAAATCTGATTTTTTTACTTTATTGAAAAATGCACGTAATCAAAAACAAAAAATAATCGGAGATTTTAAGTTGAAATTTTTCGATGAACTAGCTTCAAAATGGATTAATATTGAGGGAAGGTTTGATTTTGATGAAAACGACCAACCTATAAGTTTTTTCTGTTCTATAATTGATATTTCAGAAAAAAGACAAAATGATAAGTTTCAAAAACTTATTAATTCAGTGGTATCAGATTCAAAACATGCAATTGTTATTACAGAAGCAGAACCTTTAAGTGAACCTGGACCTCGAATAGTATATGTGAATGAAGCATATACTCAGTTGACTGGATATACATCTGAAGAAGCTATTGGTCACACCCCGCGTTTTATGCAAGGTTCAGAAACCGATGAAGAAGCTTTGAAAGAGTTGAAACAATCTTTATTAAAATGGGAGGCTTTTAAAGCTGAGCTTATTAATTACCGAAAAAATGGAGAGAAGTTTTGGGTTGAGTTAGATATTAAGCCAATCAAAAAAAGTGATGGCTATGTAACGCATTGGGTATCTGTTCAGAAAGACATTACAGCTGTAAAATTAGCTGAATTAAAATTGATTGAAAGCGAATCTAGGTACAAAACACTTATTAATGATAGTTTAGAACTCATTCAAAGTATTGGCGTTAATGGTGAAATTTTGTTTGTAAACAATACTTGGAAAAATATTTTAGGATATTCAGATGATGAAATAGCGACTTTGAATATTTTTGATATTATCGCCGATGAAAGTAAGCCTCAATGTCTAGTTGAGTATGAAATAATTATGAGTGGCGAATCTATTTACAATGTAAATACGATTTTTAAAACCAAAAATGGAAAAAAGGTTTATTTAGAAGGTAATTCCGTACCTCGAATAATAGAAGGTGAAGTACTTGGAACACAAGGTTTTTTTAAAGATATTTCAAACGAAGTAATTGCTGAAAATAATAAACAGAAGCTTGAATTGAGTATAAAAAAACTTCAAAGTTTTGCTAATGTAGGAGAGTTCAGTTATGACTTTATTTTAGACCAATGTATATGTTCAGATCAAGTTTCTAATATTTATGGTGTCGAAAATGGAGATATTCGGAATTTAGATAATTGGTTAGCTAGAATTCATCCGAATGATAAAGAAGATGTTGAAGTTGCTTTTTTCTCTAATTTAAGAGAAAAAGCAATTTTTGAAAAGGAATTTAGAGTAGTTCATAAACAAAATTCGAATGTAGTATGGGTAAGATACCGAGGTGAATTTGAGTACGACCAAAAAGACAATCCAATTCGTTTTTACGGTACTGTAAAAGACATATCTATTCAAAAATTGTCGGATAAAAAAATTCTAGAGGCTAATAACCAAATTAAATTTATTTTTAATTCGCTTGAAGAGGTGTTTTTTAAATTAGATGTTACCAATCAAAAAATTGTTGAAGTTTCAGATAATTGTGTGTCTCTTTTTGGATTTACAAAAGATGATTTTTTCAATGATTATTTATTGCCTTTCAAAATAATTCATCCCGATGATATGGAAATGTTTGAAATGGATAGATTGATGTTATTTGAAGGGAAATCAGTTTTAAACGAATACAGGATAATTGATGTAAATGGTGAAACTAAATGGATAGAATCAAAATCTAGTCCAATATTAGATGATAATTCAAAATTAATTTCACTTGATTTAATAGCAAGAGATATTTCTAAGCGTAAAAATAGTGAGATACTATTGAAGAATGCTTTAAGTCAATTAGAAGATTATAAACAGGCGATTGATGAGTCTGCAATTGTATCTATTACTGATTCGAAAGGCGTTATAGTTTATGTAAATGATAAATTTTCTGAGATTAGTCAATTTACGGAGGAAGATTGTTTATGGCAAAAACACAATATAATAAATTCGAATTATCATCCAAAAGAGTTTTTTGCAGAGATGTGGAATACGATCACAAAAGGAATGATTTGGAAGGGTGATGTTTGTAATAAAGCCAAAGATGGAAGTTTATACTGGGTTGATTCAACAATTATTCCTTTTTTGAAAGATGGTAAACCCTATCAATATATTTCGATTAGATACGATATAACTGAAAAAGTAAAAATGTCTAATGAAATTCAGAAACAAAAAAGTTTTTACGAAATTATTTTAAATGAAATACCAGCGGATATTGTCGTTTTTGATAAAAATCATAAATATCTTTTTATTAACCCAAATGGTGTAAAGGATGAAGAACTAAGGAATTATCTGATTGGAAAAGATGATTATGATTATTGTAAATTAAAAAATAAAGACATTTCAATTGCAGATGAAAGAAGAAGGCTGTTTTTAAAAGCGATTGATTCTAGGATTGGTTTTTCATTTGAAGAAAAAGTAGTTGATTCGAATGGTAATACCTTGTATAAATTAAGGAAATATTATCCACTTTTTGACGCTAATAATCAATGTGAATTTGTTATTGGTTTTGCTATGGATATTACTGAAATGAAAGAGCAAGAACTAATAATTGAGGATTCGCTTAAGGAAAAAGAAACATTATTGGGAGAGATTCATCATCGTGTTAAAAATAACTTAGCTGTAATTGATGGCTTGTTAGAGCTCAAAAAGTTTTATGAAAAAGACACAACTACTATTGAAACGCTAAGTGAAGTTCAAATGCGTATTAAGATAATTGCATTGGTACACGAGAAATTATACCAAACCGTCCAGTTTTCTAATATAAATTTGAATGATTATTTAAAAGAGCTTACTAATTATTACAAGCAAATTTTCAATAAAACGGATGGAGATCAAGTATCTTTTAAAATTAATGTAGATAATGTCAATTTAGATATTTCAAAAAGTATCACATTTGGATTGTTGCTTAATGAGTTCATCTCTAATAGTTTAAAATATGGTCTAATTAATCATAAAGTTGCCGTAGATATAAGTTTAGTTTCAAATGATGATGTATTTATTCTTAACTATAAAGATAGTGGAAATGGTTTGCCAGATTCTGTTAAAAAAGGTGAACAAAAAGGGTTTGGTTACAAATTGATTCATACCTTTATTAGACAATTGAAAGGTGAGATTATTTATGTTGAATCTTTGCATTTTGAAGTAGAGATTAGATTTAAATTAAAATAAAAATATTAATATTGTATTTAGAAATTTTAATTTTTTAATTCAAAGTATTTTAAAAAGGAAATGGTTAAAAAGAAAATAGTTATAGTTGAAGATGATTTTTTAATTCAAGAGTTACATAGACATTATGTTACTAATTTGGGACACGATGTAGTAGATTGTTTTTCAACGGGAAAGGAAGTAATCGAATATTTTAAAGATCATACTGCCGATTTAATTTTAATGGATATTCGTTTAGAAGACAATATTGATGGAATCGAAGCGATGAATGAGATTGAACAACACGTTCCCGTACCTGTGGTTTATGTTTCCGCAAATAACGAAGATAGTAGTTATAAGAGAGCTATTCAGACAAATATGAAAGGTTTTTTATCAAAGCCTGTTGTAAAAAGTGATCTTGAAAAAATAATAAATGATCTTGAAGATGTAACAGATTCAATACTTTATGCCGAAAGAATTCAAAAAGCAATATTTATTCAAAAAGAAGATATTGATGAAATTTTTAAGGATAATATTTTCTTAAATCGACCTAAAGATATTGTTACAGGAGATTTTTGCTTTTTAGATTACTTTAAAGATACAAAAGATTATATTGGTGGTATTGGAGATTGCACTGGGCACGGAATACCAGCAGCTTTATTGTCTGTACTTTGTTTTCAATTTGTAACAAGTATTGCAAAAAACGAGAGAAATCTTCAAGATATTATTTATGAACTAAATAATAGTATTATAAATAGTTTGTCTAAAGTAAATAGTAAAAACAAAGTCAATGATTCTTTAGATGTAGTTTTGTTTCGTATACTGTCAGAAAGTAATGAAATTGAAATTTCAGGTATTAAAAGAGAATTTATACACTACGATTCAAAAAATAAAATTCATAATCTATATCGATTAAGGGGTAATTCTCTTGGAAGTCCGATTGAAGACAAAAAAGAGATTCCTCTGATGAAATTTAAATATGAAAAAGATGATTTTTTCTACTTTTTCTCAGATGGTATTACAGATCAATTTGGCGGACAATTTTCTAAAAAAATTACGAGAAAAAGAGTAATTGAATTTTTGGATCAAACAAAATTCACTACTGATTTTAAGAAAAAACAAATTGAATTAAATATGTTTTTAAGAAAATGGCAAGGAAATAACGAACAAACAGATGATATGATTTTCTTAGGTATTTCTCCAAGTAGTTTCATTCAATAAAGAGTTTTAGTTAATTAAATTAAAATATAGTACCAATAAATTTTGAAATATTAATTTTTAATAATAATATTTGCAAAAAAATAACTTTCACAGCGGTGAATTTTAATGTTTTATAAAGAAGAGATGAGAGACTGGCTCAATGATTCTCTGGCAACCAACTTAAAGTCGGCTTAAGCTGATTGGAAAACCGGTGCCAATTCCAGATCCCAACTAAATGGGAGAATATAAATTTAAATTAAAATATGTCATCAAATTCAAAGAGTATTTCAAGTACGTTTGATTCAAATACTAAAATTTTTGAATCACATTCTGATTTTATAACTGAAAATCAGAAAAAAATCCAATCATTAAAAATTGCTTATCATACTTATGGAAATTATATTCCAGGTAAAAGTAAAGTTGTTTGGGCTTGCCACGCTTTAACCGGAAACAGTGATGTTTTTGATTGGTGGTCTGGTATTTTCGGTGAAAAAGCATTGTTCAATCCTAATGAATATTTTATTGTTTGTGCAAATGTTATTGGATCTAGTTACGGAAGTTCAAGTGCATCTACTTTAGACGAAAATGGGGATGTCTATTTAAATAATTTCCCTCTTGTTACACCAAGAGATATGGCAAAAGCACATTCATTTTTAAAAGATTATTTAGAAATAGACTCGATTTATACTTTAATTGGAGCTTCACTTGGAGGGCAACAAGCAGTTGAATGGGCAATTTTAGAACCTCAATTAATAGAGAATCTAATTTTAATAGCTACAAACGCAAGGCATTCAGCATTTGGAATTGCTTTTAACGAATCACAACGTTTGGCTATTTATGGTGATCCAACTTATGGTAATGGTTCAATAGATGATGCAAAATATGGATTATCAGTTGCAAGAAGTATTGCTATGATTAGTTATCGTTCTTATGAAGGTTATGGAAAAACACAAACGAATGAAGGAAATGAAACTATTGATAATTTCCGGGCAAGTTCTTACCAATCTTATCAGGGTAAAAAATTGGCAGATAGATTTAATGCTTATTCGTATATTACATTAAGTAAGGCAATGGATTCACATAATGTTGGTAGAGGAAGAGAATCAATTGAAAAGGCATTGTCAGAAATACAATCTAATACATTGGTAATTGGGATAGATTCTGATTATTTATTTCCAATTTCAGAACAAGTATTTTTGAAAGAAAATATATCGTCTGCAAAATTAGGTACAATTACATCCGATTTTGGTCACGATGGATTTTTAGTTGAAAATGAACAATTGTTAAAAATTATAAGTGAATTTATTCATCAACCATAGAGACGTAAAATTTTACGTCTCCACAATTAACCAGCAAAAAAATACAATATAAAAACAATTAAAGAAAATGAGAAAACAGTTAACTATAGGATTATTTGGTTTTGGATGTGTAGGAACAGGTTTGTATGAAGTCTTAAATCAATCCAATTTATTAGATGCGAAAATAAAGCGAATCGTTGTAAAAGATCGAACTAAAAAAAGAGAAAAAGCTACAGAATTAATTGGTTATGAAGCAAGTGAGATATTGAACGATGATGAAATTAATTTAGTTGTTGAATTAATAAATGACAGTAATGAAGCTTTAAAAATCGTAAGAGAAGCTTTATCAAAAGGGAAACACGTTGTTTCAGCTAATAAAAAACTGATTGCTGAGCATTTAGATGAATTGATAAATCTAGCGAAAGAAAATAAAGTATCTTTTTTATACGAAGCATCAGTTGGAGGATCAATTCCAATTATTAGAAATTTAGAAGAATATTACAACAATGATTCGTTGTCTTCAGTTCAAGGAATTGTAAACGGAACAACGAATTATATTTTGACTCAAGCAAATTATGGTGTTTCATACGATGATGCTTTAGCGAAAGCACAAGAGTTAGGTTTTGCAGAATTAGATCCAACTTTAGATGTAGATGGATTTGATTCAAAATATAAATTAACTTTATTGATAAAGCACGCCTTCGGAACATCTGTTAATCCTGATAATCTGTTTAATTACGGAATTCGTCAAGTCAAAAAACAAGATGTATTGTATGCATCTGAAAAAGGGTATAGAATTAAATTATTCGCTCGTTCAGAAAAAGTAGGGAATAAAATAGTAGGTTTCGTTGCGCCGCATTTCATTAAAGGAGATCATCCTGCTTATCAAGTTGATAATGAATTTAATGCAGTTATTGTTGAAGCATCATTTTCAGATAAACAATTATTTTTCGGAAAAGGTGCGGGAAGTTTCCCAACCGCAAGTGCCGTACTTTCAGATGTTTCAGCAATTCAATTTGAATACCAATATGAATATAGAAAAACAGTAAAAGACGCAATCCCTGATTATACAGATGATTTTTTCATAAGAATCTATTTAGCTTCTGAATCATTAGAAGCAATAAATGAAATTCCATTTTATAAAATAGATGAGGTTTTTCAAAGTTCTAATTATTCTTATCAAACAGGTTGGGTGCGTTTCAGTGATATCAAGAAAAGAGATTTCAATAATACATCAGAATTGTTCTTTGCAGTTTTACCGGATGCTTTTGTAGGTGAAAATGAGTTTGATAAAGTGGTTAAAAAAAGTACTTTTGTTTTAAATGAATTTTAAATAGATTAAATTATGTATAATTTTTTACCTTGGTATATTGCAGGTCCGCTAATTGGCTTAATTGTACCCTTGTTATTATTATTACGAGAAAAACAATTTGGAATATCTTCAAGTTATCGATTTATAGGTTCTAAATTTTTTAAGAAAATTGACTATTTTAATTATAAAAGTGGAGCGGATAAGTGGCAATTTCAATTCGCAATTGGAGTTGTTTTAGCTGGAATTTTTTCATTGTATGCAGGTGTTATTCAGGTAGATGCAGTTGCTAATAATTCTACAAAATATTCTGAAATTGCTAATACGATTTATGCATCATCTAATATTCTTTATTTTTTTATTGGTGGAATATTTGTTGGATTTGGATCGAGATATGCAAATGGTTGTACTGCAGGACATTGTATAATGGGTGTTTCTCAGTTTTCGGTAAGTTCGTTTGTTGCTACTATTTGCTTTTTTATCGGAGGTTTGTTTGCTAGTTATGTATTAATTCCGTTATTTTTTAAGATATGAAACTTGTAATTACATTATTGTTAGGTTTTTGTTTTGGTTCTTTATTAATTGCTACACAAGCTTATTCTTGGTTTAGAATTCAGGAAATGTTTCATTTCGATTCATTTCATATGTATGGTGTTTTGTTTTCGGCAATCATAACAGCTAGTATTTGTTTGATTTTGATTAAGAAATTTAAAATTAAAACAATCAGTGGACAACCAGTGATTTTAAATCCAAAGAAATTAGAATGGAAGGCTAATATTATTGGTGGAATTTTGTTTGGAATTGGTTGGGGATTAACAGGAGCTTGTTCTGCACCATTGTATATTTTGGTTGGAATGCATTATAAAATCGGTATCAGTTTATTTTTAGGTGCAATGACCGGTGTTTTATTATTTGGATTGGTTGATAAAAAATTACCTAAATAAAAAAGAATGGGACTAGAATTAAATAGAATAGAAGAGCCTTTTGTTTTTGAATTGAGAAACGATGAAGGTGTTATTTGTGGCATAGATGCAAATCCAACCATTGGAGGTAAAGGAAAAGGTTTTCGTCCGATGGAATTATTAGCAGGATCTTTAGCAGGTTGTGCTTCTATTGATATTTTGCTAATTCTAAAAAAACAAAGAATTGAACCAACTCGTTTTGGAATTAAAATTGAAACTAAACGAGGAGGTGGAGTTCCAGCAATTTTCGAAGAAATTAAATTAATTTTTGAAGTAAATGAAGGTGTTCCTCAAGATAAATTGGAGAAGGCAATTAAACTTACTTTGGATAAATATTGTTCGGTTTCAGCATCATTGAAAGAAGATGTAAAGGTTGTTTTTGAAGTAAAATATGTATAATTTAAAAAGATGAATCAAGAAACTCACGCGATAAGAATTCAAGCAGAACGTTCTCAATACAAAGAACACTCAGTACCGCTTTATTTAACAAGTAGTTATGCTTTTGATGATGCTGAAGATATGAGGGCATTGTTTGCAGAAGAAAAAGAGGGAAACATTTATTCTCGTTATTCTAATCCTAATGTGAAAGAATTATTGGATAAAATGTGTGCTTTAGAAAAAGCAGAAGCTGGTTGGGC
>CANCQX010000043.1 GCA_947380375.1 Flavobacteriales bacterium
AAAAAAATTAAAATAGTAAACTTAAATGGACTTCTAATTGAGTCAAATATATTAGACTAAATCATTTACACAGTATCTTTCTTACCTTCAAAACTAATTATCAAAATAGAAGCAAATAGAATAACTATTCCTAAAATGATTTGAAAAGTTAAAACCTCTTTAAACAAAAGAATCCCAAATAAAATAGGAATTATATTTTCAATTATTTGTAAAACCCCAATGTATTGTTTTTTAACAGATTGTGAACCATTGTAAACTAGGAAATAAGCAATTCCTGTACACAAAACTCCCAAACAAATCATTGATATTAATCCTGAAGAAGAAAACGTTCCTGGGTTATTTACAGCAAATGGGATTAAAAGTGGGATTTGAAGTACATTCTGATAAAAAACAAGTTTCCCCGCACTGAATCCCTTCAAATATTTTAGATAATAAGTAAAATTCAATCCTAAAAAAAATGCGGAACCCAAAGCATACATACTACTCAAAAATGAAGCACCTGATTTATCGGAGTTAAAACTAGATATTAATATAATTCCAATAACAGAAAGTAAACAGGAAATCAATGTTTTTTTACAAATTCTTTCTTTAAAGAATAGATAAACAAAAAGGATAACAAAAATAGGATGAGCACCCATTAAAACACCGGCTAAAGCAATACTTCCCGATTGAATGGATAGAAAATAAAAAACAATTGCAAGGGTTAAAAAGAAAGTCCAATTGAGAAAATGGAAAAAGGTTTTGGTTGTGATTAAGTCCGTTTTAAATGAAACTTTTTCTTTCGTAAAATACAAGTAAATACGAGCAAAAATAGAAGCAAAAATGGCTCTTCCTAAAGCAATTGAGGCAATGCTTAAATGAGAACCATATCTTACAAAAAGTGGAATTAAGCCGAATAGAATTGATCCTATAATTATTTTAAAAGATCCTCTATTCGGCATTAAAGTTTTTTATTATATCTATAAAACCATTTCTGGAACATGAGCTGGAACTACCAAATCACCTTCCGTTTTAGCAATTATTTCATCCACTGTAACTCCTGGTGCCCTTTCAATTAAATGAAATTTTCCGTCCTTAATTTCTAAAACTGCTAATTCTGTAACAACTTTCTTAACACAAGCCACACCTGTTAATGGTAAAGTGCATGTTTTTAAAATTTTTGATTCACCTGCTTTATTTGAATGCATCATTGCTACGATTATATTCTCAGCAGAAGCAACTAAATCCATTGCTCCACCCATACCTTTAACCATTTTACCTGGAATTTTCCAGTTAGCAATATCACCATTTTGAGAAACTTCCATAGCACCTAACACAGTAAGTTGTACATGTTGACCTCTAATCATACCAAATGAGGTAGCTGAATCAAAAAATGAAGCTCCACTTCTTGCGGTAATCGTTTGTTTTCCAGCATTAATTAAGTCTGCATCTTCTTCTCCTTCAAATGGAAAAGGTCCCATTCCTAAAATCCCATTTTCAGATTGAAACTCTACTTCTATTCCTTCTGGAATGTAATTTGCTACCAAAGTTGGAATACCAATTCCTAAATTTACATACCAACCATCGCGTAATTCTTGTGCGATTCTTTTTGCGATACCTACTTTATCTAATGCCATTTTATGGTTTTATTTCGTATAAATTCGTCTTTCCGTTCTTAAAAGTAATTAATCTTCTTTGAGGATTCCAAATATAAATAAACAATTTTATATCCCCTAGTTTATGTGGATTCAGAATAGAATTAATATTTAATATAAATAAAGGTGGGAAGAGACTTAAACATATCATTGGCTTATGGTTAAGAGTTATTTTAATTTCGAAGTTAGATTTGTAAGAATTTATTCCACTATTAACTAACAAAAAATTGAAAAAATGACTCTATAAATAAAATAGTTAAGGAATCTTTATTTATATTTAATTCAAATTAATAATTTACTATTCTACACTATACATCTTAAAGTGTAGGTTTTTATACTGAACCAATTTCTTATTGATGTTCCACATATAAATTAACAGATCCTTTTTATCTTTTTCAATGGTATAGATAGGACTATTCCAAACAAAATCAATTTTGTTTTTTCTTGTAGTTATTTTCTCTAATGAATTTTCATGATAATAACGAATTGGATTTAAAGAATCGCCTAGAGTAAGAATTAAATGCAAAGGAATAGTATTTGTAAATTTTACTAAACCCGTAATTTTAACTTTAAATTTATTACTCTTAAAAATAGTATCTAATCCTTTTCCTTGAAAAAACAATAAATCATTTTCGGTTTTTGAAAATTTAATTACTGTATCTTTCACAAGATTATATTTGTATCGTTTTGTATTTTTATAAATTGAAATATTAGCAGTTTCATCAACTAATGTTCGCTTATAGTATGAAGGAGGGTTATAGTTTGATTCTACTATTAAAAAAGACGATTCAATAGATTTAGAATATCTTTCTATATTAAATAATTTCATTTTTCTATCTTTTCTTAATTTAAAATATCCTGACGTCTCTAATAGTGCATATAAACTATAACTTGATTCTAATGACACATGTTTTTCTAAATACTGACTAACAGAATTTGTGAGTCTATGATCATTTTGATAAATCGAAGAATTTAAATTCATTTTAAGAAGAAATGAAATTGGGAAAAATAACAGTACATAGGTTAAATGATTTAGTATTCTGATTTTTTGAATGAAGAGTACTAAAGCGAATATTAAAAAAAGAACCAATTGCACAGAAGCTCTATCTCGAGGATAATTAACTTTAAAAAAAATAGCTAATATCTCAATCATCAAAACATTTCCGATAAAAAGAGTATAAAAGATACCTTCGAATGAAGCTATAAATTCTTTAAATCCTATACTTTTTAGTTTTAATAGACCTAATATTCCTATTATTAATATAAATAATATAGCAAAATATTTAACAGAAATATGAGTTGTAAATAGCGTAATCTGAGAGAGAGAATAACCCGTACACATCCATAATCCATTCAAATTTCCCCACCAAAGTGCACCAGCTTCTTTTAATTCAAAACTATAAAGAACTAAAGGATAAAGTGCAAAAATAAAACCTACACAACTAAAAAAATAAGTGATTAAAGACTTCTTAGTTAAACTTGATATATTTAAAAATATGTACAATATACTATAAAACAAGAGTATAATTGATGTATTAAAAAAAGATAAATTAGCAAAAACAGATAGCCAAACGAAGAATAAAAAAAAGATAAATTTAAAATCAGTTTTTTTTTCTGACCAAGAATAAAACAAAGCAATAGCACAAAATAAAAATCCTAAGGCTAAACCATATCCTCTTAAATATCCAAAATATTCAAATATCCACGCAATCGTATTAAGCGCAATGAATGTTAGAAATTGATACTTAAATAATACAGACTTTGATACAATATATTTTGTAGAAAAAAAATAAAGCGTAAAAGAAAGAATATTTGGAATTCTTAAAAATGAAAAATTATCTCCAAAAAATAAATAGACAAATTTCCCTAATAAAGTATTTAATAAATGATTATTAGCACTTGAATCTTTTACTTTGCTTTCTATTAAATAAGGTGCTTCAATGTATTCAAAAAGGGTAGATATTTCGTCACAATAAGGCCTTATAAAAACAGCTCGAAGTATTAAATAAATTAATAAGAATAAAAAAATTACCCAAATTAATAATTTATTTTCGAGAGAAAAAAATTTCATTTATTAATTAAAAGATAACTTTACTTCTGTCTAACTGTTCTTTGCTCAATTCGTTTTTCAAATTTATCTCCTTTAAATATACGTTGAACAAAAATTCCTGGAGTATGAATATCATTAGGATTTAATTCTCCTGCAGGAACTAATTCTTCAACTTCAGCAATTGTAATTTTACCTGCAGTTGCCATCATAGGATTAAAATTTCTTGCTGTAGCTTTAAAAATAAGATTTCCTTCAGTATCACCTTTCCAAGCTTTAACTATAGCAAAATCTGCTGTTAAGGCTTCTTCTAAAATATGAGGTTTTCCATTGTATATACGAACTTCTTTACCTTCAGCAACTTCTGTTCCATAACCAGCTGGTGTGAAAAATGCAGGAATTCCAGCTCCACCAGCTCTACATCTTTCTGCTAATGATCCTTGTGGAATTAAGTCTACTTCTAGTTCTCCTGAAAGCATTTGACGTTCAAATTCATCATTTTCACCAACATATGAACTAATCATCTTTTTGATTTGTTTTGTTTCAAGTAGTAAACCCAAACCAAAACCATCTACTCCAGCATTATTAGAAATACAAGTTAAATTTTTAACTCCCATTTTTACAAGTTGCCCGATTGAATTTTCTGGAATTCCACAAAGTCCAAAACCACCAATCATTAAGGTCATATCATCTTGAATACCTACTAATGCTTCTTCTACGTTATTTACAACTTTATTCATTATTTACAATTTTATTTTAAATCTATCAAGAGAATTTATTTTATATTCCAAATGGATTATCTTCTGCTGGTGTTGCTGTTGTATCCTCATCGGCTGGTTCAGGTAAATATTCACCAGCACAACCATTTATTTGTTCGCTATAATTATTTGGTTTTTCAAAGTCAGTAGTTGAAATTCCTATTTTAGGATCTTTGTAGACTTGCTGCATAAAGTAACCATAAATAGGCATTGCTGTTCTTGAGCCTTGTCCTTGTTGAGTTGATCTAAAACGAACGCCTCGGTCTTCTGCTCCTACCCAAACTCCTGTTACCAAATCAGGAGTTAAACCCATAAACCAACCATCAGAATTATTTTGGGTTGTTCCTGTTTTACCAGCAGTTGGAGCCAAAATATTACCATAGGCTGCTCCACCTCTTAAACGACTTCCTGTTCCTGATTGTACAACACCTTCCATCATTTTAATCATTGTATAAGCAACATCTTCACTTAACACTTCTTTCGATTCAGATTTTGCACTATAAATAACATTTCCATTTCTATCTTCAATTCGCATAATTGTTGTTGGTCTAATATAAACCCCATGGTTAGCAAAAGTAGCTTGAGCTCCTACCATCTCGTACAAAGATAAATCCATTGAACCCAAACACATTGCAGGAACAATGTCGTTTTTGTTTAATTTAATATCCATATTAGCAAGCAATTTTGCTATGGTCTGAGGTCCAGCTTTACCTCCCATTTTTTGCATCACCCCAACTGTGATATTGTTTTTTGACATTGCAAGACCCTTTGAAACAGAACACATTCCTCCTGACAAATCACTTGAATTTTTCGGACACCATCTTCCATCAATATTTCCTTCTGGATCAATTAAGTCAACACAATGAGCAATATCTGGTATTAAAGTGCAAGGTTTTACAACTCCCATAGCTAAAGCAGCTGCATAAACAAATGGTTTCATAGTTGAGCCTACTTGTCTTCTTCCTAATCGAACATGGTCGTATGCAAAATGGTCAATATTAACACCTCCAACCCAAGCTTTTACAAAACCTGTTGCGGGTTCAATTGAAATTAAACCTGCATGTAAGTATGACTTATAGTAACGAATAGAATCATTTGGCGAAATTGTTGTATCTTTTTCTTTGAAATAACCATCTGATTTTTTACCCTTCCAAGTAAAAACTCTCATACTCACAGGAGTATTGAAAATTTGATTAATTTCTGAATCACTCATACCAGATGCTGCAAGACTTATGTAGCGAGGACTATTTCTTCTTGCTGAAGACATAATACTTTCTGCTTCTGCATCCGTTAAATCATTTGAAAAAGGAAAATTTCTTGTATGTCGATTGTTATCATCAAATTGAGGTTGTAATGTTTCACTTAAATGGTGAGCCATTGCTTCTTCCGCGTGAAGTTGCATATTTGCATCAATAGTTGTATAAATTTTAAGACCATCTCTGTAGATATCCCAAGGCATACCATCATCTCTTTTATATTTCAAACCTCCGTCTGAAGTTTTCTCAGAAAAAATAGATGTTAATTCCTTTCTCAATCCTTCTCTAAAATAAGGTGCCATACCTCTTTTGTGATCAACTTCTTGATAATTACATGTTAAAGGTTTTAATTTTAATACATTATATTCTTCTTCAGATAAAGTAATTCTTAGTGCTGCATTTTTTGCTTTACTATTTTTAACCCATTGAAACATAACTTGATTTCGTCTTGAAACTGCTCTCAAACTATCTTCAGCTCTTTTCTCGGCGATTGCGGCTTTCGTTACAGAAGAGAGTGGAATTTCATCTCTATTTGCTATATAACTTCTGTAGTTTTTAATTTGGTGGGTATGCGGATTGTAAAGTGTTGGATTTTTACACATCCCAATCAACATTGCTGCTTCATCTTTAGTAAGATTTATTGGCTTTTTATTGAAATACACTTTCGCCGCATTTTCAATTCCAACGGCATTGTATAAGAAATCAAATTGATTCAAATACATCGTGATAATTTCTTCTTTGGTATATCTTTTTTCTAAACGAGTTGCTATGATATTTTCTCTAGCTTTTTCATTTATTCTACTAAAAATACGACCTATTTTTCCTCCCGAATTACTTGAATATGCAATTCCATTTGCTCGTGCAATATCCTCTTTCTCACGTTGTTGAAGTGTGAATAATAATTTTGCTAATTGCTGAGTGATAGTTGATGCTCCTCCTGCTCCTCCTGCACTAACGATAGCTCGACCAATAGCTTTGAAATCAGCGCCAGAATGTTCAACAAAACGCTCGTCTTCCGTAGAAATTAGAGCGTCTGTTACAAATGGTGAAATAGCTTTATAAGGAACACTTGTTCTGTTTATTTTCCAATACCTACCTAATTCCGTTTCACCATCTTCGGCTAAGACTACCGATGCTAATAATTCAGGTGGTGTTTCTAAAGATGCTACTGTTGGCATACTAGAATCTGGCTGAAATAATAAAAGACAAGTAACCAAGAGAAGAGGAAACATACCTAATATATAAAGGATACGCGTGTATTTCTTTTTTTCAGTATCAGTAATATTAATCTGACTAGTGCTTTTATTCTTGTTCATTTAGCGCTTACAATTTAATGTAAAAATATAAAATTCTTTGATTCAAAATTCAACTATTATTGAAGAATATAACTTCTTTGACTATCTAATTTCAAAAGTATAAACATAAACATTGAAAATGACATCATAGAAGATCCTCCATAACTAAAAAATGGAAGTGGTATACCAATAACTGGAGCAAATCCTATATCCATTCCGATATTCACAGCAAAGTGATAAAATAAAATCATTGCTACTGTATAAGCATAGACTCTTACGAATCGCGACCTTTGTCTTTCGGCAATCATTATAATTCTAAAAAGCATAAACATATAAAGACAAACTAAAATAAAAGTTCCTAAAAAGCCCCACTCTTCGGCAAATGGACAGAAAATAAAATCAGTTTCACTTTCAGGTACATGATTACTTTCTACACTTGAGACAGATGCTTTATTATAACCTTTTCCTAAAAATCTACCCGAACCAACAGCAGCCATAGCTCTATTTCGGTTATAATCTTCCCCATCAGGATCTTCTCTTAAACCTAAAAATAGTTCAATTCTGTCTTTCTGATGACTAGCCATTCCTTGAAATAAAAAATTCACACTAGAAGCAATAGTTATACAAAGTGTAAACCCAATAATTACAATTATAAGTGCATTTTTACGATCTCTTTTTGAACCAATATATCGTAAAAAAAACAAACTTAATAAAGCTAATAAAATCAAAGAAGTTACAACTCCCGCAAAACCAGGAATTTTCACATTTGGCATGAAATCGAAAGTAATAATGTTATTACTTACTAATAATGTAGATATACACAAAAACACTACTGCAAACATAATGGGTATAAAATGACTTCCCACCCAGGTTTGTTTGAATTTTATTCCTGGAATTAAGTTAACAAATTTTAAAACCAAAGGATCATAAGTAATCCCTTCGCGGTACATCACAAACAAAAAAGAGGTAAAAACTACGAAAGTACCTGCATCTGGTTGCAATAAAATTAAAACCATCGGAATTAGTATAATGACATTTGCCATCAATACAGTCTGAAGATTTTGAAGTTTTATATTTACGCTGCTTATATACCTAGCCAATAAAAGTGAAGTTCCTATTTTAGCAAATTCTGCAGGTTGAATACCTAATGTACCTATTCCTAACCAAGCTCTTGCACCATTTTTTGCGGGCATGAATAATACAATTACTAAAAGAATTAAGGTAAAAATATAAATAGGTGTAGCAAATTTTCTATAAATATCTGCATCTATAAGTAGAACGAGTAACCCTAAAAAAAGTGAGATTAAAAGCCAAACGACTTGCTTTCCATATTTTTGAGAATAATCAAATAAGTTGGGAGAATCCACATTATACGCAGTTGAATAAACAGTTGCTAAACCCATCAACATAAGGATAATATAAACACTGAAAAGTGGCCAATCAATATTTGTTGTTATTTTTTCTCCTTTTCTCATAGGTTAATATAAAACCGCATCTAACATTCTTTTCTCTTTTACGGTATCCGTTACTGTGCCTTTCAGATATTTTTCAATCATTAATCCAGCAATCGGAGCAGCCCATGTTCCTCCAAAACCTGCGTTTTCAATAAAAACTACAATTGATATTTTAGGGTTATGCATTGGAGCAAATGCTAAAAACACAGCATGGTCTTTTTTAGGTTTATTTTGAACAGTTCCTGTTTTTCCACAAACTGTTATATCTTTTAATCGTGCCTGTCTTCCTGTTCCTCCATCCACATATACAACTCTTCTCATTCCTTCGTGTATAACGTCAAAATGTTTTGGATCTACCATTGTAACATGCCGTTTTTTGAATTGTTCTAGTGGTCCATTTTTCCCAATCGATTTTACAAAATGGGGTGTATAAAACCACCCTTTATTTGCGATCATTGCACCTACATTGGCCATTTGAAGGGGCGTTAACTGAATTTCACCTTGTCCAATTGAAATAGATCTTATTGTAGAAAATGCCCACCTATGGTGACCGTACCACTTGTCATAGTATTTAGAATCAGGAATAGAACCTGTTGTTAACCCAGTAATATCTGTGTCGTATTTATATCCTAAACCAAAACTTTTCATGTATTTTGCCCAAATGTTTAATCCTATTTCGGCGTCAATAAAATTATTTCTATCTTTTCCTTGTTGAATAATTCGTTTTGTAACTGCATAATAATAGGGATTACATGAAAATTTTATTGCATCAGGTAAATTTCCTGCAGATGGATGATCATGGCAACCAACCATACTTTTATTACATGGAAAACCTGATTCTGGTGTAATCACCCCTTCTTGAAGTGCGATTAAAGATTGTAATAATTTAAAAATTGATCCTGGAGGATATTGTGCTGCTAATGGTCTAGGATACAATGGCTTTTGAGGATCTCGTGCCAATGAAGGATAATTTCTAGAAATATTCCTTTTTCCGACCAATAAATTAGGGTCAAATGAAGGTGCAGAAATTAGTGCTAAAATTTCTCCAGTAGCTGGCTCGATTGCAACAACACATCCTCTTTTTCCTTTTAATAGTTTTTCACCATATGCTTGTAACTCTATGTCAATGCCCAAATTCATATTTGGACCTTGTTTGGCAATGGTGTCGTATTTACCCTCCATATATGACTCAACATCGTTGTTTAAAGCTGAGGTAACAATGTATCGAATTCCTTTTTGCCCTCTTAAATCTTTTTCATAAAAACGTTCAATACCGGCACGTCCCATATTATCTCCCGCTTTATAAAAATGATCTGCTTCTATTTCTTCGCGGTAAACTTCTGATAAATAGCCAAAAATATTAGCTCCATTAGCATAAGTATAACTTCTCATACTTGTAACTTCTTCATAAAATCCTGGAAATTCTTCAAGATGTGCTGCAATATTTGCAATTTCATCCAATGTCATTTCTTTTATGAATGGATAAGGTCTAACTTTTTGATAATTTGAAGTGGTTTTTCCTGTGTGACGATTTTTATATTTTCCTTCCCCTTTTACAATTTCTCTGAATCGAGCTTTTACTTTTTCTTTTGTCCAGCCAATCAATTTGGCAAAAGCCAACGTATCGAAGTCTTTCATATCAGCTTCGACCATCATTAAGTTATAATAAGTACGATTAGAAACTATTTTTTTACCATGTCTATCATAAACAGGACCTCTGGGAGGACTAATTTCTTTTCTCTTTTCCGCAATTTGTTGCGCTCTTAATGCCCAACTATCATCGATTACTTGCATATAAAAGAGTCGTGAGGTATAAATAAAACCTACTACAACAATGAAAGAAATGATTACATATTTACGGGTGTCGAAATTCATCGTTCTTTTGGCTTTGTTACAAAGATAACTTGTAAAAAGATACAAAGTAAAAATGAAAGCGGAACACTTAAAATAGTTTTTTGAAGAATTAAAGGTAATTCACTCATATTGAACATTTCAAATACAAAGAACCATAAATGATGAATCAAAAGCAATAATCCAAAAACTGAAGTAAACCATCTTTGGCCCATTTCAAAAAATGAAGCTTCTTTTATTGTATCGTATCCTTCTCGAGGAGCAAAAATATTAAAAATTATAGGTCGCATATATGCAACTATTAATAATGATGAAGTATGTAAACCATAGGTGTCGGATATTGCGTCAATACTCAAACCCATTATGAAAGCCAACAATAACAATACCAAAACACTTGTCTCAAATGGAAGTAGCATTAAAAATAAAGGATAAATCATAACTTGAATACCCAATCCAATTTCTAATTGATTAAAAACCAATGCTTGAATTAGTACAAATAGTACAAAACGAATAAGTTGTGTAATTATTAATTTCATTCGACTATATCTTCAGGTATTTTTTTCTCTAATTTTTCTTGTTCTTCTCGTAATAAATTTTTTATCACGTAAACATTTTGAATTTTTGTATAATCTTCAGAATATCTTAAAGTAACATCCCACAAAGGTTTACCCTCTATTGGTTTTAATGTTTCTATTCGTCCAACCATTAATCCTCTCGGGAAAATACCTGATCCACCTCTTGTTACAATTTTAGACCATTTTTTAATTTTCATATCATTAGAGATTCCACTAATTGAACCTCTTTTAGGATCTCTTCCATCCCATTTTAACAATCCAAATGCACCGGATGATTCAATAATTACATCAACATTTATACTTTGAGTTAAAACTGATTTTATTACTGAATAATGATCGCTTACATTATGAATTACACCAATTATACCATTATCGGAAAATACTCCCATGCCTCTTTTTACGCCTTGTTTTTTTCCAATATTTAGAGTAAAAAAATTATTTCTTTTATTACAAGATGAATTGATAATTATTCCTGGAATATATTCGTATTGTTGCTGATAAAGAGTGTCTTTTATTTTAACAAGCCTGCTATTTAAACGCATAAAAGTTGAAGAAATTTTTCTTCTTAATCTAATATTTTCTTTTTGTAGTAATATATTGTTTTCTCCTAAATTCCAGTATTTTGTCACACTATTTTTTCCTTCCAAAATAGTGGAAGAAACCGCTGAAGCACTTGAAATATATTGTGAACGAGGAAAACTTAAAGACGTGAAATAGTTTGAAAGGGCAAATATTTGTAATAATACAAATAGCATGAAAATTCTAAAACGTCTAAAAAAAGCAATTAAATTATGCATTTTCGAAAAAATAGGATAGTCCTGAAATTTAAAATATCAGGACTATAAAAAATTAATCTCTTATCAAGAATTGGTAACGATCTATGTTTTTCAATGCGATACTTGTTCCACGAGCAACCGCTCTAAGTGGATCTTCAGCAATGTGAACAGGCAATTTAGTTTTTGCTGAAATACGACTATCAAGCCCTCTTAACATGGAACCTCCTCCTGCTAAATAAATTCCAGTTTTGAAAATATCAGCAGAAAGTTCTGGTGGTGTCATTTCTAAAGCACTATGAATCGCTTCTTCGATTTTACAAATAGTTTTATCTAAAGCGTAAGCTATTTCAGAATAAGTAACAATGATTTCTTTAGGAATACCTGTCATTAAATCTCTTCCATGAACAGCTAAATCTTCTGGTGGAAAATCCAATTCAGGAATTGCTGATCCAACTTGTATTTTTATTTGTTCAGCTGTACGTTCTCCAACCAAAATGTTGTGTTGACGACGCATATATTCTTCAATATCAGAAGTAAAATCATCTCCAGCAATACGAATTGATTTATCACAAACAATTCCACCAAGAGCAATTACAGCAATTTCAGAAGTACCACCACCTATATCGATGATCATATTCCCCATTGGCTCTTCAACGTCAATACCTATACCTAAAGCGGCAGCCATTGGCTCGTGAATTAGGTAAACTTCTTTTGCACCTGCATGTTCAGCAGAATCACGAACAGCTCGTTTTTCAACCTCAGTAATCCCCGAAGGAATACAAATAACCATTCTCAAAGCAGGGTTGAATAATCTTTTTCCTGGATTGATCATTTTTATCATTCCACGAATCATTTGCTCAGCACATTGGAAATCTGCAATTACACCATCTCTCAACGGACGAACTGTTTCGATTAACTTATGTGTTTTTCCATGCATTTGTTGTGCTTTCTTTCCGATAGCAACAATCTTCCCTGTTTGAATATCTCTTGCAACAATTGAAGGCTCATCAACAACTACTTTATCATTCATAATGATTAATGTATTTGCTGTTCCCAAATCGATTGCAATTTCTTGCGTTAAAAAGCTAAATAATCCCATTTTTGGCTCTGTACTTTTATATAGTATAATTCGTTTTTTTCTTCGTAGCTACAGATTTTGCAATCTATTTTCTACGAAATTAATAAATTAATGTTTAAAATGTCTATTTCCTGTAAAAACCATTGACATTTCATTAGCGTCACAGTATTCTATTGACAGTTGATCTTTTATAGAACCACCTGGTTGAATTACTGCATTAACACCTGCATTTTTAGCAATTTCGACACAATCTGGAAAAGGAAAAAATGCATCGGATGACATAACCGCTCCTTTCAAATCAAATCCAAAAGATTTTGCTTTATCAATTGCTTGAATCAATGCGTCTACTCTAGATGTTTGACCCGTTCCACAAGAAATTAATTGGTTGTTTTTTGCAAATACAATTGTATTAGATTTAACATGTTTCACTAATTTATTAGCAAATAGTAAATCTTTAATTTCTACTGCTGTTGGCTTCAATTTAGTTTTACATTCTAAATCAGCTTCTGTTTCAGTTACTAAATCTTTATCTTGTTCTAAAACACCATTCAAAATAGTTCTAAATTGACGTTTAGGTAATTCAATGTTCTTTTGAACCAATATAATTCTGTTCTTTTTGCTTTTCAATAATTCCAAAGCTTCTGCATTATAACTTGGTGCAATTACTACTTCACAAAATAATTCATTTACCTCAATTGCTGTTTCTAAATCAATTTCTTTATTTGCAATTAAAATCCCTCCGAAAGCACTAACTGGATCTGTTGCTAATGTATCAAGATATGCTTGTTTCAATGTTAAACGAACAGCTAATCCACATGGATTATTATGTTTTAAAATTGCAAATGCAGGATCTCCATTTTTAAATTCACCCATTAAATTTACAGCAGCATCTACATCTAATAAATTATTGTAAGAAAGTTCTTTACCGTGTAATTTATCAAAAATAGCATTTAAATCTCCATGGAAAATACCTTTTTGATGAGGATTTTCACCATATCTTAAAACCTCAGAATTTTGGATACTTTGTTTAAAAACATCCTTTTCTCCTTGGTTGAAATAATTAAAAATATGTGTATCATAATGAGAAGAAACATTGAATGCATCACGTGCAAAATTTCTTCTTTCAGCTAAAGTTGTTGTTCCGTTAGAAGCTTGTAAAATTTCTAAAAATGGAGCGTATTGTTCTTGGCTAGAAAGAATTACAACATCTTGATGGTTCTTTGCAGCTGCTCTAATTAATGAAATTCCTCCAATATCTATTTTCTCTATTATTGCTTCATGAGAAGCACCAGAAGCTACAGTTGCTTCGAATGGATATAAATCAACGATTACTAAATCTATTTCAGGAATTTCAAATTCAGCAATTTGATCTTGATCTTCTTGTAAATCTCTTCTGTTCAAAATTCCACCAAAAATTTTTGGATGTAATGTTTTTACTCGACCCCCTAAAATTGAAGGATAAGATGTTAAATCTTCAACTCTTTCAACTGGAATACCTAATTCTTCGATAAAAGCTTGAGTACCACCTGTAGAATACAACGTAACTTTATTAGCGTGTAATTCACGAATAATTGGCTCTAAACCAGTCTTATCATATACTGAAATTAATGCTGCAGAGATTTTTTTTGATGCGTTCATCTTTTTGTTTAAAGTAAAGCACAAAATTAGTCTAAATTTATCAGAATGTTTCTAAAAAATCCTCATCATTTTAGGAAAAATAAAATGCATAGGATTATTTTTTAACTTTATGTTTCTAAACTTGTTATTAAATGCAAAAAGTCTGTCTAATTGAAGACGAAAAAAGTCTTTCCGAAATGATTCGATTGAATCTAGAATTGGATGGTTTTGATGTGGATGTTTATGATAATGGGCTAATTGCAAAAAACGAAATTTCTAAAATTTGTCTTGCCGATTTAGTAATTTTAGATGTGATGTTGCCACAAGTTAGTGGATTAGATTTATGCATTGAAATTCGGAAATCTTCTAAAGTGCCTATTTTATTTTTATCAGCGAAAGGAACAACAAGTGATAAAATTGCAGGATTAAAGCTTGGTGCAAACGATTATCTTTCAAAACCTTTTGATTTAGAAGAATTACTTTTACGGGTTCAAATTCTTCTTCAAAAGAACGAAGTAAACCAAGAAGAAACAATTGTTATCGGTTCAAAATCGGTAAGTTTCACCACTTTTGAAATTACAGATTTAAATAGTTTAGAAGTTGAAATTCTTTCCAAAAAGGAAATAGAATTGTTAAAGTTATTTTCCGAAAAAGCTGGAATTGTAGTTTCAAGAGATGAAATTTTAGATAAAATATGGCCCGATCAGTTCCCGACCTCTCGAACAATTGACAACTATATACTTTCTTTCAGAAAAACATTTGAAAAAGATCCAAAAAATCCAATTTATTTTCATTCGATAAGGGGTGTTGGGTATAAATTCACTCCGAATAATGAAAATTAATTATTAAAATATTCAAGAGGCGTATAATCTTACGTCTTACTATATGTTACTTTTGTGAAGAGTAAAAATTATGAAAGACTTAAAAAAACAAGAACGATACGATAAAGCTTATTTAAGAATGGCTCAAACTTGGGCTGAACTTTCTTATTGTTCGAGAAAAAAGGTGGGTGCAATTATTGTTAAAGATGGAATGATTATTTCAGATGGATTTAACGGAACGCCTGCTGGTTTTGATAATTGCTGTGAAACTGATTTAGGTGAGACTCATTGGTATGTTCTTCACGCTGAGGCAAACGCTATTTTAAAAGTTGCAAAATCAACGAATAATTGCAACGGAGCTACACTTTATCAAACTCTTTCTCCTTGTAAAGATTGTAGTAAATTGATTTTACAAGCTGGAATTAAAAAAGTTGTTTTTATTAAAAACTACAAAGATACTTCTGGTATTGACTTTTTACAAAATGCTGGAATTAAAACTATTCATATTGAAAATATAGAAGATGCAAAATAAAAAATTCAACTACCTAATTCCGATTTTATTTGCTTTGTTCTTGTCTATCGGTCTACTTTTAGGAAACTACTTTACTAAAAGGATGATGTATGGTGGAATAGAAGAAACAGCAGGTGGTCAAAAATATCAAAAACTTCAAGATATTATTGAAATTTTAGATAATAAATATGTAGATACTTTAAATGGAGAAAAATTATTTGAAGAAACAATTGGCGATATGCTTCACAAATTGGATCCACATAGTAATTATATTCCTGCTCGTGAATTAAAATCAATGACTGAATCTATCGAAGGAAAATTCGGAGGTATTGGAGTTCGATTCTTTGTAATTCGTGATACAATCTGTGTTACCAATGTAATTCCTAACTCTCCTTCTGAAAGAGCTGGATTGAAAGCGGGAGATAAAATTGTGAAGATTGATGGAAAAGTTGTTGCAAGTAAAAAAATCAACAATGAAAAAATTATGTCAATGTTGAAAGGACAGGAAAACACTTCTGTTAAGGTTCAACTCTATAGAAATGGGAAATACTTGATTAAACAAATAATTAGAGGTTCTATTCCTATTTCTTCTATTGTTTGTGCTAATATGATCAATCCTAAAACTGGTTATATTAAAATTGAACAATTTTCGGTTGGAACTGCTGAAGAGTTTAGTCTAGCATCTGCTTTATTAAAAGCAAAAGGAATGAAAAAAATGATTCTTGATCTTCGAAATAATGGTGGTGGTGTTTTAAGAAGTGCAACTGATATTGTGGATGAATTTTTGGTTGGTAACTTACCTATTGTAAAAACAAAAGGAGAACATTCGGGCAGTTTTACTTATAAATCTTCTGAAGGTGGAATTCTAGAATCAACGAAAATTGCTGTATTAATTAATGAAAATTCTGCATCTGCAAGTGAAATTGTTGCAGGTGCATTACAAGATAATGATAGAGGAACAATAATTGGACGTCGCTCATTTGGTAAAGGATTAGTTCAAGAGGATTTACGTTTGAGAGACGGAAGTGACTTACGTTTAACTATAGCGCGCTATTACACTCCTACTGGTAGATGTATTCAAAAACCATATACAAATAGTATGGAAGAATACTACCAAGATCAAATGGATCGATACGACAATGGTGAATTATACAAATTAGATACTTCGTTATTTGTCGACTCGTTAAAATACAAAACTCCTAAAGGGAAAATCGTTTATGGTGGTGGTGGAATTATGCCGGATATTTTTGTGCCATTTGATTCATCTGGAATGAGCTTTTATTATACTGAATTAAGGTATTCACCCTCTTTTCAAAGCTTTGCCTTTGACTTTGTTTCGGATAAACGTACAAAATGGAATTCGCCTGAAGAGTTTAATAAATCCTTTATTGTTTCAGATGACATACTTTCAAAATTTGTGAAATATGCTGAAAAAAATGATAAGGTGACTTTAAATAAAATGGAATTTCAAAAAAGTAAAAAATTGATTTCTAAAACTTTAAAAGGAGAAATCGCTCGTCAATTATGGGTAGAACAAGGCTATTTTGTTGTGATGAATTCATTTGATCCTGAGGTTCAAAAAGCAATAAAAGTATTGGGGAAATAAAATCCTTCTATAGTATAGCTTTATTAGTCCTTTCAAATATTTTTATGACATTAGCTTAGTGTATGGACGTTTAAAATTCATTGAATCTAAAAAATCACAAGTATAGTTGAGGAAGTCTATTTTATCTTTAAGAAGTAAGTAAAATAAAAAACCGTTTCATTCAAAGTAAATCTTGTCTTTGAGTGAAACGGTCTAGTAGGGATAAGGCATACCTTATCCCTACTTAATAAATTAATTTTATTCAACCGTTACCGATTTTGCTAAATTTCTTGGTTGATCCACATTACAATTTCTCATAACAGCAATATGGTAAGAAAGTAATTGTAAAGGGATTGTAGCTAACAAAGGAACCAAATGTTCATCTGTTTCTGGTATTTCAATAATATGATCCGCTAAATCTCTAACTTGTGTATCTCCTTCTGTTACAATCGCAATAATTTTACCTTTTCTAGCTTTTACTTCTTGAATATTACTTACTACTTTTTCGTATGAAGTTCCTTTAGTAGCAATAACAAAAACAGGCATCTCTTCATCAATAAGAGCAATAGGTCCATGTTTCATTTCAGCAGCAGGATAACCTTCAGCATGAATATATGAAATTTCTTTCAATTTCAAAGCACCTTCCAATGCAACAGGGAAAGAACTTCCTCTTCCTAAATATAAAGCATTCGTAGCATCTTTGTAAACAGATGCAATAGACTCAATATGCGTGTTTTTCTCTAAAATACGTTGAACTTTTTCTGGAATCGCTTCCAATTCAGTCAATAAAGTATGGAATTTTGTTTCGCTAATAGAACCTTTTTTATGAGCCAAAGACAAAGCCATTAATGTAAGAACTGTTACTTGAGCAGTAAATGCTTTTGTTGAAGCTACTCCTATTTCTGGTCCTGCGTGAGTATAAGAACCTGCATCTGTAATACGAGATATTGAAGAACCTACAACGTTACAAATACCCAAAATTGTAGCACCTTTTGACTTTGCTAATTCTAAAGCTGCCATTGTATCTGCAGTTTCCCCTGATTGAGATACAGCAAGAATTACATCGTTTTCATTTATTATTGGATTACGGTATCTAAATTCACTTGCATATTCAACTTCTACATTAATTCTCGCAAGATCTTCTATTAAATATTCACCTACCAAACAAGCATGCCATGAAGTACCGCAAGCAATCATAATAATACGAGGTGCATTTATTATTTTTTGTTCGTATTCTTTAATTCCTCCTAAAGTAACCCAACCTTCAGCAGCATTCATTCTTCCTCTAAAACAATCAGTAATTGAACGTGGTTGCTCGTAAATTTCTTTCATCATGAAATGCTCATATCCACCTTTTTCAAGTGCCTCTAATTGCATTTCTAATTGTTGAACATATGGCGTAACTTCCTGATTACCAATGTTAAATATTTTTAATCCATCATTTAAATCAACAACTGCTATTTCTTCATCTTCTAAATAAACTACTCGCTTCGTATATTCAATAATTGGAGTAGCATCAGAAGCTAAGAAAAAATCACCATCTTTTCCAATACCAACTACTAATGGGCTACTTTTACGAGCAGCAACTAATTGATTTGGATTTTCTTTGGAAAGTACAACAATAGCATATGCTCCAACAACACTATGAAGTGCTAAACGAACAGCTTCCGCAATTGAGACATTTTCATTCTTTTGAATATCATCAATTAAATGCACTAATACCTCTGTATCAGTCTCACTTTTAAACTCATAACCACGAGACATTAATTCCTCTTTCAAAGGACCATAATTTTCGATTATTCCGTTATGAATTAATGCAATTTTACCATCTGTTGAAGTATGTGGATGTGCATTTACATCGTTTGGTAAACCATGTGTTGCCCAACGTGTATGGCCAATTCCTGCATGACCATTAATATTTTTACCTTCAGTAAAAGCTTCTAAATTAGCAACTTTACCTTGGCGCTTATACAAATTAATAGTTCCTTGATCTAACAATGCAACACCTGCACTATCATAACCTCTGTACTCTAAACGCTTTAATCCTTTTACAACTATTGGATAAGCCTCTTTTTTTCCGATGTAAGCAACAATTCCACACATATAATTAATGTTTAAAACTCAGTATATTTGAGCGTCAATTTTGGTTTGTTTTTATTTAATGTATTTGTCCCATTAAAAATTATTCGATCTGCTGAAGTATTGAATAATTTTGGAGTGATGTATATTTCTGTTCCTTCAATTAGTGCATTATAAGCTCCAGAAATAGTGTATACAGGATACCTTTGACTGCTTAATATTCCCTGTATATAAGGTTTTAAATCAATAATAAACTGTTTTGTAACATCATCGTAAGTTCCAACAGCAATAGTGAATAAACCATTTGCTTTTTCAAGTTTTGTAGCAACTGATATTTCCGTTCCAGGAGTTAATTTAGAACCTGTATCATAATCAACCGGTAGAAGTAATTGAGCCTCGTGAATAATTGCTTTTTTAGGTAAATTTGAAATACTAGGTAATTTAATTACACCTCTACTTTTTAGAGCTTGGGCATAAAATTCTGTCTGACCAAATGCGGAATTTTCAAATGCATTTGTAATATTTGTTCCATAGTAGTCTACATCTACTTTATTAAAGTTTGCACAAGAAGTATTTATTAAGAAATCATAAGTTTTTCTAGTTCCTGCTTGTTTGTAGTATATAGTTAATTTTGAAAGCGGGTCATTCAAATCGAAATACATTATACCACCCTCATTTGTAGATTGATATCCATTATTTACGCCAACATATAATCCTTTAAAATAATTTAAAAAATTTTCATTTGATGAAAAAGTAGTTGGGTTATTTGTAGCTTCATTAAAAAATGTTCTTGCTAAATTGGGATCCAAAAATAATCTTAATTGTGCTTTAACATGTGTTGTATCAATAACAATTTGAGAAACTGGATTGGGTATTACTGTTGATTTCGAAGGGTCTATTAAATTTTTGTTTGAATGTAACTTATCTGAAAAAGAATAATATGTTGTATTCAAACCTAAGCTATCTAGCAATTCGTATACTTCAATTTTTTGTGAATTCGATGAACCATAAAAACCACTGTATTGAAGTCCAAGAACAAATGAATCTATTTCAATTGTACTTACATCTCCAAAACTAGGATTTACAGCAGGCAATCTAAATTGAGTAAAGAACCCTGCTTTAAAAGTTCCAAATTTAGAATCATTATAAGAACCAAGTAATGCAGAAACAGGATTATCTGTTACTACAGAATCCTCTATCTTAGTATAAGATTTTAAAGAAAAAGTGTCAACTTGAATTGAATTTAACAGTTCATTTGGATCAATACTATTTGCTCCAATTGAAGTATCCGTTTTCTTACAAGAAAAAAATATACTAAACATAAAAGTAGCGGAAAGTATATAAACCATCCGCCACTTGAATCTAATATTTATCATATTATATAAGTACTCCTTCTTCAATTACTTTGTCAAAAAAATCAGACATTACTTTATTTTGATTTTCTTCTGGAACATAATCTTGTTTTAAACAAGTTGCTTCATCAAATATTTTTCTAAATTCTGGAGAAAGATTATCACTTCCTATAGATACTCCGTCAGAATATTCAACCATAACTCGAGTTATGTTTTCAGGACTTGTATCTTTTAGTTTTTCAACTAATTCTTCATCAAATCCATCAAATTTAAGCTTATCAGCAAATCTAGGGTCCCAGTTTTTATTAAAGCAATCATTGTATAAACTATAAACAACTTTTGTATCCGTAAAATGGGGATCTTTAGCGTATAATTTTTTCAAATAAATTGGCATTAACATCGTCATCCAACCGTGGCAATGAATAACATCTGGTTGCCATCCTAATTTTTTTACTGTTTCCAAAACTCCTCTACAGAAAAACATAGCACGCTCATCGTTATCTTCGAAATACTCGCCATTATCATCTGTTACATTGTTTTTTCTTTTGAAATATTCATCATTATCAATAAAGTAAATTTGCATTCTTGCAGCAGAAATGGAAGCAACTTTAATGATTAATGGGTGGTCTGTATCATCAATGATTAAATTCATACCAGAAAGACGAATTACTTCGTGCAATTGGTGACGACGTTCATTGATTGTTCCATATCTTGGAGTAAACACGCGAATTTCTTTTCCTCCTTCTTGAATTCCTTGAGGAAGTCTTCTTGCAGTAGTTGCAATTTCAGATTTTGGAAGGAACGGTGCGATTTCCTGCGACATAAAAAGTATTCTCTTTTTCTCCATGAAACTATTAGATTGGTAAAAAACAGTACAAAAATATAAAAAAAAAAGCGGAACTTCAACAAAAAGGAATAGTTTTGTCGGTCAAATAAATTACTTCAACTGGAATAAGTGAAAGTCTACAGCGATATTATAGCATTACAAGAGTACATTTCATTGATGAAATCAGAGGGAAAAACAATCGGTTTTGTACCTACAATGGGTGCTTTACATTATGGTCATATTTCACTGGTTTCATCAGCTATGAGCCAATGTGACATTACAATTGTGAGTATTTTTGTAAACCCAACTCAATTCAATAATGCTGACGATTTATTAAAATACCCCCGCACTTTAGAAGCAGATGTTGAACTACTTTCGACCATTAATTGTGACGCTGTTTTTGCTCCTTCGGTGGAAGAAATGTATCCAAAAAATAGAGATTCTATTCAACTAGATTTAGGAAATTTGGCAAATTTAATGGAAGGACAGTTTCGTCCAGGACATTTTGATGGAGTCGTGGATGTCGTAAGCAGACTTTTTGAAATCGTTAAACCAACAAAAGCATTTTTTGGACTAAAAGACTTTCAGCAAGTTTCTGTAATTACTTTTATGACTAAAAAATTAAATCTTCCTATAGAAATAATTGCTTGTCCAACTTTAAGAGAAGATTCTGGCTTGGCTATGAGTAGCAGAAATATGCGTTTATCTGAATTAGGAAAAAAAGATGCTTTGCATATTTACCGCTCATTATCTCTTGCTAAAGAGTTGGCTTCAAATTTTTCACCAACTGAAGTTAAAGAAAAAGTGATAACCTATTTTAAAGAAGGAAGCTTAGAATTAGAATACTTAGAAATCGTAAATCCAACTACACTTGAATCGCTAAATTCAGAGTGGATAAATGGTGCAACAGCCTGTATTGTAGCTTATTGTGGAGATGTGAGGTTAATTGATAATTTAAAGTTAATAGATTAAAAGCCGTATTACTTAAAATAAGATCAAATAATAATAAAGCCTAATTATACAGCTATTTTTACTGAAATTATATCTATTTGTAAAGTCTAACATCTCCTATTTAAACTTTCTTTTGTCAAAATATTATCATTACTTTTACAACCGAAATTTTATAGGTAATGTTAATCGAAGTAGTAAAATCTAAAATTCACCGTGTTAGAGTTACACAGGCTGATTTAAATTATATCGGAAGCATCACAATTGATGAAGATTTAATGAATGCTTCTAACTTAATAGAGGGAGAAAAAGTTCAAATCGTAAACATCAATAATGGTGAA
>CANCQX010000044.1 GCA_947380375.1 Flavobacteriales bacterium
TCATAGATTCCAAGAAAAAAGGATCTAATTCATTTATTAATGATGAACAAATAATTTTTGATTTTAAATTAGTAGATTTTAAAAATTCCAAATAATGAATTTCATCTATTATTTCTTTTAGTTCTAATGTTGGAATTAAATGATTATTGACAAAAACATCTTTATCGTGTTCGAAAACAACATGTAAAATTACATTATTATAAGCTTCATCAAAATGATGTTTATGCAAATACCAATCAGAAGATTTTACATGTAATTCAATATTACCACTCCATAAAAACCCATCAATTATAACTTCGCCATTAAAAAAATCGGGACCACTTTCATAATTTTGTATTCCATTAGATTTAATACTAAAATTCCTCCCATCCGTTAATTTCATTAGATGAAAAGGAACTCTATTTTTACTCCAAATAAAATGAAGATAATCTTCTTTCATAAGCCTGATTTAATATTATTTTACTTGAATTTACAAAATAACATTAATTAAAAACTTAAAAAAATGAAGTTAAATTGGAAATTATTCGGGGACAAATTTTGATACCATATCACTCAAAATTAATTGAGAAGCTAATGCCAATTGAGTGTAATTTTGCGAACTATTACCAAAACTTGCAGCGCTTGTTTGCCACATTTGTTTTATTAAATCCTGATCCCCAATTTTTGGTTGAATTTTATCTACCACAGCTTTCACATTCATTGCTCCTGCATGATAAACATGAAGAACAAATAATCTGAACCACAAATCAGATTCATTATAAACAATATTATGTGCATCTAATATCCTTTTGGCTTCTGGTATACAAATTCTACTAATTAATCTAGCTGAACCCATAGCAGATTTATCAAAATCTTGCCTTTCATCAATAGTCTTTGAAACTATTAAACCTTGAGCCCTAGCAACACTAGGCATTAACTGGAATGCGCCGTATGCTCCAACATGTGATTTCACAAGTTGACCTGGACTTTCTATTAATAAAATTGCTTGTGCATACCATGGATCAACCCCATGACTTTCAAAGGCTAATACTCCTTTAGATATACTTGGATAAACATCATTAAAACGATAAAAATCATTTTTCCCTGATGTAACATTAAGTTGCTCCCAAGGTGATAAATTATTTACAATTCTTAAACTATCTTTGTATTTACTTTTCTGATTTTCGGTTTGAGATTTCCATTCTTTAAACGATTTTTTCTCTAAAATAATTCTAGTTTCAGCAATATTAATCAAACAAGAATCTGGTGAAAGCAGCATAATTTGTTTCCAAAATATTGGCTGAGGAAGGCTATTCCATTTACCATTATAAATAGCGTTAGAATTTACAATAATACTTTTATCACCATTTCTTTCTACTTCAATTTTCTCATCATTCCATGTGAAATTATTTTGCCCAATAGCAAATGAAGATAGAAAAAAGAAAAGAAATATTAATTTCATTTTACAGTTATTTAATCAAAATTTATAATCTAGATTGTAATTCAAAAAGAAAATTCAAACTTTTCTAAATTGTTAAGTCAATTAAAAATGTATTAAATTCGCATATGCTAAATTTAAAAAAAATAATCGGATATCCCATAATTTTTATGGTGAAAATTTATCAATTTTTGATTAGTCCAATATTTCCACCTTCATGTCGTTTTACTCCAACTTGCTCTAACTATATGATTGAAGCCATTGAAAAGAGAGGGATAATTAAAGGCTTATTCTTAGGGCTTAAAAGAATCTTGTCCTGTAATCCTTGGGGAAAATATGGACATGATCCAGTTCCTCCAAAAAAATAAATTTGATGTTTCAATTTATTTTAATTTTTATATCAATCTTCTTGTAACTCAATACTATTTTTTATCTTTAACATCTTTTTAGTTGTTTTTAATTGAAAATTACATCACAGAATGAAAAAAATACAAATGGTGGATCTTGTTTCGCAATATAATAATATTAAACCTGCTATAGATTCTGCAATTCTAAATGTTATTGAAAACGCTCAGTTTATCAATGGTCCTGAAGTTTCAAGCTTTAAAGAAGAGTTAGAAAAATATTTGGATGTTAATCATGTTATACCTTGTGCAAATGGTACTGATGCTCTTCAGATCGCTCTTATGGCATTAGGTTTAAAGCCTGGTGATGAAGTAATAACTCCTTCATTCACATATATTGCTACAACTGAAGTAATGGCTCTTCTAGGTTTAAAACCAATATTTGTTGATGTAGATCCAAATACTTTCTGTATCGATGCTACTTTAATAAAATCAGCAATAACAGAAAAAACAAAAGCTATTGTTCCAGTTCACTTATATGGTCAATCTGCACCGATGAATGAAATAATGGAAATAGCTAATCAATATAATTTATTCGTCATTGAGGATAATGCTCAAGCAATTGGTTGCGATTATACGTTATCCAATGGAAAAACCATTAAAACTGGTACAATTGGTCATATTGGATGTACTTCTTTTTTTCCTTCAAAAAACTTAGGTTGTTTCGGTGATGGTGGCGCAATATTTACAAATGACACCGATCTCTCTATTAAGATTAAAATGATTTCTAATCATGGTCAAAGTAAACAATATTATCATGATGTAGTAGGATGTAATTCTAGATTGGATAATATTCAAGCAGCAGTTTTACGAATTAAGCTTAAAGAATTGGACAAATATAATAATGCTAGAAGAAGAGTAGCTGATTATTATGATGCATTTTTTAAGCAATATCCTCAAATTACTACCCCTTCGAGAGCTGAGAATTCAACTCATGTTTTTCATCAATATACATTAAAATTAGAAGGAATAAATAGGGATGAATTAAGATCACATCTTGCTAAAAATGAAATTCCAGCAATGATATACTATCCTGTACCGGCTCATAAACAAAAAATGTTTGAATCTTTTGGAAGTGCTGATACAATTTTACCTATAACAGATTGGTTAACAGAACGAGTGATTTCATTACCAATTCACACAGAAATGAATGAAGAGCAGCTAAATAAAATTTGTAATACGGTAGCTGAATTTATAAACGGTTAAAAAATAAAAAATGAAAAAAATTGCTGTCGTCGGAACAGGATATGTTGGGTTAGTTACAGGAACTTGTTTTGCTGAAACTGGTAACCAAGTTCTTTGTGTGGATATCGACGAAAATAAAGTGAGTCGAATGAAAAACGGTGAAGTCCCAATTTATGAACCGCATTTGGATGTTATCTTTGAAAGAAATATAAAAGCAAATCGTATTCAATTTACTACTGATTTAAAAAAAGCAGTTGAATTTGCCGAGATAATTTTCTTAGCACTACCTACACCTCCTGGAGAAGATGGAAGCGCTGATCTAAGCTATGTTTTAGGGGTAGCTGAGCAACTCGGAAAATTAATGACTGAATATAAGGTTATCGTAGATAAATCGACCGTTCCAGTTGGAACTTCAGAAAAAGTACATGCAGCAATCGAAAAATTTGCAAGTGTTGAATTTTCAGTTGTATCTAACCCTGAATTTCTTCGTGAAGGCTTTGCTGTTGATGATTTTTTAAATCCTGACAGAGTGGTTATAGGAACATCAGATATACGAGCTTCAAAAATAATGAGTGAGCTATATAAACCATTTATTCATGATGGTCATCCTCTTATTATAATGGATGAAAAATCAGCAGAGCTAACAAAATATGCCGCAAATGCATTTTTAGCAACAAAGATTACTTTCATGAATGAAATAGCAAATTTCTGCGAAGCTGTTGGTGCAGATGTAGATAAAGTAAGGCTTGGAATTGGTTCTGATTCAAGAATTGGTCATAAATTTTTATATCCAGGTATCGGATTTGGAGGTAGTTGTTTCCCTAAAGACGTTAGTGCCCTTTTAAAAAGCGGAAAACAAGTTGGTTATAATTTTGAAATTATACAAAGTGTATTAAATGTAAATGAAAAACAAAAAACAACTATCGTTCAAAAAATAAAAAATTATTTTGGTGATGTATCAGGATTAAAATTTGCTATTTGGGGTTTAGCTTTTAAACCTGACACTGACGATATCCGTGAAGCTTCAGCTCTTTATATTATTAATGATTTATTAAAATTAGGTGCGTCAATTGAAGTTTATGATCCTGAAGCAATGGAAAATGTAAAAAACATATTAGGAGACACAATTAATTTTTCTAATGATCAATATTCAGCTTTAGAAAATAAAGATGCTCTAATTATTGCAACTGAATGGTCCGCTTTTAGGAATCCTGATTTTGATTTGATTAAGAAAAATCTAAATCAACCGATTATTTTTGATGGAAGGAATATATATGAATTGGATCAAATGGAAAATTTAGGTTTTTATTACAACTCTGTTGGAAGAAAAACTGTTTTACCTTTTATCCAAACTGAAAAATAATATAATGGAGCAAAGAAAAAGAATTTTAATTACTGGAGCAGCTGGATTTTTAGGTTCTCATTTATGTGACCGATTTATTAAAGAAAATTACCATGTTATTGCGATGGATAATTTAATTACAGGTCGATTAAAAAACATCGAACATTTATTTTCACTGGAAAATTTTGAGTTTTATAATCATGATGTGTCTAAATTTATTCATGTTGTTGGTGATTTAGACTTTATCCTTCATTTTGCTTCACCAGCAAGCCCAATCGATTATTTGAAAATTCCCATCCAGACACTTAAAGTAGGTTCATTAGGTATTCACAATTGCCTTGGTTTGGCTAAAGCAAAAAATGCACGTATACTTATAGCTTCAACATCTGAAATTTACGGAGATCCTTCCGTTCATCCTCAACCGGAAGAATATTGGGGAAATGTAAATCCAATTGGCCCTAGAGGTGTATATGATGAAGCCAAAAGATTTCAAGAAGCAATAACAATGGCTTATCATACTTTTCATGGTGTTGAAACAAGAATAGTTAGAATATTCAACACCTATGGTCCAAAAATGAGATTGAATGATGGGCGTGTCCTACCTGCATTTATAGGTCAAGCACTTAGAGGTGAAGATATTACAATATTCGGAGACGGTTCTCAAACGAGAGCATTCTGTTATGTTGATGATTTAGTTGAAGGGATTTACCGTTTGCTACAAAGCGAATACACTCTTCCTGTAAATATTGGGAATCCTGATGAGATAACAATTAAAGATTTTGCAGAAGAGATAATAAAATTAACAGGAACAAATCAGAAGGTAGTATACCATGATTTACCCGTTGATGACCCTAAACAAAGACAGCCTGATATTTCTAAAGCAAAAGAAATTTTAGGTTGGGAGCCAAAAATAAATAGATCCGAAGGATTAAAAATCACTTATGAATATTTTAAAAGTTTATCCCCAGAGGAGTTAACAAAGAAAGATCATAATGATTTTGAAAAATATATAATTAGATAATGGGATATTTTGCACATGAAACAGCAATTATTGATGAAGACTGTTTAATCGGAGAAGGAACTAAAATTTGGCATTTTTCTCATATAATGTCAAATTGTGAAATGGGAGAAGGTTGTAACATTGGACAAAATGTTGTTGTTTCACCAGGTGTTAAACTTGGTAAAAATGTTAAAATTCAAAACAATGTCTCGATATATACTGGTGTAGAATGTGAAGATGATGTATTTTTAGGTCCATCTATGGTATTTACAAATGTAATTAATCCAAGAAGTGCTATTAATCGAAAAAATGAATACGCAAAAACAATTGTAAAAAAAGGTGCAAGTATAGGTGCTAATGCTACAATAGTATGTGGACATGATATTGGTGAATATGCATTCATTGGAGCTGGAGCTGTGGTAACTAAAACAGTTCAACCTTTTGCATTAGTTGTTGGTAATCCAGCAAGACAAATTGGATGGATGAGTGAATACGGGCAACGTTTAGAATTTGATTCTAATGGTTTAGCTGAGTGTTCAGAAAGCAATATAAAATATAGATTAGAGAATAATATCGTAATAAAATTAGAAAATGAATTCTAACGATAAAAAAATAAAATTTGCAGTTATAGGCGCTGGCCATATTGGTAAAAGGCATGCTGAAATGATTTCAAGAGAAGAAGAAGGTCAGCTAGTTGCAATGGTTGATGTCCGTTCAAAAGAAGAATGTGGTGCTGAAGGTTTCGATGTTCCATTCTTTAATTCAATTGAAGAACTATTAGCTTCTGGCCTAGATTTTGATGTTGTAAATATCTGTACACCAAATGGTTTACATGCAAACCAAAGTTTAATTGCACTAGAAGCAAAAAAACACGTAGTTTGTGAGAAACCAATGGGGCTTTCTAAAGATAATTGCGAAAAAGTGATTTTCAAATCTCTGCAAATGTCTAAAAATGTATTTTGTGTAATGCAAAATAGATATTCACCTCCTTCTCAGTGGATAAAATCGATAGTTTCTGAAGGTGTTTTAGGTGATATTTATATGGTTCAACTAAATTGTTATTGGAATAGAGATGACCGATACTATAAAAAAGGTGGATGGAAAGGTACTCCTGATTTAGATGGAGGAACTTTGTTTACTCAATTTTCACACTTTATAGATATTATGTACTGGCTTTTTGGCGATATTGATAATATTCAAGGACGATTTGCTGATTTTAATCATAAAGAATTAACAACATTTGAAGATTCTGGATTTGTAAGTTTTGATTTTATAAATGGTGGAATGGGTAGTATAAATTATTCAACTTCAGTAGCTGATCAAAATTTAGAAAGTTCACTAACAATAATAGGAAGTAAAGGAAGCGTTAAAATTGGGGGCCAATATATGAATGAGGTTGAAGTTTGTAATATTAAAGGTTATGAAATGCCAACTTTAGCCGAATCTAATCCTGCTAATGATTACGGCCCTTATAAAGGTTCAGCTGCAAATCATAATTATGTAATACAAAATGTAATTAATACTTTAAAAGGTAGAACAACAGCAACAACAAATGCTTTAGAAGGTTTAAAAGTTGTAGAAATTATCGAGCGTATTTACAAAATCAGAAATGAACAAATAAGCTTTTAGTAAATTAATAATAATTAATAATGAGTGAATCAATATATAAAAGATTAATTAATAAAGAAGCAAAATTAGCCGTAATAGGATTAGGATACGTTGGACTTCCTATAGCTTTGGAATTTGCTAGAAAAATTAAAGTTATTGGTTTTGATATTAATCAAGAACGGGTTAATTTAATGCAAAATAAAATTGATCCAAGCAATGAATTAATAGCATCTGATTTTGAAAATTGTGACATTAATTTCACTACTTCATTAGAAGATTTAAAAGATGTTAACTTTTTTATTGTTGCTGTTCCAACTCCTATAGACGGTGCTAATTTACCAAATTTAAAACCATTATTAGGAGCTAGTTCAACAGTTGGAAAAGTTTTGAAAAAAGGTGACTATGTTGTTTTTGAATCAACTGTTTATCCTGGTTGTACCGAAGAAGATTGTATACCAGTTTTAGAAAAAGAATCAGGTTTAAAATTCCAAGAGGACTTCAAAGTTGGTTATTCCCCTGAAAGAATTAACCCCGGAGATAAGGAGCATACTTTACAAAATGTCATTAAAGTTGTTTCTGGATGTTGTGATGATTCGTTAGAAGAAATAGCTAAAACATATGAATTAGTTGTTGGAGCTGGTGTTCACAGAGCAACAACTATAAAAGTGGCTGAAGCTGCAAAAATAATTGAAAATACTCAAAGGGATTTAAATATTGCTTTGATGAATGAATTATCAATAATTTTTAATAAATTAAAGATAAATACATTTGATGTTTTAGAGGCTGCAGGAACAAAATGGAATTTTTTAAAATTTTCTCCAGGTTTGGTTGGTGGACATTGTATCGGTGTTGATCCATACTATTTAACACATAAGGCTGCTCAAGCAGGTTATCATTCAAAGGTTATAACAAGTGGTCGCTATGTTAATGATTCTATGGGATTCTATATAGCTAAACAAACCGTTAAAAAAATTATTTCTCAAGGAAAACATATCCAAGACTCAAAAGTATTAGTGATGGGTACAACTTTTAAAGAAGATGTTTCAGATATTAGAAATTCTAAAGTAATTGATGTAATAAATGAGTTAAAATCTTTTCAAGTTCAAGTTGATTTAATTGACCCTCATGCATCATCCAAAGAAATGGAAGATGAATATGGTGTTGGACTAATTAATAAACCAGGAAATGATTATGATGCAATTATTGTTGCTGTAAATCATAAAGAATACAAAAATATGATTGAAAAAGACTTTACATCATTAATGAAGGATGGAAAAGGGGTTTTTGTTGATGTAAAAGGTATTTTTAGAGACGAAATTAAAAAACTAGAATATTGGAGTTTGTAAAAAAAAACATCATGGAATTTTCAAAAAATATATTAATAACAGGAGGTGCCGGATTTATTGGGTCACATGTAATACGTTTATTTGTAAATAAATATCCTAATTATAAAATTATCAATTTTGACAAATTAACTTATGCTGGAAATTTATCAAATTTGATTGATATAGAAAATAAGTCAAACTATGAATTTGTAAAAGGTGATATTTGCTCTGAAACAGAGGTGCGCCTAGTATTTGAAAAACATAATATTTCAGATGTAATTCATTTAGCTGCAGAATCTCATGTTGATAGATCTATAGAGGGGCCCATGGAATTTGTTTTGACCAACGTATTAGGAACAGTAAATTTGATGCAAATTGCAAAATCTTTATGGAAAGAAAACAACCATGTTTTTCATCACGTATCAACTGATGAAGTTTTTGGAAGTCTAGGTTCAGAGGGCTTATTTATGGAATCAACACCGTATGACCCGAGAAGTCCATATTCTGCCTCAAAAGCTTCTTCAGATCACTTTGTAAGAGCTTTTTTTCATACATATGATTTTCCAGTAAAAATGTCTAATTGTTCTAATAATTATGGAAGTCATCATTTTCCTGAAAAATTAATTCCATTAGTAATACATAACATAGTTAATAAAATTGAAATACCAGTTTACGGAAAAGGAGAAAACATAAGAGATTGGCTTTGGGTTGAAGATCACGCTCGAGCTATTGATAAAATTTTTCATAATGGAAAAGTGGGTGAATCTTATAATGTAGGAGGTCTAAATGAATGGACAAATATTGATTTAGTAAAGTATTTATGTAAAATATTAGATGCAAAATTAAATCGTCAAGATGGTGAAAGTGCCCAATTAATAAAATTCGTTAAAGATAGAGCTGGGCATGATGCTAGATATGCAATTGATGCTTCTAAACTTGAAAAAGAACTTGGATGGAAACCTTCTCTAAAATTCGAAGAAGGACTAGAAAAAACAGTTGATTGGTATCTTTTAAATCAAGAATGGACTGAAAAAATTACAAATGGATCATACCAACAGTATTATAAAAAAATGTATACTAATTAAATTATAAATTACTAAAAATAGCAATGAGTTTTTTTTCAAATTTATTTTCAAAAAAACAACAATTAAATCCAATAGATTTATCTGTTCTAAGAACAGATATGCATAGTCATTTAATCCCTGGAATAGATGATGGTTCAAAAACTATGGAAGAAACCATAGCAATGCTTATAAAATTCAAAGAACTAGGATACAAAAAAATAATTACCACTCCTCATATTATGAGTGATTTCTATAAGAACTCATCGACAAATATATTAAAAGGTTTAGAAGATATTCGAGATGAAATTAAAAGAATAAATTTAGATATAGAAATTGAAGCAGCTGCTGAATATTATTTTGATGAAACACTTTTCCATAAATTAGAAGCTAATGAATTGATGACTTTTTCAGAAAATCATGTACTGATTGAATTTTCATTTTCAATTGCACCTCAGGAACACGAACGTTTATTTTATGACATGAGAATCAAGGGATATAAACCTGTAATTGCTCACTTTGAGAGATATTTATATTATCATGGTTCAATAGATCAAGCTAGAGAATGGAGAGAAAAAGGTATGCTAATTCAAATGAATGTAAATTCACTTTTCGGTCACTATGGGCCTGGTGTAAAAAAACAAGCTGAAAACTTAGTTGACTCAGGTCAAATAGATTTACTTGCAACAGATTGTCATAGAATTGATCATCTCACTATTTTAGAACAAAATTTATCTTCTTCTTATTTAAGAAAAGTAATGAATTTACCTCTAAAAAACAACGTATTATAAATTAATAGTTAAATCAGTTTTTATTAGAAATAACTACTAAAATTACTCTAGGCTAAATTTATATTTTATAATAAACAATAGTATCAGAGTAAATAAAAGTACATTCATTATATTTATTAGTTTAATATAGTATATTTATGCAACATTAAATTTAAAGTTTAACAAACTTACTAAAGAAAATGAACGCTGCAAAAAAGGATTGGTCAGAAATAAAAACTAACGATAGTTGGGCGATATTTAAAATTATGGCTGAATTTGTTGAAGGGTTCGAAAAAATGTCAAAAATAGGACCTTGTGTTTCAATTTTTGGTTCAGCCCGGACAAAACCTGAAAGTAAATATTTTAAAATTGCTATTGAAATATCGTCACAATTAGCTAGTTTAGGTTACGGAATAATTACAGGTGGTGGGCCAGGAATAATGGAGGCCGCAAATCAAGGTGCTCAATCAGCGGGAGGTAAATCCGTAGGATTAAATATCGATTTACCTTTTGAACAAAATCATAATCCATATATTGATTCTGAACATAATTTAGAATTTGATTATTTTTTTGTACGTAAAGTTATATTTGTAAAATACTCTCAAGCTTTTGTTATTATGCCTGGGGGATTAGGAACACTTGATGAAATGTTTGAAGCAATGACATTGGTACAAACAAAAAAAATAAACAGAAGGCCAATAGTTTTAGTGGGGAAATCATATTGGCAAGGACTAATGGATTGGATAAAAAAAACTATGTTAGAAGATGAGAAAAACATTTCTCCTGATGACCTTAAATTAATACAAATTGTAGATACGGCAGAAGAAGCCGTTAAATATATTGATGACTTTTACAAAAGTCATCAACTAACTCCAAATTTTTAAAAGTATTTTTTAAAAAATAAAATGGTTTCTTTATTTCCGTATATTTGTCTTAAGATATTAAATAAAGATGGAATTATTAAAAAAAATAAAAATCTTCGTTTGGAGTAAACATTTTCTAAAACATGTTGGAATAGTTATATTAACTTATCTATTCGTTGTTAGTTTTGTTATTTTTTATCTAGATAGTTTCACTAATCATGGCCAAAAAATTAAAGTTCCTAATCTAATTGGTAAAAATATAAACAGCATTAAAGGACTTCTCGAAGAAAATAACTTACATTATGAAGTTATTGAATCTAAATATGACCCGAAAAAACCCGAGGGAACAATAATAGAACAAGATCCATTAGCAACAGCTATCTCAACTGTATTTGTAAAAGAAGAAAGAATTATACGAATAAGAATATCAAAACGAACTCAATTAGTTGAAATGCCAAGCTTAATTAATAAGTCGGAACGTTTTGCTTTGCAAGTTTTAAAAAATAGAGAATTAAAGTATAAAATTGAATATAAAACTTCTAGTGAATCTAACGGTGCTGTAATACAGCAAAAATATAAGGGGAAAATAATAAAAGAAGGTGAGAAAATACAAATTGGATCTGTCATACTTTTAATTATTGGAAGAAATGAAGGTGGAGAACCTATACAAATACCAAATCTTTACGGTCTTTCAATTTCAGCAGCAAAAGATAGTATTTTAGCTTTACCCTCATTGAGTTTTATAGCAGTTTGCCCTGACTGTTTAAATTACGAAGATTCATTAAATGCAAGAATTGAAACACAATCTCCAGAATATTTAGAAGGAGTTCGTTCTCCATTTGGAACATCTGTGACCGTTTTTGCTTCACCAAATTTTGAAGGGCAAAAAAATCCATGATAATTCTTTGTGAAAAATTTTATTTCAAATTACAATATATAAGCTGAAAAAAAGTTAATATATAGAGTCTTTTGAAATGAAATTTGAAAACTTCAAAATGCGAGACAATTTTTAATCTGTTTATGAAACTTCTTATAACAAACATATTAATATTTTATTTTACTAATATTTTCTCTCAAATTGAAGAAATAGGTCAACTAAATTCAAATAAATCAATTTTAAATCAATTCACTAAAACAAATAATTTAAAAAACGAAAAAAAAATAAAAACTTTTGACAGTACATTCATTTATATTTCTGATACATTAACACTACCTCTTTTTGATGAGTTTAGTTCAAATAAATATCAAAAATATAATAGCAGTTTTAACGATATTGGAATTACTTCAAAAATTAAATTTCAATTATTGAACAATGTAACACTTATACCTTTAAATTCATCTGAAAAATATTCATCGCAAACAACCTATAGAAGAACATTTAGTAAAGATCATCTTTCTTATACTGATCAACCTTTTTCATCTATACAAATCAAAAAAGGGAATCTACAATCATACCCTGTAACTTATTCAAATACAGATGTTTACCCCCCTTATTACATTTATGATTCATTAGAAAATAGTAATGACAAACCAGATACAATTTGGCTTATTTCTCCTGATATTATTCAGGATTCAGCAAGACAGTTTTTTAAAAATATAAATGATCCTAATTCTTTATGGTTGGATAATTATACTTATCACAATTATAGATTTGCATTAAAACCTTGGTCAATAGGAGTCGCAACTTTTGATGGTATAGATGAAAATGGAAATGCATATGCACTTGGTACAAATATTACAAATTACGCAGATTATTTAACATCTAAACCTATTAATCTTTCAGGCTATTCAGCTTCAGATTCTGTTTACTTGAGTTTTTTATACCAATCAGGTGGATTTGGAGAAGAGCCCGACGAATCAGACTCCCTTGTTCTAGAATTTTATGTGAAAGAAACTAATCAGTGGTATTGGGCCTGGAGTGATAAAGGAACAAAAGATAAAAGATTTAAAGTTGGTCATATAAATTTAAAAAATGCTAACTATTTTAAAAAAGATTTTCAATTTAGATTTAAAAATTACGGTAATCTTTCAGGTGGCTTTGATATATTTAATATTGATTATGTGCATTTAAGATCACTTTCTGGTAAACAAGACACATTGTTTAAAGATTATTCATGGGTTTATCCAATAAAGTCATTAATAAAAGAATATACATCTGTTCCATGGGATCATTATAAAAACCAATCTGAAGGTAAAATGTCAGACAATGTAAATTTAGAAATTAGAAATGGAAGTAATATTTCTGAAAATAATTCTACAAATGGTAAAATTGAAATATTTTATGATAATAAAATTGAAGGAGTTTTCTTAGTTACTGGAAGTGAGCTTTCTGGTGGAGTTTTAAATTATGCACCAAGAACTTTTTATTCTACATTACACGATTTTTCTGGAGGATATAAATTCGACCCTTCAAAAAATTCAACTAAAGCAAACTTTAAAATAAAAGGTACAATTGGAGCACAATTCCCAAATTTCAATCAAAATGATTCAACTTTTAGTGAACAATATTTTGGAAACTATTATAGTTACGATGATGGAACCGCTGAAGCGGCATATGGTATAATTGGAGCTCAATCAGACTTAGCTATAAAATACTCGCCATATGAATCCGACTCTTTAATTGGAATTATGACCAACTTTGTTGAATCAGGAAATAATGTAAAAGATAAACTATTTCTATTGACAGTTTGGTCTGATAATAATGGTATACCAGGCGAAATTCTATACAAAGACGACATATACTTTCCGAGAACTCCGAAGTATAATTCAGGAATAAATAATTTTTACACTTATTATTTTAATAATAATCAAAAAATAAAAATAGAGGGTAACTTTTATATTGGTTGGAATCAAATTAGCGCTGATCGACTAAATATTGGATTTGATAAAAATAACATCAATAATGATAAAGCATTTATAAGTTTAAATAATGGTATAAGCTGGTCAAATTCTTCGGTTGAAGGTACAGTGATGATGAGGCCAATTTATTCTACTGCAATGGATGCAGAGTTAGGATTAAATGAATCAAATATTGATTTAGTTGAGTATTCAATTTATCCAAATCCTACTAATGGTATTCTAACAATTAAGCATAATTTAAGCGATTTTCATGGAGTTGAAATCTATAACATTCAAGGAAAACTAGTACAAACATCAAAAAATGAAGAAATTGACCTGTCAAATAATCCAGCAGGAATATACATATTAAAATTGATTGGATTAAAATCAAAAAATCAAAAAATTATTAAATACTGATGCAGGAAGATTTTGAAAATATTGAGAATGAAGAAAATGAAGAGGAATTATTTGAACATTATAGATTTAAAGCAGATCCTGGACAAGAAATTTTAAGAATTGATAAATTTTTATTAGATCGTCTTCCAAATACTTCTAGAAATAAAATCCAATTTGCAGCTAAAAATGGAAATGTCCTAGTAAATTCTGAAACGGTGAAACCTAATTATAGGGTGAAACCAAGAGATGAGATATCTATAGTAATGCCTTATCCAATTAGAGAGATTGAATTAATTGCTGAAGATATTCCAATTGAAATAATTTACGAGGATGACTATCTTGCAATCGTAAACAAACCTTCAAACATGGTTGTTCATCCTGGATATGGTAATTATACTGGGACACTAGTAAATGCAATGGTTTATCATTTTGATAATTTACCTTATCGAATTCAAGATTATTTTGGAAGACCTGGTTTAGTTCATCGATTAGATAAAAATACAACTGGCTTAATGGTAATTGCTAAAACAGAGTTTGCTTTATCTCATCTCGCAAAACAATTCGCAGATAGAACAACAGAAAGAAGATATAATGCTTTAGTATGGGGTGATATTGAAGAAGGTGGTACTATAACAGGGAATATAGGACGCTCATTAAAAAATAGAAAAGTTATGGCTGTATTTCCTGAAGAAGATTATGGAAAACATGCCGTAACACATTTTAAAGTTTTGGAACGATTTGGTTTGGTTACATTAATTGAATGTAAATTAGAAACTGGGAGAACACATCAAATAAGAGCTCATTTAAAACATATAGGGCATCCTCTTTTTAATGATAATGAATATGGAGGTGATAGAATTGTTAGAGGTACTACTCATACAAAATATAAAAAATTTATTGATAACTGTTTTGATTTGATCCCAGGTCAAGCATTACATGCTAAAACATTAGGATTTGTTCATCCTTATACAAATGAATCAATGCAATTTGATTCAGATTTAGCTGATGGATTTCAAAAGATAATTCAAAAATGGAGAAATTATACTGTTGAAGTTTAAAACTTCAAAAAATCATTTTCAAAATGGAGTACAATTAACTAATAAAATAAGGATTATTAAAATTTTGTTTTCACAATTATTATTTGTTCCTTCGTTTAAAATTTAGCAAAAAAATATCTGAATGTACTATAAAACTCTTCTTTTTATCACATTTGTGAGTATATCATTAAGTTCGATTTCACAAAAATATATACAAAAAGCTGAAACAGCTTACAAAAGTCAAAATTATGCTACAGGAGTTGATGTTTTAAAACTATCCTACGAAAAAGTCTCTAGAAAAAGTACTAAAGCAAAAATTTATAAAGGAGATTTAGCTTTTAAAATTGCTGAATCATATAGATTAACTGAAAAGTTTAAAGATGCAAATGAATGGTATGAAAGATGCATATTATTAGACTATCAAGTAACACAACCATTAGTTTTACTTTACAATGGAGAAATGCTACGAATGATGGGAGAACTTGAAAAAGCAAATAAAAATTACACATTATATAAAGCAATAAATCCTGCAGATACAAGAGCTGATATTGGAATTTCTTCATGTAAAATTGCAAATGAAATGAAATACGAAGCTGGTCTTTATGTTATTGAAAATCAAATACCTTTAAACAAAACAGGAGCTGATATGTCGCCAATGTATGGAGATAATAAAACTACTAAACTTTATTTTAGTTCAAGCAGAACAGGGGTTACGGGTTCGGAGATAGACCCTAGGAGCGGTGAAAATTACATGGATATTTGGGTTTCTGAAATGGACAAGAAAGATCATTGGGGCGAACCTAAACTTTTACTTGGTAAAGATATAAACACAGAAAATAATGAGGGGTCTATTTGTTTTGACAGTAGATTTAAAATGATGTTCTTTACTCGTTGTCCTAATGAAAAAAAGAAAAATTTAGGCTGTGAGATTTGGGTTTCAGAATCAAAAGGAAAAGATGAATGGGGAGATCCAAAAAAGATATTATTAACACCTAATGATTCTATTACTGTTGGTCATCCTTGTGCGTCAGAAGATGGGAAATTTTTAATTTTTGTTTCCGATTTACCTGGTGGATATGGCGGAAGGGATTTATGGTATTCAACCTATGAAAGAAAAACAGATTCATGGACAATTCCGATAAATTTAGGTCCTGAAATTAACACTGCAGGAAATGAAATGTTCCCAACTTTTAATAAAAATGGAGATTTATATTTTGCTTCCGATGGAATAATAGGATTAGGTGGTTTAGATATATTTAAAGCAAAAAAAAATAAAGGGGAATATAAATGGGAAAATCCAAAAAATATGGGGGCACCAATTAATTCTGAAAACAATGATTATTCTCTAATTGAATATTCAGACAAAAAAGGATATTTTACTTCTGAAAGAAAAAACAATAACGGCGGAAATGACTTTGATCCTGATATTTATTCTTATAATTTACCCCCAAATACTTTTGATTTAAAAGTAATAATAAGTGAAGTTGGAAACAAACAAAATAAAATTCAAGATGTAAAAGTAAGTGTGAAAGGTATTGATGAGGCAAATTCATGGGAGGGTTATACTAACAAAGATGGAGTAATATTTTGGGATAAAAAACCAAATGGTGACAGATTTATCTCTGAAAATATGTCTTATCATATTTCTATTCAAAAAGAAAGTTTTCAAGAAGACAAAAAAGGAGCACAATTTACAACTTTAGGATTAAAATCTAACCAAAGTTTTGTAATAGAATTGGCTCTACTTCCAATTGTCATTAAACCTATTAGGCTTCCAGAAGTAAATTACTTACTTGGGCAACCTACCCTACTCATAAATGATTCAATAAATTCAAAAGATTCATTAAACTTTGTATACAATCTTTTAAATGAATATCCAGGTATGATTCTAGAATTAAGCTGTCATAGTGATTCTAGAGGAAGTGATAAAGCAAATCAACTATTGTCAGAAGCTAGAGCCAAAGAATGTGTAAATTATTTGGTAGTAGAAAAAGGAATAGATCCGAAAAGAATTATTGCTGTAGGTAAAGGTGAAACAGAACCAGCAATTTGGACAAATCCAGCAACTAGCGAAAAAATAACTTTGACAGAAAATTATATAAATCAATTTAAAACTTCAGATAAAATCAAATTTGAAAAATTACATCAATTAAATAGACGAGCTGAAGGTAAGGTTATATCCATGGATTTCGTGCCTGATTCAACTTCACCATCAACTCTTGAGAAATAGATTTTGATTTAATGCAAATTTTTAAAAGCATTAATCGAAATTAAAATTCAGTATAAACCTTATTGATAAATGATTATTAGAGATTTTGTTTAATATTCTACTAATATTTGATTTATTCTATTAGTTATTAAAAATATACTTAATGTCATTCTTTTTAAATGTTTGTTAAATAAGTAATGGTGTACTATTTTAGAACTTCAATTTTTCGAGTAATAATCTGATCATTTATTTTTATAGTTACAAAATAAATTGCTGAATCTAAAAAAGACACATCAACTTGTTTTATACCCGATTCTAAATCTTTAACAGTAAATTGATTAACCGTTTTCCCCGAAATATCACAGATTATTACTTTACTATTTTCATTTTGTTGTCCAATATAAAAATAGGATTTAACCGGATTTGGATATAAACTTATAAATTTTTCAGAAAGAGAAAATAAGGAAGTAGTACCCACTTCTTCTTCTTCTTTAACTGTTATTAAATATTTCTTTAAAGTTCCGCTTTCAGCGATAATTTCATATACAACTGAATTTGTAAAGTCATTTTGTGTGATACCACTTGTTTGTTCATATTTAGAAACATAAGCTTTCGCAAAAGGGGAAATAACAAACTCTGAAACTAACTTAGTTAAATCTGTAGATTCAGCAACTTTGATGACACAATTAGTGTCTGAAATAATCCCTTTAGAAAAGGGGGTTAAGAATGAAAAATTTATCAACTCATTATCATTAGACTTCTTGCCAACTTCAACCATAATATTGTCAATAAATACACCATCTCGATTAACAGCATCATCGGTTTTAAAAACAAATTTTAAAAGTATCTCAGATCCTAAATAATCAGATAAATTAATTTTTTCTTTTATCCAATTCGACTGAACTCCATCGTAAATAATACTATAATTTGATTGATTTAAAGTACCTATTCTTGCTAAATTACCACAAGGTTGAATCCAAGTGCTTCCGCCATCGTCAGAAATGTAAACAGCCAAATAATCATTAGCAACTTCAATATCCCATTTAACATCAAAAGTTAATTCTGCTGCAATCACATTTTTTAAATCAATCCCATTTTTTAATGTTAGATAAGCATTTGTATTACCAAAATATAGACCATTTGGAGAATCAGTTACTACTAAATCATTTAATTTATTAGGATGATTAATAAGTGAAAATGAATTTGTATTCCAATTTGTTAATGAATTAATACTATCTAAAAATTCAACATACTTTTCTGAATATATTGTATGAACAGTATCATTAATTGAATATGAACCATTTGAAATAGTAAGTACATAAGAAATCTTTTGTCCATGAGAAATTCCTGAAGACAACTCATAATTAATAGAATCTAAACTTGATTCTAATAATGTTAAACTACTATATGTTTTTGAAAGCCCTACCGATTTTATTCCTGACAATGGTGTTATTCCAACTGTAAAAACACCATTTTCGCCTAATCCTAAACGCTTTACTTCAAATTGAAAATATCCTTTTTCCTTGGAAATAATAAAAGATTTTCTATTTTCTACCGTTGCATAGGTTCCAGCAAATAAAGCAAGTTGAATATTTTGAGTTAATGATTCTTGATTAATTGGAATAACTCTATTAATTGAAGGCCAAAAGAAATCATCATATGAACCAATTTCAGGGGTCATTGAAATTATTTTATTTTTTGATATTTGCTCCCCATACATCCAATCATCTGCCTTACCATTTACTCCGTAACCAACTGTCTTGCCTGATAATCCAAAAATAAAATGATTGTCCGAAGTAAGTTTTTTAGCGTACGTTTCATATAATAATGAATCAGGTGTTAATGGATTAGCTTTATAGCCCCAAGGATAAATTAATAAATTTCCACATGTATGGTAATTTAAAGCCAATTTAAACTGATGTTTTTCGCATAATTGCTTAATAGCTTGTGTTTCATTTTCTGAAAAAGGTGCAACTCCTCTATAACTATCAACTGCTTCATTAGTTGATGAGCCAAGATCATCATATCCCCATTTGTAACCATAATTTCTATTTAAATCGACCCCAAAATTACCATATTTAGTTGGTATCCTATTCTTCCTCCACATCCCACCTCCATTTGGATTCGTTGTTACATTAAAAGCATAACCATCAGGATTAACACATGGAATAAAATATAATTCGGTTGTATTAATTATATGTTTAACTACATTATCTGAATTGTAATTTTCTAAAAGGTACCACATATAATAAAGCATTTGAGACATAGAACCAGGCTCTCTTGCATGATGTAATCCTGTATAAAGAACTTCTGATTCATCTTCATCTTGTAAAGGGTTATCAGATATTTTTACAATATAAATATCTCTATTTTCAGCAGTTTTTCCAATTGATTCTTTAATAGTAATCAAATTGGGATATTTATTATACATCTCATCCAAAACATCTAATAGCTCTTCTAATGTTTGATAACCGCCCATACTACCCAATTTGAAATTAATTGGATCAGTTATCTTTTCATTTTGTCTTTTACAACCTAAAGACGAATAATCTAAATCTTTTTTAGATTTTATGTTTCGATCTACATAATAACTCATAACATCCTCTATATCAATAGAATATTTTAATCCGGATTGATCAATTAAAGCTAATTCTGTTTTCGAGAAATCCGAAGTGTAGGAATAGTTGTCTCGTCTAATACCATGATCAACACAAAGACCTAATGAAGCTAGTTTCGAAATTGATAATGGGTTCTCATCCAAAAAAATAGTCGCCCTTACATATGTTGAATTTTGAGCATTACTATAACATGTATTGGTTACAATAAAAATCAGTACAAAAATAAATTTCATTTTATATTCAATTAATCACTAATCTATAGCTTTTTAGCAGTTTTAAAGAAAGTAAATATAAAAATATCTATGAAAATAATTCTCTTTTATTGTATTTTATCAAACCTTAGTCTTATAATTCAAAATAGATTAAAAATCTTAATATTAAATTGGTAAATTACTAATCTGAGATTCATACTCCTCTAAAAAAAAGTTTAAAGTCTCTTTTAATATATTATCTTTTTGATTTTTCGTTTTAAGATGAAGAATAAATCCATTTGAATCCAATTCAAAAGTAACATATTTAATTTCTGTAATTATTTTCGCTCCGCCTTCTAAATCAAACGAAGACATATCCATACCTTCAAAATTAGCAAAACAAGTAATTGACTTTTTCCCAAAAGCTTCAAATTCGATAGGTGAACTAATTTTCTTTGCCGAATTAGGAAAATATTTTTCTGAAGTTGAGCAAAAGATACTACGAGAATCTATCTTTGTTTTCATTGTACCAATACTTAAAAAGGGTTTTACTAAATCTGCAATTGAATTACCTTTATCTCCTAAGCCTAAAAAAACATTAAAATCTGGAATAAATCCTCCATTAAATTGAGGTTCACCAAATAAAGAAAAACCTAACTCACCATTAAAAAGTCCGCTTAATGGATTATCTCCTCCCATCATCAATACCATTTGTAAAGGTCCTCCTAATTCATCACCAATTTTATTTAAAAAACCTGGAGAATAGTCATTTATAAAATTTTCTAATTTATTTATATCTACATTTAAAGTTAAAGCTAATCTAGGAGTTCCGTTGCCTAGTTTTGATAAAAGAACAGCATTTTTATCAGTTTTAAAAAATAACTTATTCTTTAATTGATCAGAAAAATAATTTTTTGAATCAATAATAACTTCTCCATCTTTAAATACAACTGATGTTTGGATATATGAATTTTGAACTAATGATTTAATTTCTTTTCTTTTCTCTTCAGATAACTTTTCTAGTTCTGTATTTGACGTAGAATATAATGCATTTAAATCTAAGGAAGCCGATATATCCCCTTTAGCTAACAACATCCTATTAACTAAATCATTAGATAATTTACCTTTCGTATTTGAAAAAGCAAGATTTAAAATATCTCTAGAATTGTATTCTTCTTGTTTAAAAACTACTATTGCTAAATCATTCTCAACACCAAGACTAAATTTCCCAAATTCTGCATACTTAAAACCTTCATATTCATTAAAATCGTATCCTTTTTTTGTTAAATCTAAAATCAAAGAATCAGAATTTTTGATACTTATAAATGTATAAAAAGAAGAAGGTATTCCCTTCGTGTCAAATGGACCTTCAGAAGCATAATACATTGGATTTTCTAAAATAATTGTAGATTTAAATTCATCTAAAACTGAATTTAGTAGTAAACCAATTTTTGGCACTTTTTTAATATCCGACTTAATTAACAAAGAATTTAATTCAACTTTTCCGAATAATACAACGTTTTTATTATTTTTTAAAAATGAGGATACTCTTTCATTTATTAAATGTTTTTCATTTTTTTTAGCACATGAAAAAACCAAAAATGACAACAAAAATATTTTAAAAATAAATTTCATAACTAATAATTTTAAAGATGATTGTAATCATTCAACTAATATGCCAAAATTTGAAGGCAAGTCCATTTCTTTAAAAATTAGGGAACAGAAATAAAAATACATTTTTTTTCAAGAAAGCTTTAACTAAAGTTCAAAAAATGGTTAAAAAAAATAATCGGACTATTTATATTGTTTATTTTAAGTAATATGGTTGTATTTTTTCTAAAATTATGATGTATTTTTGAAGCAACTAATGTGTGATATACTTGAGGTATTTTAATAAACCCTGTTATGATTAAAAAAAAAATATTTAGGTTTTTGTTTTTTTATACAGCTATAAACGTAATCTATTATATCATTTTTCCTGTAATTTTTTCTTTGAATATTTTTCAAATATTTTCAATCGAACAATTAGGAGGGATCGATTTAGAGTTTAATGACTTACATTATAAAACAGTAAATATAGAAGAAAACCCTCATTATAATAGAGAAAAAAGTGTAGTTTTAATAAATACTGCAATGCTTAAAACGGATTCTTTTCGATTAGAATTAGCTCAAATCCTTTCAAAAATTAAAACATTTAAACCAAAAGCTATAGGTATAGATATTTTATTTAATAACAAACCAAAAATAGGTACAATTGAATTAAAAAATGAAAT
>CANCQX010000045.1 GCA_947380375.1 Flavobacteriales bacterium
TTCCTAAAAAAAATAAATTCGTTGAACCCCATTTTAAAATGCTTTGGAACGAAAATATTCCCGTTTTAAAAGAGATCGATGTCAATGGAAATTCAATTGAAATAAAATTAATAGCAGGAAATATTGGAGAGATTAAAGCTTTAAATCCTACACCCAATTCATGGGCTGCTAATCAAGATAATGAAGTTTTAATACTAACTGTTAAACTTGATTCAAACGCCAAATGGACAATCCCTAAAGCAAATAATTCTATCAATAGAACAATCTATTTCTACAAAGGAAATGGGCTTGAAATAGATAGAGTGAAAATACCAGAATATCATTCTGTTCAGGTTAAATCAGATTCTGAGATAGAGATTCAAGCAGGAAATGAACCTTGTTTTTTACTTATACTTCAAGGAAAACCAATAAACGAACCAATTGTTCAATACGGACCATTTGTTATGAATACACAAGCTGAAATTCAAGAAGCATTTCAAGAATACCAACAAACACAATTTGGTGGATGGCCTTGGCCGAATCACGAGCAAGCTCACCCTAGAAATAAAGGTAGATTTGCTATTCATGCTGATGGAAAAGAAGAAATAAAAGAATAACACAAGGTATAAATTCTTTTTTTTGATTAAAACGAATTGGTAATTAAATAGTTAAGAAATTATTTAATAGTAATTTTCCATCAAGAGTTAAAATCGATTCTGGGTGAAATTGAACACCATATAAAGGATAATCTCTATGTTCAAAAGACATCAAAACACCATTTTCTGAAATTGATGTCTTAATAAAAGGTGATGTTTCTAGACATTCAATTGCCCAACTATGATAAAGTGCAACTTGAAAATCAGTTGATACATTATTTAATAATTTAGAATCAGAAATTTTTGAAACTTTTGATTGAACTCCATGATATACTTTTTTTTGATTAAATAAAGAATCGCCGAAATAAATAGCTAAAGCTTGCATTCCTAAACAAACACCTAACATTGGTTTTTTATCGTACCAATCATTAATTATTTGCATCATTCCAACGGATTCATTAGGTAATCCAGGACCAGGAGATAAAATTATCTTATCAAATTGTTCTACCTCTTCGAAAGAAATTTCATCATTTCTTTTTACAACAACATCAGCTCCCAAACCTTCCACATAATGAAAAAGATTATATGTGAACGAATCATAATTATCAAGAATTAATACTTTCAATGGAATTTGAGTTAATTTTATTAAACTTGTACAAAGTTAATTATAAACTACGAATTGAATAGTTAGATTTAATAACGATTTTAAATTTTAAAAATGAAAAAAGCAGTTCAAATTTCAGGTGCTCCAGCTCCAATCGGTCCATATAGTCAAGCAATTTTAGCTAACAATACTTTGTACGTTAGTGGTCAGATTCCATTAAACCCTAAAGATGGTTCTTTAGTAGTTGATTCTATTGAAAATGCTACGAAACAAGTTTTGAATAATATTTTCGCTTTGTTATCAGAAGTTGGAATGAATGAAGATAATGTTGTAAAATGTAGTATCTTCTTAAAAGATTTAAATGATTTTTCTGTAGTGAACGAAATTTACGGAAGTTATTTTAAAAATATCCCACCAGCTAGAGAAACGGTTCAAGTATCAAAATTACCATTAGACGTTCCAATAGAGATTTCTTGTATAGCTTTGAAGTTTTAATTGACAAGGTTAAGGTTGAGATATAGTTTGAGTTAAAAGTTATACTATTTGCTATTACAATATAAATACAAAATAAGTGTCATCATTGTAAATTACAATGTTGAATTTTTCTTGGAACAATGTTTAAATTCTGTAAAAAAGGCTTTAGAAAATGTTTCAGGAGAAGTTTTTGTTGTGGATAATAATTCTATCGATGGATCAGTTGAAATGGTCCGTCTTAAATTTCCAGAAATCAATTTAATTGCAAATAAAGATAATCGAGGATTTTCGAAAGCAAATAATCAAGCTATTGAAATTTCTCAAGGTGAATATATCCTATTATTAAATCCTGATACCGTTGTTGAAGAAGATACTTTTACTAAAGTTATTTCTTTTATGGATAACCATCCTGATGCTGGTGGGCTCGGAGTTAGAATGTTGGATGGAAAAGGAGAATTTCTTCCAGAATCAAAAAGAGGTCTCCCTACCCCATCAGTAGCTTTTTATAAAATTTTTGGACTTTCTAAATTATTCCCAAAATCGAAAAAAATTAGTCAATACCATTTGGGGTATTTAAACGAGCTAGAAATCAATGAAGTAGATATTCTTAGCGGAGCATTTATGTTAATGCGAAAAGAAGCATTAGACAAAGTAGGATTATTAGATGAAACCTTTTTCATGTATGGTGAAGACGTTGATTTATCTTATCGAATTCAAAAAGGTGGTTATAAAAATTATTATTTCCCAGAAACAAGAATTATTCATTACAAAGGAGAAAGCACTAAAAAAAGTTCTGTAAATTATGTCTTTGTATTTTATAGAGCAATGGTCATTTTTGCTGAAAAACACTTTTCTCAAAAAAATGCCAAGCTATTTTCATTTTTAATAAATTGCGCTATTTACTTCAGAGCTTTTTTAGCTATTTCAGTTCGATTTATTCAAAGAATTACACTTCCTCTTTTTGATAGTTTGTACTTAATTTTAGGACTTTTTGTATTAACAAGATATTGGAAAAATAGCTTTATTGAATTCCCATCTGAAATTGTAAACATTGCAATCCCTTCCTATACAATAATTTGGCTTTTAAGTATTTATTATTCGGGAGGATATGATACCCCTATTAAACTTTTTAAATTTTTAAAAGGTTCTGTTTTAGGAACAATTGGAATTTTAGTTATTTACGCACTTCTTCCAAAAGAATGGCAATTTTCAAGATTATACATTTTATTAGGTACCATTTGGATTATTTCTTATTTTATCATTTCAAGGATTTTCCTTCATTTATCTATAGGAAAAAGATTTAATCTAAGCGCAAATAAAAATAAGAAATTTGTTGTTGTAGGTTCTAAAAATGAAGCAGAAAGAGTTAGTCAATTAATAAAACAAACTAATGATAAAATAGAAGAAATAAATTTTGTTTCAACTTCAAATACAAAAGAAGATGGTTTTATCGGAACTTTAAATCAATTAGATCAAGTAGTTCATATTCATTCAATTGATGAAATAATATTTTGCGCAAAAGATACAACTGCTCAAACAATAATTCATTGGATGTCTGCAATTAGTTCAACCAATATTGACTTCAAGATTGCACAACCAGACAGTTTGTATTTAATTGGAAGTAATTCAATTGATAGTGCGGGAGATTTATACATTTTAAACATCAATTCTATCTCAACAAAATCGAATATTCGAAACAAAAGAACGTTTGACTTTATTACTTCAATCGCTTTACTATCAGCTACTCCACTTTTTATTTTCGTATTCAAAAACAAAAGAAAATATATTACCAATATACTTTCCGTTTTATTCGGTAAACTATCGATTGTTGGATATCATTATTTAAATAATTCAGAAAACAACCTACCCAAAATTAAAAATGGAATTTTATCTCCTGCTGATAAAACAAATTTGATTTATGAAACGATGTTTGATAAATTAAATCTTATCTATGCTAGAGATTACAATATTTCGAAAGATTTTGTAATTCTAAAAAATGCTTGGAAGAAATTGGATAGATAATAACTTAAAACTATTTAACTTTTTCTAAAGGCTCATACTCTAAAGGAATTTCATCATCAAATTGAATACCTACATATACATTAGCTTTTGGAAAAATAGGTGCTTTTTTCAAATGATTACTTCTAGCATTTAATTCTACAATTTCCGTTAACTCTTCAAGAGAACTTGGTAATTCAGTAAGTTGATTTTGAGTAACATCTAAAATTGTTAGTTGTGAAAGTAAACCTAATTTTATAGGTAATGCAACTAATTCATTTTCAGCTAAATTTAAAAATTCAATTTTTGATAATTGACAAAAACAATCATCTAATTTTTTCAATTGATTCTCTGAAATATTTAATAATACTAAATTCTTTAGTCCACAAATTTGTTTAGGAAATTCAGTAAATAAATTTTTCGATAGGTTCAACACACCTAATTCTGATAGATTAACAAATGATGGAGGTAAACTTATTAGCTGATTACCTGATAACTCAAGCCTTTTCAATTTTGAGATAATTAAAAAAATATTCGGTAAAGACGTGATTTTATTCTCTATAAGTATTAACTCTTCTAACTCTTTGAAATTTTGAAACCACAATGGAATTTCTACCAAATCACAATTATCAAACGAAATAGATTTTAGGCGTGTCAATTTTGAAAAGCTTTCAGGCAATTTAGTAATCCCATTATTTTCAAAACTGATATACTCTAAATTAGTTAAAGAAGCAATAGAATTTGGGATAGTATTGATTGAATTAAAAGCAAATGACAGAACCTTTAAATTTTTCAATAAACGGATAGAATCTGGAATGCTTGTTAAATCATTGTATTTTAAATTCAATCCTTTAAGATTAGGGAAAAGAAAAACTTCTTTAGGAATTTGTGTTAAACCTTGATCTTCTAAATCTAATAGATAGACTTCATTAGGAGTTTTAAGTGCTTCTTCAATATTCCTGAAACCTATGTAATCCTCATTTTCAAAATATTCAGCAAATAAATTAATTGGATATTGTGAAAATGTAAAAGACATTCCTATAAAGTAGAAACTTATTACTAATGCGAATTTTTTCATCGTCTTTGTTTAATTTTCTTAAAAGTAATCAAATCAGACAATTTTACTAAATTATTTCTAGGAAATTTTGGATTTTTAAATTAGTATTCAATTTAATTTCAGGACTAATTTCATAATCATTAATGACATTTATGAAAAAGCTAAATTTTAAAAAATATAATTTAACAAATAACAACTCAAAATAAAAAGGAATTAAAAGTAGAAACGGCAGAAATTGGCTCTCAAAATGATTTTGATAAATCATAAAAATGAATAATTTATGTTATTAAATTACATATTTATCAAAAAGACATACATTTTATTTATATTTAAAATTTTGTAAATCAAATGATTAAATTATTACACCATCTTTTTTTGTATTTTTATCCTATAAAACACTTGCATAACAACAAATAATACATATCTTTGCAACGTCTTTAAAGAAAGGCTTACACAGTATTTCTCTTTATCATCTCTAGATTTTAAAGTTCGATTGTTTTCGAAAAGTCGTAAGACTTACAAAATATTGGTTCGGTAGTTCAGTTGGTTAGAATGCCGCCCTGTCACGGCGGAGGTCGCGGGTTCGAGTCCCGTCCGGACCGCAAGTCTCGTATGGCTGCGGGAATCAGAAAAGCTCTGCAAGTATCAACTTTGCAGGGCTTTTTGCTTTTTAGGAGGTTTGGTCAAAAACACTAAGGGGGTCAGATGGGGGTCAGATTAAAATAAAGCCCTGAAATTTTATTTGATTTTTTTATTAAATATAATCATTTTATTATTTTTCCCTCCTTTCTTTTCTTAATTTTAAATCACCAGTAATCATTTTCAACTAAAATTTATGAGAACTTTTGTCAAGCATGTTTATGATATTGATATTGTAAATATTTATCACTTACTCGATAATAAACTTTCTAATGATACTTCTAAAAAAGGTGTCGGAAAGAAAAAAGACTTTTTAGAAAGGTTAAGTTATTCTATTAAACAAATATTCCGGTCAAATAAAGAAAATTACAATCTTGAATTTGAAGAATTCGAATCGTTACCTTCCTATGTAATCACTCCCAATAATGATTTCGATAATTATATTTATTGGTTAGGGCTTTTTTTACTTTCCAATCCTTCTTATAAGACTAATTTAATTCTTGAATACCATCTAAGCAGATGGTCAAATAAAATGAAATTCTTGAATTGTGTTGAGTTTTATGTTTTAGACAGTATCGATGACAATTCTTTCATAGAGAATGAAGCTGTTGTGAAATCTACTTCTGATTGGATATTGTTTAAAAGATTAGAAATAGGCTATTCCAATTCAGGTCAATCTAAAAAAACGAAAGAGAAAGAGAATAAAGATATAATTATTATAAATGATTTAGAATACAATACAAAAGATAATAAATCACCTGAAATGGGTGACGAAAGCAAATCTTCAACTGAAAATAATATTTCTGTAAAAATTGTTTTTGCAGATAAAGTTGGAGAAGCATTATTATCTGTTTTACATGAGCGTTTGTTTGATAAAAATGATTCCAAAAATCTTAAAGAATTCCTATTAAACGGAATATCAAATGGACTGATTGGTATCTCTATAGCTCAATTAGATCTAATCGGCTTGTTTAAAGATTTAATGGATTCAGGTGGGTATTTTTATACTAAAAACAAAAGAAAAGTCGCACAATGGATTTGCTTAAATTTTAAAACTGATAATTCAAAAGGTGAATTTAACTTACAAACAACTATTAATAGATTATCTACTACAAACTATCTTTATGATAAAGTTTTAGTTGCTGATGTAAAGCAAAAAGTTGAAAATTTAAGAGTTGAGATAAAAGATGATAAAAAATAATTAAAAATAATTTTTCATTAACCCACTTTAAAACAACACTTTAAACACTTTACTTTGTTCCGTATTAATAATTTAATTAAGATGGAAATAAGTAAAAATGATTTATTAGTTACTTTAAAAGTAGGAGATTTAATACAGCTAATCTCTGAAGTAGTAACTAATTGTTTAAAGAGAATAACTCCAGTGGAGTTAGAAGCAAAAGAAAAACCAGATGAACCTGTAACTGAGTTAATCTCGCGGAAAAAAGTAGCCGAAATGTTTGGTGTTTCTACCACAACAATTGATAAGTGGAGAAAGTTTAAATTCCTACCTAAAGGGATTAAACAATGCTCTCGTGTGTATTTTTTGAAAGTTGAAATCATTGAGTTATTAAAAAGCAAACAACGATTTATTCAAGAAGTAAGTAAAAACCTCAAATCAGGCGTATTATGACGAATAATGTCGACCCTAGAGGTGAATACACGCGTGTATGTCCCTACTGCAAAGAAAGCTTTGTTGCAGACCATTTAAGTAGGTTTTATTGTCCTGATAAAAATGGTAGAAAGAACTTTTGTAAAAACAGGCAAAAAAGGATAAATGATAATCTTCGAAAATCTGGAAGTGTATTGATAGAACATAGAAAAAATCCAATGCAAGTTTTTATTGAAGAACCTTTACTAAATGAAAAAGACATTGATCAAATCATTATAAATACTCAAAAAGATAAAAATATTTCAATTCTATCTGAATTTTTAGGAGATGAAAAATTTATAGAAGTTACTGAAAGGGAATTACTTGAAAAAGGTTTTGATTCAAAATTATTTGACTCGTATGAAGACACAAAATCTGGTATTAAAATCTATTCAGTTGGTAAATATGTGTACCATAAAACACCTGAAAATAACAAACAGTATATCACTTTAAAACAAAACTATGGAACCAACAGAAATGTATAAACTATTAAATAACATCCCTTTAGAAGGAGAAACTATTCCTAAGAAAAATAATTTCGCAACATTTTTTTTCATTACTCTATCAGCAGTAACTATAGGGTATTTGCTATATCAGAATTATAAGTTGACTGAGAAGAAAAAAGTATAGGTCGAAATTATACAAATTCAAAATGATTATGAATTAGATTAAGGAATAAAATGGGTTAATCAAATTAAACTTTTTGTGAGCCCAATCTTAATGGTTTTTTGTTTCTAAATCTAATTCATCATTTTGAATAGCTATAGCCCTAACCCATCTATGTATTCAATTAATGATTTGTTTTGCTAATTTCTCTTAATCTATTAAAGTTACTCACCACGCAATATAGAATTATTTTCAGTTTGTAATATCCTATTCCAAACTTTCACTATCCCACATTTCTCTATAAGTATTGACATAATGTGCTGTTGCTTCTTTATCAATTTCCCAATAATACCTGCATAATCTTTTATATAACAACAATCCTTTATCAGAACAGGCAATATCTAAAATTCGGTCTAATAAATGTTCAATTTCATTGCTTTCTTTTCGTTTTGAAGAAATTAATTCCTCTACAAGGGGGAAGTAACTATAATAGGCTTGTTCGTTTAGTTCGTTTATTTGTTTCGCTAAATCTTTAAAGTCGTTAAGTGTATTTTCGTCCATTTGTTCTTCCATGTTTTTAGTTTTGTTTTATCTCCCATAAACCACCTAATTTCGGACCTTTTCTCACGATAATTCCTCATCTTTAAGTTTTTTTAATTGTTCTTTCAATCGTGCTTTCAGATTTTTCTATATTAATAGACAACTCTTTTATGCTAATATTTGGATTCTCTAAAATTAAACCTATTATTCTTTCCGAATTCTTTCCATCATCATTCCCTCTTTCTTCCTTCATCTTTCATCCATCATTATAGCTTTGACTATCAATTTGAGTAGGAAATTTCAAAATAGTTGAATCAAAATCGATAATAAAATCAACTGATGACTTATTGAATTCTTTCTAATTTTGTTTAATATTATCAAGGCCATAACCTGCATTTTCAGCTTATCTTAAACAAAACCTCCAAAATAAGGAATTAGTTGCCTTGTTCTTTTTTTGCAATTGCTATGATTACTTGTTTAATAGAAGACTCAATAGATACTCAAATGGGTGTAAGAATTATTTCATTGTTTTTAGAGTTGTTTATTACTAAAATAGAAGATGTTAAACTTCCCAAATGCTAATATCCGAACTTATTTTGCTGTCATTTAAATTAAAATTTGGAAAATTAATAACAAATTCAAACGTTTCTTTAAAATCATTAGAATATTCTAAATATCCGGTTATTAAAGTATCCCCTTTGTGATAAAAAAAATTATTTATTTGTATAGAATATTTATTACTTAAAGTTGATGTAGGATTCATTCGTGGTAATGGATTTAAATTATAAGTAATCTTTTGGTTTAAAATTAATTCCGGAAAATCAATATCAAAAACGAATTTGAATTGCCCATTTGAGTTTATCAATTGAATAGGATAGATTACCTTATTACTTTTTGAAATTGGATTAATATTTAATGTATCCTTATGAATACCAATATATTCGATTTCTATTGAGCCGAGTATCATTAAATGTTAGATTTAAATAAAAACTTAAAAGACTTCTTACCTTTTAAATGGTAAGAAGTCTTTTTTATAATGTAATTCTATAAATGAATTTTTGATCTCCAATCATTCAGCATAAATTCAAATTTAGCTACTCCTTTAGGAACTCTTGCAGCTAGACTTGGAGAAACTAAATTTGATGTAAAGTTAATTTTGTTTATTTCGTTCTTCCAATTTTTAAGTGAACTACCAGTTCCCCAAGTAGAATAAACATAGCAATTATTTAAACTTATAAATTTAGAAATAGCTTCAGTATTATATAATCTTTTAAATGAATTGTTTATTATTTTAGAATCGCTATATCCTTGACCCAAAATTTTATTTATTTCTGTTTCTGTAAAATCATTATCATCTATTTTATTTACAGATTGTATAATATCGACACATGCAATACCATGTTTTTTCAATAATTCAAAAAAATTATTAGAATTTGGATCAAAATTTTCTTCAAAAATTATAGTTAAAATCTTCCAAAAACAATTTTTTTGTCTACCGTAAAAGTAATTTACCTTATCACCACCTTCTGGATTAAAAGTGCCAATAAAAAGATGTTTCACGTCCCAATTTGGTGATACAAAAAAAGATTTATTGATAAATTGATGATTAATTGTTTTCATAGATGTTTTTTTATATTTATTTCCCTAATCCAAATACCCCATTTTGTATTTTTAAATTTATATGTTTCATTAACAATTCTATTTGAAACAGGAATAATTTCAAATTCTCTTGCTTTATTATAGTATTCTTTTCCAAGTTTAAGTTGAAATGTATTTTTTAGTGTTTTCATCAAAAAAGGTTATAATTTATTGTTGTATTTATCAATTAGATCCAATAGATAATTTCTTCTATTAAGAAAAAATTTGTTATAAGAATCAAAATCAAAGACATCACTTTTATCATTATTGCAAAAATAACAGGCCAAAACGCAATTTTCAGTTGAATAATTTAAATTGGAATTTTTTCTATCTACTTCAAGATAAAAACCTCTTGCTTTTCCTTGTTTTAGGACTCCATTTTCAGGAAATCTCTTTGATTTTAAAAGTCCATTTAATACAATAAATCTAATTTCATCTTCTTTAATATCACAATATGAACATTTTTTATCTTGATTGTTGTACCAATTTTTAAACTGTTCATATGTTTCAAAATCATTTAGATTATTTTTCTTTCTTCTATTGTAATCTGCTTTTAATTTATTTTCAAGTTTTACTTCTTTTTTAGTTGTTATTATTTTTTTATTTACATTAAAAGTTTGTTCTTTTTTGTTTTCATTTTGTTCAGAAGATGTTAAATATTTTCTTAATCTACCACCTAAACCATTGGTAGTTAATTTTTCTATTTCTCCATTTCCTTTTAAGTAATTAAAATCAATTGGAAGTTTATTTTCATTAATGTACTCCTTTAAAATAGTTATTGCCTTTTGCTTATCACTATTCAAAGTTACTACTGGTGAATTACCCTCAAATTCTAATTTATAAACCTTATTTCGTAATGAAAAAATGTAAGTACCATCATTTTGTAATTCCATGTTTTTTTAGTTTTTTATATTATTATAATTAATAATTCCCTCAACTTAAGTGAATTAATTTACTTTCAATTTCATTATTTTTATAGTCTTGACTAAATTTAAATCATTTAATCAATTTATGATTTTCACTTATCAATAACACAACGTAATTTTTCACTTAAACTTTTTGCCCATTTTTCGCTTAAATAGATAATATCTTCTTTTCTTAATAGTCCATCTATCCATCTCTTTGGAATATTATCACTTCCATAAAATAGTCCAGCCAAACCACCTGCTATACAAGCATTTGTATCTGTATCTCCTCCTTTTTTAATTGCATCAATTACTATCATTTCGTAGCGATTAAATTTCAAAAAAGAACTAAATGATGATTCTAAAGAATCTATTACATATCCACTATTTTTAATGTCTTTTAGTTTATTTGGAAAAGTGGAAAAAAATCTTTCGAAATAAATTAGCTCAATTTCAAACCTTTTTTGAGATATAAAATAATTATGAATATCAGTCATTGTGTATGCAAAGCATTTTGTTTTTGCTATTTTACTTACTTCTTTTAAATGCATTAGTTTATTTGCATAAACAACAAGTATAAAGCATGCCATATGTGAACGAATATGACCATGTGTGATTGCTGCATAACTAACGATTAAATTATAAATCTCATCATAGTTTAAATTATCGATGTAAAATGCCAGAGGTAATACTCTCATTAATGCACCATTTCCACAACTCTTTTCATCTTTGGGTGCTGCTTGATCTATTGAATAACCTTTTTCAATATTTTCTAACGCTAAATACGTCGTATTACCAATATCAAATGTGTCATTGTTTGCTGTCCAATAGTGTTCATTTTTCCATTTGATAAATAGGTTAGCTGTTTCTTTTTGATTTAATTGGTTCATTAATGCCTCAATCAAACAAAATGTTAATGATGAATCATCTGAAAAAGAACCTGAAGGTTGATTATAGGTTCCATATCCTTTCATCAAATCAAAACATTCATTCTCTAATTCTTCGGATTCCATGAATTCAAAAGGCACACCTAATGCATCCCCAATTGAAAGACCAAGTAATAACGATTTAGTTTTTTCTAATATAGACATTTAGCGTTTTCAACTAATATATAATTTTTTTATTGATAAATCGTATATAAGTTGGTTTTGATTAATTTATTTAGTTGTATTTCCTGATTTAATAACTTGTTTAATAACTACTTAAAGGAAAATACTATCTCTCGTTTTAACTTTCAAATTATTAGAATACATTTTATTTTTAGAAAGTTCACGATGGTATCCAAATGTTTTGTTTTATGGTTATTCCATTTAGTTGATTCTATAATGCTAAAATTGTTTTCGTTTAATAAATCATATTTTAGTCTAATTATATCTTCATTTTTAAGAGTTAATTAATGGTCAAATATACCACTTGATTTAATTTTTTACTTTTCAATATATAGTTGCTCACTGATACTTTTTTAAGTGCACCAAAGTGAAAAATATTTCAACAACTTAAAATAGTATTAATGTAAGTCCATATTTTATATACTTCCCGCTCTAAGTAAAAAGAACGCACTTTATTTATTAATTCGTTCGTTAAACTATTAATTGAGATATTTTCGGTGAATATTTCCAAGGTTTGTGCTTTTTTTTTAAAAAAATTCAATTCTAAATCTCGACGATTACTTTTGCACAATCACCTGAATAAGAAGTAATTATTTTTTGTTTATCAAATAGTTCTTCTCGTTAAAAAACAAAAAAACGATTTTAATCCAGAACATCTATATCGTAAAAAATCGACATCATTCTCATCCTTAATTGTTATAAAATTAGAACTGAAGCTTATTTAAAAACGAACCTTAAAAGTAAAGTGATGAAAAAAGCTGTTAAAAATGTACTATTGAGTGAAATTCAAAACATTTATGAAATTTCTAAAAATTCTGAATTAGACGATAAGATAATTTCTTCATTGAAAACAGACTTAAAAATAGTTAGTTCCTACTTAAACGTCGAACCACATGAAGCTTTATTTTTCTCAATTATATTGAACATTAATTTTGATGGAGATAGTGCTTATTTTAAAGATTTATATAGACATTTTAAAATCCCTTCCATTAAGATGATTTCTGAAATGCATAGTGTTGAAATCCTGGTTAAAAAAGGTTATCTGGTTAAAAAAAGTGTTAGAGATCGAAACAATGAAGTACACACAAATAAATATTTTACAGTGAAATCTCAATTGAGTAAAGCTATTGTAAAAGGTTTACCTTGTCCAACTTTTGATGCCTATACAATTGAAAGTACAACCGATTTATTAGAGAAAATACATGAGCAAATATCAGCTAGATTGGAAGATAATATAAGTATTGAAGAATTGGATATTGAAACAACTAAATTAGTGAATGAATTTCCGGATTCTATCTTTTTTAAAGCGATAAAAAAATTCGAACTCAGTTTTGAAGAATCAATGTTTTATTATTTTGTTATATGGAAATCTATACTTGGTATTCAAGGAATCGAGCCTAATACTTTAGTTAATTCAATTACGGATTCATCCCGAGAAAGCGTAAAGTTTACTCAAGGTCTTTATAACGGTGTAAACTCATTGATTTCTATCGGATTAGTTGAATCTAGAAATTCAGGTTTTATGAATGATATAGAATTTTACTTAACAGATAAAAGCATTGAATTATTAGCTACCGATTCCATAGTTGTTTCTTCAGGTACAATTTCAAATAATAATACCATCAAAGCGGATAAAATCTCTTCTAAAACCTTATTTTACAATGAAAAAGAAAATGAGCAATTAATTAATTTAAAAGGACTTCTAATGGAGGAAAAGTATGCTGATTTGAAAGAACGTTTAAACTCTAAAAATCTACCTCTAAGTTTAAACGTTTTACTTTTTGGTGGACCAGGAACAGGGAAAACGGAAAGTGTCTTACAATTAGCTAAAAGTTCAGGTAGAGAAATTATCAAAATAGATATTAGCTCAACAAAATCAAAATGGTTTGGTGAAAGCGAAAAATTGATTAAAAATATTTTTACAGATTATAAAGAATATTCAAAGAAATGTGACCTAACCCCTATTTTACTTTTCAATGAGGCCGATGCCATTCTTTCAAAAAGAAGTACTACTGCTGATAGTGCAACTCAAAAAACGGAAAACACAATTCAAAATATTTTATTGGAAGAATTGGAAAATTTTGAAGGTATCTTCTTTGCAACAACTAATTTAGCTCAAAATTTGGATGGAGCTTTTGATCGCCGTTTTTTGTACAAAGTTGAATTTACTAAACCTGAATTAAAACAGCGTATCTCTATATGGGAAAGTAAATTGCCTGACTTGTCAGCAAGTGAATATGAAAAACTAGCTACTCAATTTGAATTTTCTGGAGGTCAGATTGAAAATATTGCTCGTAAATGTGAAATCAACCAGGTGCTTTATGGTAACTTGCCTTCTTTCGAGACCATTGAAAGCTTTTGCCTTTCAGAAAATAATGGACGGGTAAAAAATGGTATTGGGTTTATTAGAAATGAAAATTTAAATTTTAAAAATTGTAGAAATGATCAACACATTCAATAGATATAAATCTATTAACAATTAAAATCAAAATAATGGAAAATTTAGATGAACAACTCAATGCAATAATGGATAAAAATTCTGATGCTGAAAATGAAATTTTACTAGACAATCAATTCCCTTATTTGTTTTACAAGGCTTTTTTGTATTTAAAAATTGGACCAGAAAAATATAGAAAGGATGACTTTTTTAAACAACCATTAGAAGGTTCAACTCAAGAAGAACTTGACTTTCTTAAATCTGGTTGCAACCAACTTATTCAAGGATTTGGTTTTTTCAAAAACGAACCTTTTACAGGCCTTAGTGTTTCAGCTTTTTATAGTTTAATGCGCTTATTTCATTTTCAATATTTAAATAAAACAACAAAATATAATTTTAATTTAAACGACAAAAAAGGAATTTTAGATTGTATAATGTTCAAACATGCCATTGATGGAAGAACATGCACCTTATATAATTTTTGCTAGTATGTGATTTAGACTATCTTCTTTCAACTGAAGAATGCACTTTGAATATAATACTGATTAGTGCAAACTTCAGTTTTAGAGAATTTATCTTTTACTTATAGGGAAAGTGTAACTAATCATATATTTATCTAAAGAATGTTAAGGATGCATTTCGGAGTACTATTCCTTTAGTTAGCAATTAATTAAATAGCTTAATTTTTACATTTTTAAAATATTTATAAAATGATTACGGACTGTTAATCTTCAACCCTACTGTCAGGTATTTCTAGTTCCAACTCTCCAACTCTCTATAAAAGTTCCTATTTTCTGGACAGCTGATTAAAGTGTAATTCCTGCATTTAAAATGGCTAAATTAAATAGGTCTATTTTAGATGATTTAATTTTTCATTAGGATATAAGTGTTCAATATGCTTGTAATGAGTTTAAAAAGCAGTTAGAATCCCCTTTAATAACACAAAGTATGAGTAGAAAAGGAAACTGTTGGGACAACGCAGTAGCAGAAAGTTTTTTTAAGTCTTTAAAGAAAGAATGTGTTTACAGAAATAACTATTTAACCCGAAAAGTAGCTGAATTATCTGTTTTTCAATGGATAGAAATGTGGTATAATACAAATCGAATTCATAGCAGTTTGAGAAATAAATCAATTAAAGAATTTGCAAAATCAAATAAAAATCAGAACTTAGCAGCATAGCTTAACTTTGACTCCAGAATTTGAAGGCAAGTCCAATTTATTTAATCAATATATTTAGATAGTTAAAAGTACTTTTTAAATAAGTTTTCAACCCTATTTTTTTTAATATTCTAAAAATGCAATCTCCTATTTTCAATTTTTAAGCAATCTTTCTATATGCCCATTCTTCTTGTAAACTAAATTTCATTTTACTCAGTTTTTTCCAATAAAATTCATTTCGGTTGTTTTCGGATGATAAATCCATAAATGCAGTATTATTAATTTCTAGCAACACTTCTTCTTCTGGTTCAAATCCATGTTTGCTAATAAACTCATCCCTTGCAATTATGGGATTTATATAAGTAATAAATAGGCCATTTTCATCTTCTATATTTTCTTTTATATCAATATCCAATGTACAAAGCGTTATTGCTACTCTATCTATTGCACTATAACATTTCACATAATAATCTTCCTTTTTATTTGGCTCATCATGCAATCCTATATAATCAATAACCCAATCTTTATTAACCATTTCTGTATCTATTCTCCAAATATCGTAAAACGTGTTGACATAAAAACGGATTAACGATCGATTATCTAATAGATGATCGATGTATTCATTCCAATAACTTGTCATATCAAAATCATAGATATCCAAACAAAACCAATACCAATAAATTTCAAAACGATCTGTGTTGTGTGCAAAAACAGGTCCTGTATATTCTTCTGTTACATACGCATTGCGCAATCCTTCTTTTAAAATACGCTCTCTAGTTCGTTTTCTTGTTAGATGATATACATATTTTCCTACGTTAGCTTTTACATTATCTGGGTAAGTTTTAAACACCTGATTCTTTTTTGGAAACATAATTAATCGTTTTAAGTTGTTCATCATTAATAACGAAAGAACATAAAAGTTATAACACAGATGCAAAATGTAAATCTATTTTTAATTTTTAAAGAATTTAAAATCTTATCTCAAAAGTGCTCATTTATTGATACTAATTGAATTGGATTTATTGAATTTTTATAGTTGAATAACAGCATTATAAGCACCATTTACAACTTCTGACATTTTAGGGAAATCTAACGTTTCAATGGTATCGGTAGGCATATGATAATTTGGATTTCTAACAAATGAAGTATCATTAATCATTAAAGCTTTGTATCCAAATTTCCAATAATTACGTTGATCTGACATTCCTGCTAAATCTCCACTCGTTTCGAAACTAATCACTTGAACATCAATTTCCGCTTTATCAGCCATTAAATTTCTGACTTTTTTATTAAAATCGTCATGTTCTTCTATTCCAACGACGATGATGAAATTTGCAGTACTAGGATATAATTGCGCTAATTCATTGGATGGATAGGGTTGTGAATTAGGTTCATCCGAGAAATAACCAATCATTTCATAACAGATCATTCCGATAATATCTTCTTCATTGTCATGTAGAGATTGGGCATGAATATAACTTCCCATTTCTGTAGTCCCGAAAAATGGTGGTTCTTCTAGACAATAAGCAACAAATTCAATTGCGTACTCTAAATTTGGTTTATTTTCACCAATTAATCGTGCTGTCTCTAACAATCCTGCCACGGCACTTGCGTTGTCATCAGCCCCCGGCTGATCACCACAAACATCATAATGCGCTCCAACAACTAATGTTTTCGATTTATGAGAATTATACACTCCAATAACATTTGTATATTCATTACCACCAGCTGTCCATTTTTGATATTGAATTGTCAAGCCTGCTTTCTCAAATTCGTTTTTTACATAATCTACTACTTGAGCTAAACTTTCTAAGTTTTGATAATTTCTAAAAGGTCTCAATTCAGTAAGGAATCGAACATCGTCATACAATCTGGAAGTGTTTGCTTTCATTTATTTAGTTTTAATTTTATATAGTTGATTTACAATGTCTAATCCTTCATTTGTTTTTAATAATGATTTGAACCACTTAGCATTTGCATAAATTAAAAACTCTAGATCTGCACCAATGTAAAAACTCTTGTAATTTCGGTAGTGTATTTTTGACTTTTTATTTGGTTCAAAGCACTCTTCCTTAGCATTCCAATCAAACGAAACAGTATCTATTTCATTGAACTTAAATACATCTTTATCGGTAGAATCTCTAAATTGAATTTCCTTTTCATACGCAATCTTTAAAGGGTGTTTTGAGACTATTTTTGAGCTAATTCCAAAATCCATAAAACTCCAACCGTATTGATAAGAAGTTGAAACTGTTTGTAAAACAGGAATCACACGTTGTTTCGTAAATTTAAAGAAATGATTTTGCAACCAATAAAGTCCAGTTCCTGACTGAAAAACTTGACCAATAATCAAAGTATTTTCATCAAATCGTTGAGCTTCTAGTATTGTCTTAATACTCGCTTTGTACTCGCCTAACTTACGATTATTTGAAAAAAATTGAATTGTTTTATCCCAATCTGAATTCAAATCATACATTAATATATAATTTTCTAACGGATTTAATGGATCCAATGGAATCAATTCGATTCTAAAATATTCATTTTCTTGCTTTATTAGATGTTTTAGAAATGGATAACTTGAAGCTTCAATTTGTGTTAATTCAATTCGCTTTTTATCATTTTCATTGATCTTTTTTATCAAATTAAATTCCGCTGAAATTAATTCATAATTCTCATTTCGGAAGGAATTATAAACTGAATCAGGATAATGAGTTACCTCTTCTTCCTCCTTCGAAAAATCCTTTTTTTCAATAGAATCAATCCAACTACTTAACTTTTTAATGTCGGTTGATTTTTGAACACAGGATGAAACTAATATAACAAGACTTAACCAAACAAATAATCTAATAAACATATAATAAAAAGTATATAAAATAACAATTAAAAAGGTTCAATTCAAATTAATGAATAGAAAGCCATATTCTATTATACGTAAATAACGCATATTTATAACATCTCTTTATTAAAATAAGTAAAAAAACCACCCCGTAATGCGTCTAAGCCCTTAATCGGCAAATTATCAACTTTCTTGATTTAGTGGCGCAAAACCCTTAATTGGCGATGGACGGGGCGGTAATTTTCATATAATTCTATTTCTTAATAACATTTGTTTATGAATCGATGGTAATTTGGCTTCTCTACTCAATGGAATGTCTAATTGTTTGTGCAATATTTTAAATTGGGAATGAAGTAATTGATCCATTTTTTTCCATTGCCCTTGATCTTTTACAATACTATACCATTGAGGCCTTGCACTTGTTTTACCTTTTAACTCCTGCTTTACATTGTAATAAAACAAGTCTAATAATTCTTGTTTATCTTTCGATGGATTATTTTTAAATTCGATTGATATTTCTCTTCGCATAAACAAGAATCGTTTTGACCATTTTTCCAAACGTTCTTCATTGGCAATTATTTCTGATGGGTAATGAATCATTCCCAACCAAGGAATACCTTAATTTAAAGGTGCAATATGTGTTTTTTTCTCAGAAATTTGTAATCCTAACTCACTCACAACATTTCTTAAAACACTAAGTTTCTTTTTCGCTTCTTCTTCGGAACTGCAAACAAAAGCTATGTCGTCTACAAACCTAAAGATCTTTGAAGTTGAACTCATTTTCCTTTCAATTTCATTGCCCCATAATTCTGCTAAAGTTGCCGAAATACTTAAGCCCTGAGGTAAACCTTTCACTTCTGCATCTTTTGTTTTTCCTCTAACCCAAAAAGGTCTTCCCACTATTTTATTGGACCAAACTTTAAACATCGAAGCAACTTCATTTGGTAAATCAAGTGAAATAGCTAAATCTACTACTCTTTCTCTCGGAACTGAATCAAAAAATGAAGTTAAATCGGTACGAACTATAACTGGATTTTCAAAATGTGAAAGTTCTTTACGAAAATCAGTCACCACTTCCAAAGGAGATTTTGTTTGAAGCGTCATATTCTTCTATTCCAACGACGATGATGAAATTTGCAGTACTAGGATATAATTGCGCTAATTCATTGGATGGATAGGGTTGAGAATTAGGTTCATCCGAGAAATAACCAATCATTTCATAGCAAATCATATATCAATAAACTAATTATAAAGTAAGTAATAATAAATATATTTATTTATTGGTATTTCATAAGTAAAAGAATTGGATAAAAATCGACTCGAACCTATTTAATTACGATAAAATCACTTATATTTTTTTGTATTTTTGTTTATATAAATTTTTCCTTTAATGAATAAAGTAGACCAAATTAAAGAATTAAAAATGCTTCTTGAAACAGGGGCAATAGATGAAAGTCAATATTCTGTGTTATTAAATGAAATCGTTGGAGGCAAACCTCAAGTTGAGGAGAAAACAGAAAAGTTTGAAAGTGCGGTTAAAAACGATTTTGATTCAGTTATAATTGACAATCAAGCTTGGATGATAAAAAATCTGAATATTAAAAATTTCAGGAATGGTGATCCCATAAAAGAGGCTTCTAATGAAGAAAAATGGGAAGAAGCTTTAACAACTGAAACCCCAGCATGGTGCTATTACGATGATGACCCTATAAACGGAGATGAATATGGTTTATTATATAATTATTTTGCTATAAATGACAAAAGAGGACTTGCTCCTGATGGCTGGGGAATACCTGATGAAAAAGATTTTAAAAATCTAACAAAACAATTAGATGGAAGATCATTACGAAGCCGAAGTGGTTGGTCATTTTATGAAGAAATAACAGAAATTGATATAGCTGATGAAGAAACTTATAAATACCAAGCAAGCTCTGGTGGTAATGGAACAAATAAAAGTGGATTTAATCTAAAGTCAGGTGGATTTTATAGTTCAGGTAGGCATATAGATCTTGGTCATTCTGGAATATTATGGATTAAAGATTCATTATCAAAATTTATTTCTTCACAAGATTTACATAGTTCAATAGAACGTAAGGTTAAAGATTACGAAGAATGTTTTGAATTTTCATATCAACATCCTCCATTTATTAATTTGACAAATTCTGGAGGTTTTAATGTTAGATGTATAAAAAAAGATGCTGAAATAATATTAAAAGATGAAGAAATTTTTAATTCTAACGATAATAATATTTTATCCTCATTTACACCAGAGACTATTGAAAAATTATCACTAACTAATAATGTTCAGCGAGTAAAAGATGAATCATTCTATCCAAAAGATATAACTGAAGTAAAAATTATATCATTGTTAAAAAAAGTTGGAGATATTATTAAAGAAGGAGATATTTTAGCTGAGATAGAGACTGATAAAGTTAGTATTGAAGTGTGTTCCTTATATTCAGGTAAAATTATATATATTGGAGTCGAAGAAGAACAAATTGTACCAATTAATAATATTTTAGTAATTCTAGATTCAGAAATTTCTTCTAATAATAAAACAGTCTCTGATGATGATTTAACATTAAAAGAATTATTAGAAAAAAATGTAAATGAAATTTCCGATTTGAATATTAATAATGCAGAAAGATTAGTTGCTGAATATGGTTTATATGACCCGAGATTAGATTTAAGCGATTATAAATCACCTAATTTAGAATTATTACAAGAGGTTTCTTCAGAAGAGGGAATTAATTTAAAATCTTTGTTTTCATCCCCTCAATTTCAAAATACTGAAATGGAATTACCCATTGTTTTGGGAAAAATGGCTAATAATGAAGTATTTGTAATTGATTTACTAAAAAATAAAAATACAATTATATTCTATGATGATTACAGGGTGAATTTAGATGATACTATATTAATTTCTTTGCTTTTCAAAAAACATCCTGCAGAAATTAAATTTATTTTATGTACGAGTGATTTTATATCTCAGGAATCCGATTTTTATAATCGATACGATAAAATTGAAAATCATTTTTTAGTTAAATTACCAATTTCAACCAGAAATTCTTCAAAATTCACGGTAATCAAAAAAACTTTGGAAGGGCTTAGTCTTGAAAAAGATGAACGTGATTCTTTAATTAGAAATGCGGGGGTTAAAAATATAAATGAGTACAATAACCTTTTTAAAAAAAGAAAATTAAATACTGAAAATGGACATCGTTTTCTACCATATTTAATTATCTTTATTAAAGACTATGAAGAATTATTATATCAAATTGGAAAATCAAGTGATTTACTTGGTATTTATATAATTTACTCTACGGATATTTGGAGTTATAATAGACTATCTCGAGATTTCTTTGATATTTTTAATACAAAAATTTGTTTTAAATTAAGAAACGCTAATCGAAATAAAGATTTTTTTGAAAAAAAAGCTTTTTCTTTACCAGAAAATAAAATACTATATTCATTTAAAAATGAAAATTTAACATTAAAATTTCCTATTTATGATGATTTAGAATTGTCTAGAACATGTAATTTTATAAGTAAACAAAGAGCTTATCCCTCTCCATATTTATTCCCAGAGGTTAAAAAATATGAAATTTCTGATATCGATAGCTTATTTAGAGAAGCTGCTGAAATTATTATTACTGCTCAACAAGGTTCTCCATCGCTTTTGCAAAGAAAACTGAAGGTAGGGTATAACCGTGCGGGAAGACTGATTGATCAGTTAGAGGCAGCTGGAATCGTAGGTCCTTTTGAAACAGGAGCAACTAGAAACGTAAACATCCCAAATTTAAAAGCTTTAGATAATTTTTTAAACGATAAGGAAAGT